>JAIQFU010000467.1 GCA_020073115.1 Terriglobia bacterium
GGCTGGTCCCGCCATTCGACCATCCGATGATCATGGCGGGGCAGGGCACGGCGGCGCTGGAGATGCTGGAGGAAACCGGGCCGCTCGACGCGCTGATCACGCCGGTGGGCGGCGGCGGGCTGCTTGCGGGCTGCGCGACGATCGCCAAAGACTTGCACCCCGCCATTCGCATCTTCGGCGCAGAGCCGGAAGGCGCCAACGATACGTTTCTTTCGCTCGCGGCGGGCGAGCGCGTGACCGTGGCTCATCCGGAGACGATCGCCGACGGCCTGCGCGCGCCACGTCCGGGCGAGTTGACCTTCCCCGTGCTGAAGCGGCTGGTGGAACGGGTGATCCTGGTGAGCGACGACGAGATGCGGGCGGCGGTGAAGTTTTTGCTCCTGCGGATGAAGATTCTGGTAGAGCCCAGCGGGGCGGCGCCGGCGGCGGCTGTGTTGTTCGGCAAACTGCCGGGAGACATCGGGACAGTCGGGGTGGTGCTCTCCGGGGGGAATGTGGATTTCGAGGAACTGGCGAGGTACTGAGAGGACCGCCGGCGGCCGGTTTTCGCCACCGGCGGCACTCTACCGCTGGTTGGCTTTCAGGGTTTTCTTGCGCAACCGGATCGACTGGGGGGTGATCTCCACGTACTCGTCTTCGCGGATGAACTCAATCGCCTGCTCCAGGTTCAGAATGCGCGGCGGCACCAGGCGGATGGACTCGTCGGCGGTGGAGGCGCGCATATTGGTCTGCTTCTTCTCCTTGACAATGTTCACGTCGATGTCCCGGTCGCGGGCGTTCTCGCCGACAATCATTCCTTCATAGACCTCCATGCCCGGCGCCACGAACATTTCGCCGCGCTCCTGAAGATTGAATATGGCGTACCCCGTGGTGCGGCCTGCACGGTCGGCCACCAGCGCGCCGGTAGGGCGCATCGGGATCTCGCCCTGCCACTCGATGTAGCCGTGAAAGAGCGAGTTCATAATGGCCGTGCCGCGCGTATCGGTGAGGATCTCGCTGCGCAGGCCGATCAACCCACGCGACGGCACGTGAAATTCCAGGCGGACCCGGCCGGAGCCATGGTTCACCATTTTGGTCATCTTACCCTTGCGGGCGCCCAGTTTCTCGATTACGACGCCCAGGAACGCTTCCGGGCAGTCGATGATCAGAAGCTCGACCGGTTCCTGCACCTTGCCGTTCACGGTGCGGGTGATGATCTCGGGCTTGCCGACCATCAGCTCATGGCCTTCGCGGCGCATCATCTCGATCAGGATGGCGAGCTGTAATTCGCCGCGGCCCATCACCTTGAAGGTGTCGTGTCCCAGTTCCTCCACGCGGATGGAAACGTTGGTCAGCAGCTCCTTATCGAGGCGTTCGCGCAGGTTGCGCGACGTGACCCACTGGCCTTCGCGTCCGGAGAACGGCCCGTTATTGATGGTGAAGGCCATGGCGATGGTGGGCTCGTCGATCTGGATCTGCGGCAGCGGCTTGGGATTTTCCGCGCTGGTGACGGTCTCGCCGATGGTGATGCCTTCCACTCCCGCGATGGCCAGGATGTCGCCCGGGCAGCCCGTGGTTTCGTCCACGCGCTTGAGACCCTCGAAGGAATAGAGCTTGGTGATGCGGGTGGTCTGAAACGACCCGTCGCGCTTGGCGATCCCCACGGTGTCGCCATAATGCAGCGTTCCGTTGAAGACGCGGCCGATCGCCAGGCGGCCCAGGTAGTCGCTGTAGTCGAGGTTCGCCACGAGCATCCGCAGAACGCCGTCCGGGTCGCCGACCGGAGCCGGAATGTGCTCCAGGATGGCATCGAACAGCGGGCGCAGGTTGGTGGAAGGATCGTCCATGGATCGCTTCGCCACACCCGTCCTGGAAACGGTGTAGAGCACCGGGAAGTCGAGCTGTTCTTCGGTGGCGTCGAGGTCGATGAAGAGGTCGTAGATCTCATCCAGGACCTCCGGCACGCGGGCGTCGGGCCGGTCGATTTTGTTGATGACGACGATCGGCGGAAGTTTGGCCTCCAGCGCCTTGGACAGCACGTAGCGCGTCTGCGGCAGCGGACCTTCGCTGGCGTCCACCAGGAGCATGACGCCGTCCACCACCTTGAGGGCGCGCTCCACCTCGCCGCCGAAATCGCTATGGCCGGGGGTATCGACGATATTGATTTTCACGCCGTGATAGCGCACGCCCGTGATCTTGGAGAGGATGGTGATGCCGCGCTCGCGCTCCAGATCGTTGGAGTCCATGACGCGCTCCACGTGTTCTTCGTGCACGCCGAAAATGCCGCTCTGGTTGAGCATGGCGTCCACGAGCGTGGTCTTGCCATGGTCGACATGGGCGATGATGGCGATATTGCGGATGTTTGTGTTGCTAGTTTTCATGGGTCAAGTCGGAAAGAGAAGGGACAGAGCGTTACGCCGCGCGAGATCCTCGATGCAAGATCACGAGCTGATCGGGTTTCAGAGTTGCGATGGCGTACGCCTCTCCCTGATCATCGCTGAACTCCACCAGGACGGCTTCATCGGCTCCCGGAGCAAGATATTCGACCACAGTCCCCATCTGCCCGCGGGTCAACTTCTGTTCGGGAAGGTCCTCCAGAAGAGATGAGGTTCGTAATTCAAAGTCTATCACGTACACCGCTCCGTACCGGCTGGTTGCCGTGCTCGCGCGTTGTCCTCAGGCAGTAGCCGGTCAGCTTCACCATGTCGACGACGGCACGCTCGGGATTCACCAATTTCATGCGTTATTCTTCATGAATCACGTCGATCGGGTTCAGCCGTGAGGCCACTCGCGCCGGGTACAGGCCGGCCAATACCGTGACGCACCACACCAGCAGCAATGCGCCCGCAAGCAGCTCTCTAGGGGGATGAAACTGGATAGTCCAGCCGAAGCTCTGCTTATTGACTACGAATATCAATAATAGCGAAAGCGCGAACCCCAGCGCCAATCCGAGGATCGCGGCCAGGGTGGCGAGGAAGCCCGCCTCGGTGAGGATCATGCCGCGCACCTGCCCGGCGGAGGCGCCGAGGTAGCGCAGCAGGCCGAGCTCGCGGCGGCGGTCGAGCGCCAGGGCCAGCAGCGAGTTGGCCGCGCCCAGCATGGCGACCGCGGCGGCCACGGCTTCGAGCGCCCAAGTGATGGCGAAAGTGCGGTCGAAGATCTCCATGGACGCGCGGCGCAATTCCCGGTTGGGCACGATGGACACGGGATAAGCGGCGGTCCGGAGCTGAACCCGGCGGCGCACGTCCTCCGGGTCCGCCCCGGGGGAGAGATACACCGCGGCGTTCGCCGCCGGTTGATCCGGCAGGTACTTGAGGAGGGTGGAGCGGTCCACCATGACATAACCCTGGGGGCTGGAATACTCGTAATAGATGCCGGCCACGGTGAGGGACGCGGTGCGGTCGCCGATGGCGAGCGCCAGCCTGTCGCCGGGCCGGACGCCGTGGTGATTGGCGAACGGCTCGCTCACGATGGCGCGGTCGCGGCGGGGCAGCGAACGCAGAATGGCGTCGCGATCTTCTCCGGGAAGGAACCGCAGGCGGCCGTAGCGCCGGAAGATTTCGGCATTCCCGGCGCCGAGGGTGGCGCGCTGGCCGCGGTAGCGGATTTCGAGCGCCGAGAAGACGTCCACCGCGGCAACGCCGGGGGTGGAGGCCAGAATCGGAGGAACCTCCGCGGGAATCGCCGGGTGCTCGCCGGCGGAGGAGGGCGCGGCGGCGCGGACGTAGAGATCGGCGCGAAGCTGAACGTCGAGCCACAGCGCCACGGTGGCGCGGAAGCTGTCCACCATGATCCCCACGCTGGCCATCATGGCGATGGCCGTGGCCAGGGCCGCGACCACCACCGAGGTGCGGGAGAGGGAAGCGGCCAGGCTGCGGCCGGCCAGCAGGCTTTCGACACGGCGCCGCGCGACCGCGCGGGTGGCGCGTTGGACGGCCAGGACCACCGCCGGCGCGGCCGTGGCGGCGGAGGCGATGGCCAGGAACGCTGCGGCGTAGCCGCCCACGGGAAAGCCGGATACCGGCCCGGCCTGGGAGGCCGCCAGCGCCAGAACCGCGAAGGTCACGGACCAGGCCAGGCCGCGCCGCCAGCGCAGCCGCGCCTGGTGCTCCCGGGCTCCACGGCCCATGGCTTCGGTGGGCGGCACGCTCATGGCCTCGCGCGCGGGCGCGAAAGCCGAGAACAGCGCCACCCCGGCGCCCGCGGCGAGCGCGATCCACGCCTCGCTCCAGGTAAGCGCCACCGGCGCCGGGCGGCTGGTGGTGAACAGGGCATTCACGGTCCCGGAGATGAGACGCACCGCTCCCCCGGCCAGCAAGCGGCCCAGGGCGAGCCCGAGCAGGCCTCCCGCCACGCCGAACAGCAGAGCCTCACCTAAAAACAATGCCAGGACGCTGCCGCGCGCGGCGCCGAGGGCCCGCAGCACG
>JAIQFU010000468.1 GCA_020073115.1 Terriglobia bacterium
GTCGCCGTGACAGTCGCCGTCTGATCCGTCGCAATCGTTCCCGCCGAGGCGGTGAAGGTCGCGGTCGTGCTGCCGGCGCCGACCGTCACCGATGCGGGCGTCGTCAACAGCGCCGCGTTGTCCGACAGCGTCACCGTTGCGCCACCCGTTCTCGAGACGGTGACGGTGCAGGTCGAGTTTGCGCCCGAACCCAGGCTGTTCGGGTTGCACGTCAGCCCGCTCACTGTTATTGGCGAGGGAGGCAGCGGGGTAATACTCCCGCCGGCGCCGTTTACGGGCGTCGAGTTCCCTCCGGGGCTGACCCCTAGCGCGTTGGTGACGCTGATAGGGGCGCCCGCGATCCCTGATGCGATCGTCACGCTCACGACGGCTACCACTCCGTTTTGCATAGGCGTGGTGTTCATGCCGGCGAGCAGGCACGCATACGCTCCCGATGTCAGGGAGCAGTTGAGCGACTTACCTGCCGCTGTGGCGCTGGGGCCTGCCACGGCGCTGATGGAGATAATGTCGGAGGGCGCATAGGCAAGCGTCCACTGAACACCCGCTGGTTCGCTGCCTGCCGGCGAGCTCAAACTGAGGTTCAACGTTGCGCTCCCATCCGCCGCCGCGGTGGCGGATGACAAGCCCAACGCAGCCTGTCCAAAGAGAGGGCTTGCCGGAGAGAGCAAGAGTGTGGCGGCCAACAGCGCCTGGGCCAACCGGTTCAGCGACCGTTCGAGGATTTGCGTATGCACGAGCGAACCTCCCGTCAGAACCGCAAGCTCGAGAAGCTCCCCGGACTGGTGGCGAACCAGCCACGAGGGAGCGATCTCTACGGTAAGGAAGGCGAGATCGCCGTTCAATACTGCCTTAAGTTTGTACGACCTTGCCCAAAGTCAGGCGGTTGGCGCCCGCCGCGCGGGAGGCCCTGGCGTCCATCTGTTCATCGGCCAGCGACGCGCCTCACGGCTCGGGGATGGGTGGAAAGCCCTACTAACTAAATCGAGTATTGCCCGTCGTGTGTTCGTGCCGAATACTCGTTCCGCAGCGCGGAAGGCGCACAGGAATGTCGGATCCCAAACTGATATTGAAATTCAGAATGGATGCGGAGAAAGAGTGCCGTGTGAGGGGAGCCGCTCGCATGGAAGTGAACGCCGATGCGTTGACCTTAGTCGATGCCGACACGGGCGCCGTAGAATGCCTCCCCTTGGCGCGCATCGAAGTCGTCTCGATCCAGCACACGCCGCCGTGTCCTTCAACGCCGGGCGCGGACCACTCGCCGGCGACCGCGACCACAGCCCGGCGCGACTCATAACTCTCTTTTTTTCCCAATCTTTGTCAAGCGCGCAGAACAGGGCTGAAACTCCGATTGCGAGCCGTGATTTGCGTGGTACGGCTAAATCTCCGATACCAGGATCGAGCAGCAAAGCGGGCCGCGAGCCGGTCAGACTCGGGAGTGCTCCCCATAGCGCCAGCGTCCGGGCTGTCGGCACCGCCGTCCTGAGGCGCCGTCAGGAGTTGTTGCACACCTGCCGACCGCCAGTTCTCTGCATCCGGCTCCTGAATTGACAAAACGTGGGAACTACCACCACGCGGGGGTGCAGCTCATAAGCGCCTTATTATCAGTAAATTGACGGCAGGCGTGAAATGGTAAGAAGGGTGCTGTGTCGGTGCTCGGTGAAAAGTGTCACATTCGCTAGCGCCAAAGAACGCAACCGGCTTTCGCCGGCGCAGGACCGCACCTAAATTCAGGGCGTCCGCCCCCCAGGCTGCGGAGCGGCGAAGAGCATGGCGGTATGAACTGAAGCTGCCGTTGCGGTACACCGTCCGCAAGAGACGCACCTCCGTCAGCGGGCAAGGGGAAACCTGTGATGTAAGCAGCCAGGCGTTGCGCTTTACCCCCGATACGCCGCTCCCCGCCAAGGCGCTGATTGAGTTATCGATCGATTGGCCGGCCACAACCAAGCAGGGGGATCCCATCCACCTGTCCGTGTTCGGCACGATCCTCCGCTGCAATAGCAGGGGCGTCGTGGTTCTCATCGGGCGCTACTCCTTCCGCCCGCCCCCCGGCGCCCCTCCGCTGCTGGAGATCAGCGACGCCTTCAACGGCGCCCATGAAGCG
This sequence comes from Terriglobia bacterium, assembly GCA_020073115.1. Lineage (GTDB taxonomy): Bacteria > Acidobacteriota > Terriglobia > Bryobacterales > Bryobacteraceae > BOG-224. The sequence continues at coordinate 2,102 of JAIQFU010000468.1, forward strand.
TAACCGGCCGCCGGTTTGAAGACCGGTTTCGACAAGCAGGGGACCCGGGGGTTCCCCCGCCCATTGCGCCGGCAGCCCAGCGTTTCAGCCGCCGTGGTTTGTGGAACCCTCATATTCAGCGCCCAGCCGGGCAAGCGCCAGCGCTCCCAGGGATAAGCCAAAATCGCGCAGCGCAATATCGAAGTAGTTGGGGATCAGCAGTAGGTTCAGGATAATTCCCCAGAGCCAGAACGCCACTACGTACCCACCTATTTTCGGCTTCAGCGCCACCAGCGCGCCGGCGGCTATTTCTATCGCTCCGGCCGCGAGCATGAGACCGTGCCCGCCGATGGGCGACAGTCGCGCTATGGCAGGCGCCAGATACGCATCCCAGTTGGTCAGGACGTGCAGAAACTTGTCCAGCCCAGCGAGGACCGGAGCCGCCACGAATCCTACATGCAGAATCTGGTAGGCCTGGTAGGCCGGGGTCCAACTCCGAATACCCTGGCGCGCCTCGCCGCGTTCCGGGAACGCGCCTTCCATGTTGCCCGTGATCGTTTGTGCCATCGAACCTCCTTTAGAAACGCGCCTTCAACGCGTCTGCCTCTACAGAGCGGGCGCGAGCTTTTTCGTTACAGTCTCTGGCGGCTGTAACGCCAGCGCGCCTTCGCACTCCATAATGGTAGAGACTATGAGCGAAGCGGTTTTGGAAGGCGCCCCTTCTGACGAGGAGGTGGTAGAACGGGTCATCGCGGGGGAAACCGCGCTGTACGAAATTCTCATGCGCCGCTACAACCGGCGGCTGTACCGCGCAGCGCGCTCAATCACGCGCGATGACGCCGAGGCGGAGGACATTGTCCAGGAAGCGTACGTGCGGGCGTACGCGCACTTACGGCAGTTCGCCGGAAACGCGAAGTTCTCGACGTGGCTCACCCGGATTGCCGTTTACGAGGCGCTGGCGCGCGTGAAACGCAACAGAAGGACCATTTCCCTGCCGGGTACCGGCGATGAAACCGAATACGGGATGGACAACATGAAATCAGACGACCCCAGTCCCGAAGCGCGATTTTCCGAAGGGGAGGCGCGGACCCTGATCGAGACCGTCATCGACGCCCTGCCGGACGGCTACCGTTCGGTGTTCGTGCTGAGAGAAATCGAGGGGCTCAGCAGCGCGGAGGCCGCTGAGTGCTTGGAAACGACGGAGGAGAATATCCGGGTTCAGTTGCACCGCTCCCGCCGGATGCTGCGCAAATCGTTATACGACCTGGCCCACGTCGGCGGCTCCGACGCATTCCTGTTCATGGGCGAGCGTTGCGATCGCGTAGTGCGATCGGTACTCGCACGCATTCAGAACGCGGGCGCAGTACCGCCGGTGGCCGATTTTGGCCCCCGGTGAGTTATGGCGCGCAGGCGAAGTCAACCGGCGCCCAAAACCGAGCGGCGGAAGGCTTCCTGACGCTAGCCGGGGGGCTCCAGGGGGAGCCGAAAGATGAAACACGCTCCCGGGCCCGGCGCCAGTTCGGCCCACATGTCGCCACCGTGATCGACCACCGCCTGGCGCGACAGGGCCAGCCCCAGCCCCATGCCGTTTCCCTTGCGGCTGGTTGCGAACGGCTGGAACAGGCGGTCACGAACCTCGGCGGGGATGCCCGGCCCCGTGTCGCGGACGGCTATCATGGCCGAACCGCCCTCTCGCACCGCTGAAACCGTGATCGCGCCGCCGCCCGGCATGGCGTCGATCGCGTTCCCGATCAGGTTGGCTACAACGCGCTCGATGCGGCGCGAATCGAGATCTGCGTAAAGATGTTCGGGGATGTCCAACACGACCTGGATCGACTGCGCCTCGGCCTTCAATACCAGCGTCTCGGCCGCGCGGCTGACGATCTCGCGCAGATCGGCTCTCTGCCGCTGACTCGGCCCGCCGCGGCCGAGGTCCAGAAGATCCTGGAGCATCTGTTGGATGCGGCGGGACGCGTCGTACATATTCCGCGCGAGCCTCTTGATTTGCGGTTCGGAAAGCCGGGAGTCCATCAGCATCTCGGCGCCACCGTAGATGGCGGCCAGCGGGTTGCGCAGATCGTGCACGATAGACGCCGCCAGGCGGCCCACCACGCCGATGCGCTCGGAGCGGATCAGCTCTTCGCGCGCCTGCCGGATGGAAGCGCACATGGCATTGAAGGTGGCAGCCAGGCGTCCGAGCTCGTCCTAGCTGCTGACGGGGGCCTCGCATTCGTAGTTCCCCGCCGCCACTTCGGCCGCGGCGCGGTCGAGCTTCTTCACCGGGTCCACGATGCGCCGCGCCGTCAGATACGTGAATGCCAGCCCGAACGATGGAGGGCGCGGAACGGACTTGCGCGGCGACCGCGGCGGAACGGGCCGGTGAAAGAGTGGAAGCGACCACTTTCCCCTCGGCGACGAAGAGAAACTCGCTTCCGCCGGTTGCGGTTTTGAGCCGGCTTACCACGGCTTGGTTGATGGCGTACCCCGCCACCAGGACATTCAGCAGGGCGTTCTCCTGGCCGGCCTGGACATACACCGGCGTAATGGTGATGTGATACAGCCCGTTGCCGCGCGCCAGAAAGCCGGATGCCTGCGCCGGGAAGCCCGCCGCGGCGGCCCGCACCACCGGTAGCTCTTGCGGGAGGGTTTCGGCGGCGGCGCCTCCCAGGGAAGCGATCACCCGGCCGCGGGGGTCGGTCACG
>JAIQFU010000469.1 GCA_020073115.1 Terriglobia bacterium
GCGGTGGAAGCGGCAATCCACCTTGACGGTTTGTCGCCGCTACTGCGACGGGCAGACCGGAGTTGCAGAGATTGCTCCCGCCTGGTCGCGAAGGGTTTACCTACAATCGGCAGAGGGTCTACCAATGGGATCGGGGCAGAAGAAAGTCTTCTCGTAGACTGGGCGCAGTCGGTTCGGGGTAGCAACCACGAGATTTGCCTGCATCTCCGCTCGTTAACCAGCGGTCGCGCCGTTCTCCGCGCCCGGTTAACTGCCCAGTACACGTTGCGGGGCTGGAATCTCGGAACTGGTTCTGTCTCAGGCGTTCCCGGCCAACGGAGTGGTCCGAATCCGTTTCGGGGGCGAAGATGGCAAGCAGGTGCTACACGGCCCAAAACGGAGATGGCGACTTTAGGCCAATTTGAGTAGCCCATTTAGAATCAATCGTTTTGCCAGTGTCTCTACACCGTCAAACACCCTTTGTTTCACTTGGGGAGCCAAACTATTTTTGCCTGGATTTGTTTTCCCCTGTGGTTTACGTCAGCGCTTTCGGTGCGTCTGCGCGAACCCGTTGTACTTTCCTCTACATAGCCAACAACTTGCGGCGCGGTGCCTCTCGGCGGGTGCGGACTCGGAGAGTCGCGGTGAGTGCGAGGGCGCGGGTTCCGGCGGCGTTCTGCGCCATTTTTCTCCGGAGTGGGCCGGAGAAACGCACGGCGGTTAACGCCGACGCACAGATTGCTCGACAAGATGCGCGCTTTCTGAAACTTGCGGGCATTTCCTTTGAGCAGTGCTCCCTAACCGGCGACGCGAACCGCCGAACCGGCGCTCTATCGTGGAGCCCGGAAGGGCTGACACAACGATCCTTCACTTTCGAAACCGCAACGCCGGGTTAACGGCGCCGTGCCCTATGATGGAGTGGTGACACCGCCGAAATCGGGAGGATGATCTGCGAACGGACCGGCCCGCCGTGCCGCTCCGAACGCCCGTTCGTTGCGCCATCTACACACGTCGCTCTGTAGATCAGAACGATGACCTCTCTTCCTGTCGGATCCAGTTCGATCTGTGCCGCGCGTTCGTTCAATCTCAAAAGGGGCTGGGCTGGGTTCTGTTCGATTGCCGATTCGATGATGACGGCTACTCCGGCACGACGCTTGAGCGGCCCGCCACTCAGGGTTTGCTGAAGTTGATCCGATGGGGCGCTGTGGACCGCGTGGTCATCCATCGTCTCGACAGGCTCTCACGCAGTCTTCGGGACTTCGTTTTCCTCGCCCAAGAATTCCGGGCCAACAATGTCGAACTGCACGTGGTTGCCGCCCCAACGCTCGGCGTGGCCTCACTCGACAATCTGATGCTGAATGTGCTGGCGTCGTTCGCGGAGTTCGAAAGGGAGATGACGGCCACGCGTATTGCGGAAGCGCGGGCATATTTGAAATCAAAGGGACGGCGGATTGCTGGCGCCATTCCATTTGGATATGCGGCCGACCCGCGAACAAAGCAGTTAGTTATCGTTCCAGAGGAAGGCGAGATCGTCTCGACGATGTTTCGGTGGGCAGTTGCCAAGGTGCGCCCTTCTACGATCGCGTCGTATGCGAATGCTATGGGATGGCACACCGGGACCGGAAATCCCTGGACCTCTCCCCAAATCCTCTTCACCCTCACTAACCACGTCGACGCCGGCTTGGTGGTGGACGGCTATGGTTTTCGCGAGGGCTGCCACGAGGCCCTGATCGAGCGATCCCTTTACCACGATGTTCAGAACATTCTCGCTCTCCGGCGCACCCGAAAACCCGGTCGGGTAAGCGAGCACTTGCCATGGCCGCTGCTCGGCTTGGCTTATTGCGGGAAATGCGGTCGGCTCTTGAGCACCCACAGCCGACGGCGCGGCTCATTGATTTACCGGTACTATCGCTGCCGTTCGACTGCGGGCGGCCGTGAACCGTGCAAAGGCGTCTTGGTGAATGCCGGCAAGATCGAGACGGCCGTGCTATCGGCTGTCGGGCTTGAAAGCACGGGGCTCAGCTCCAGGGAGGAACAGGCTGCACTCAGGGGGGCCATCCGGCGTGTGGTGTTCAGCGCTGACACAGGTCGGATTAAGATCGAGTTCCAGCCCGATGCAAGTCCTGCGGAGGACCTCGATGGTCAGGTTTCAGGTAGAGTATAGGAAGGAGTGCGTTGTGAACATCGCGATTGAAATTCCGGACGACATCGGGCGGGTGCTCGCAGGCCAGGCAGGGGATGTCTCGCGGGCCGTGCTGGAAGCTGTCGCCATCGAGGCATATCGGTCGGGCACGATTACCCCGGCCCAGGTGCAGCAGATGCTCGGGCTATCTTCGCGATGGCAGACGGAATCCTTTCTGCGGCGCGCCGAAGCGTATCACGACTACACGATGGATGACCTCGAACGGGACATCGCTGCAATTCGCGGCGCAGCCCCGCAATGATCGCGGTCGCGGACACTTCGCCGCTCTGCTACCTGATCCTCATTGATGAAATCGACGTCCTTCTAAAGCTCTTCAGTAAGGTAGTGGTTCCGGCGGCTGTCATCAGCGAACTGCTACACGAAGACGCTCCGGATGCAGTCCGCGGCTGGGCGGCAAATCTCCCGCCCTGGGTTACTGTCCAGGAGAATCCAATTCGCAGCACAGCAGGGATAGAGAAGCTTCAGGCTGGTGAGCAGGCCGCAATTTTGCTGGCGGAATCGATCAATGCCGAATTGATTCTACTCGACGAAAAATCGGCGCGGCGTGTCGCCGCCCAACGCGGGCTGCGGATTACGGGTACGCTGGGCGTATTGAGCGAAGCCGCCACGAGAGGACTGGTTAATCTGCCCGCGGCCATTGATCGGCTCCGAAGCACAAGTTTCCGTTGTTCTCCATCTCTCTTGAAGGCAGCCCTCGACCGTTTCACTGCCCGGTAATGCAGGCAGGCTGCTATGCTTCATGGGGATGAGCCGCACTGAGCGCAAGAAGACGCAAGGAACCCCGTGCAGCAACTGCCGCAAGATCGTGCCCAACTATGACATCATCAATCTCGGGTCAATCGAGAGCGGCTACCGGAAATTGTGTGGGCAGTGTTTCAATGCTGAGTCTGCCAAACTGGGTGGCCTGGACAAATTCGAGCACCTGAATTTCGAACCGGTCCGGATTGTGGACTGCGAAGGACAGGCGCACGATTTTCATTTTGGTACTCATCTGTTCTTGCCCGGTGTCGCGCTGAATGCCTTCGAACTTCGCGATGGTGAACCGGCCGGCTATCAGTTTCAGATCATCGGCGACCCCGAAGAGGACCTTCTCGCTCTGTTCGGACGGTTGGTCGAGAAGATCCGCCGGGCTCTGTCAATCAAGCATCTCAAGCGCGGCAGCCTCGGATTGCAGATCGCCGACCAGGTGGTGCGAGGCCGGATTGATTGGGACCAGGACGAGGACGGTCGGGTGCCGCGTCTGGTTATCGATGGCCGGGAAATTACGTGGGATCAATTCGGCCACATGCTGATGACCTTCGAAGGCTGGCAATTCAAGCTGGAGATTCTCGACAAGAGCGACGAGTCGTAGTTCCTGCCGCTGTGTTGTCAACAACTTACGCGGCTGTCCTGTTAACCACCCGGGGACAGGTTGTCAGGGGCGAATTGAGCCAAACCATTTTTACCCGGATTTGTCTTCCCCACCTGTTAACGTCATCGCCCCTCGTGTGCCCGCCTAAACGTCGCGTGGTTTCCTCAACATAGCCAAAGACTTGCGGCTCCGCGAGAGTCGCGTGTGCCGCCATGGAGAATTCCGGTGAGCGCCGCGGCTTGGTCCAGTTACGCCGTTCTCCGCGAAAATTCTCCGCCGCGCGCCGGAGAAGGGCCGCGCGGTTAACGCCGTCGCTCAGATTGCTTGGCGAACCGGACGTTTTTCGAACGTTTCGCGTATATATCCAGTGGGGGTGGTTCGCAGCCGCTCCCGACTTCACCAGACAGTGGGACTACCGCAAGGCGGACACCGCTGTGGGCGCCGGCAGAACGCCGGGACACAGCAGCATCTGCCAGTCCCGCGCCTTCCGTCTCCCACAGCCGCACGCCAAGCGGTTCCCGCCAGGGGGATGACGCGTGAGCAACCACGACGAAGAGTTCCTGGAGGACCTGGACAGCATCGCCGCTATCCTCGCCGACGGCTACCTCCGGTACCGCAACAACCGCCGCAAAGATCTACTTGATACCACCGCCGAAGCGAGCCCTCATGGACACGAGGTTAACGCCTCCGAGAAAGGAGAAGGAGTTGAAGATTCAGGTTCAAATGCAGATTGAAGCGCTCCGGCGGATGACGGTGAGGGAGTTGCGCGGGCGGTACCACGAGGTCTTCGGCGAGGAGTCGCGGTCCAACCATAAGCAGTTTCTCTTCCGGCGCATCGCATGGCGGCTCCAGGCCGAC
>JAIQFU010000019.1 GCA_020073115.1 Terriglobia bacterium
AGGCCACTACCTTGCCCTTCATCCAGGACTCCTTGCAGATAGGCAACTTGCAAAGCGGGGACTGGCTCGAATTTCGCCGTCTTTGCGAAACTTCGTGCCTGTACCCGGTTTGCCCCTTTCACGAATCCCACTGCGTGGAATTTGGCCGCCGGGCCACTACCTTGCCCTTCATCCAGGACTCCTTTCAGGTAGGCGACCTGCAAAGCGGGGACTGGCTCGCATTTCGCCGTCTTTGCGAAACTTCGTGCCTGTACCCGGTTTGCCCCTTTCACGAATCCCACTGCGTGGTATCTGCGCCGCCGGCTGCCACCTTGCCCTTCATCCAGGGCGCCTTTCAGGTAGGCCGCGTGTCCGGCGCCCCCCGGCCTGTTCGGCTTCGGCCATGTTCTGCGGGGCCGCGCCCGGAGTCGCCCACTCCCAGGGCTTCCCCCCGGTCTACCCCACTCGACCCCATCCTCTCCCCTATCGCCTCGGGAAATCCTCCATTCGGGCCTGAATTGTTGAAATCCGCACCCCCTCCCTGGGAAACTGTTGGAAAAGGCGCGATACCTCTCATGGGCATCAATATCGGTCTGGACATCGGAGCCATCAGTCTCAAGTTGGCCGCTTTGGGCAAGCCCCAGGACCGGCCCGCACTGAACGCGTTGTGCGCGGCGCGCCCGGATTTCCGGCTTTCGGAACTGAATGGGTCTCCGCTTGTCCTTTCCGAATACCGCCGCATCGCCGGTAGCCCCATCCAGTCCACCTACGATCTGTTGCAGGAGTTCTACGAAACCGTCCCCGAAAATCGCGTGGAAGGCATCCGCATGACGGGCTCGGGCGCGCGCACCATCGCCAAGGTGCTGGGGCTGTTCTTCGAGAACGAGTTCAAGGCCATCGCCCGCACCATGGGCACGCTCTACCCCAGGGCGCGCACAGTTTTCGAGATCGGCGGCGAGAGCTCCAAATATATCCGGCTCGACGGCTTCAGCATTCTGGATTACGACCGCTCGGGCGAATGCGCCGCGGGCACCGGATCGTTCCTCGACCAGCAGGCCCTGCGCATGCAGTACTCGGTGGAAGAAGTGGGGCAGTTGGTCTGTACCGCCGCGTGCGCGGCGCGGATCGCCGGGCGCTGCTCGGTCTTCGCCAAGAGCGACATGATCCACGCCCAGCAGAAGGGCTATTCTCCGGCGGAGATCCTGCGCGGCCTGTGCGACGCCGTGGCGCGGAACTTCAAGAGCGCCATCGTGAAGGGCCGCCCGGTCGAGGCGCCCGTGGCGCTGATCGGCGCCGTGTCGCAGAACGCCGGCGTTACCGGCGCGCTGCGCGAGGCGTTTTCGCTGGCCGAGAGCGATCTGTTCGTCCCCGCCGAATACGCCTGGGTGGGAGCCATCGGCGCCGCGATCCTGGAGACCGAGGAGCCGCAGAAGCGCTCCATCCTGGAGATTCACCGCCTCCGCCAGCACGACGCCGAAGACCGCGTGCAGGACACGCGTCCGCTCGCCACCGAGAACGTCGTGCAACTGCGCGACAAAGTGGGGGTGTACGTCGCGCCGCCGGACGATCGGCCCATCCCCGCCTACATCGGGCTCGATATCGGCTCCGTTTCCACCAACGTGGCGGTGATCGACGAGTTCGGCGCGGTCATCCACGACGTCTACCTGCGCACCGCGGGGCGGCCCATCGAGGCCGTGCAGCAGGGCCTCTCCGAAGTGGAGCGCATCTGGGGCAAACGGCTGAAGATCTTAGGCGTGGGCGCCACCGGTTCGGGGCGCGAGCTGATCGCCGAGTTCGTGGGCGCGGATTGCGTCAACGACGAGATCACGGCGCACAAAACCGGCGCCGTGCACGTCAGCAAGACGCTGGGCGGCGAACCCGTGGACACCATCTTCGAGATCGGCGGCCAGGACTCCAAGTTCATCTCCATCGAAAACGGGGTGGTGGTGGATTTCGCCATGAACGAGGCGTGCGCCGCGGGTACGGGGTCGTTCCTGGAAGAGCAGGCGGAGAAACTGGGGATCAGCATCAAGGGCGAGTTCGCCAAACTGGCGCTCTCCTCCGGCGGTCCCACCCGCCTCGGCGAGCGCTGCACGGTCTTCATGGAGCGCGACGTGACGGGCTGGCTGCACAAGGGCGAGACCGTGCCCAACCTGGTGGGCGGCCTGGCGTATTCCATTGCGCTGAACTACCTGAACCGCGTCGTGCGCGGGCGCAAGATCGGCAACGTGATCTACTTCCAGGGCGGCACCGCGTACAACGACGCCGTGACCGCCGCCTTCGCCAGCGTGCTCGGCAAGAAGATCACGGTGCCGCCCTACAACGGAGTGATGGGAGCCATCGGAATGGCTCTCATCGCCCGGCAATGGCAGGAAGCCACGCGCGGCCAGACGCGGTTCCGGGGCTATCAACTGCCGCAGCCGGAAGTGGCCCGCGATTTCGTCTGCAAGGCCTGCTCCAACCTCTGCGACATGAAGCAGTTCATCATCGGCGGCCAGAAGAGCTACTGGGGCGACAAGTGCTCCGATAAGTTCCGGAAGCCGTCCCCCACGGGCCGAAAGCCGGTGATTGAGGACCTGTTCGCATATCGGGAACACCTCTTGGAAAAGGTTGGGGGCCAGGGAAAGGAATCTTCCATGCCCCGGCCCCTGCGCGTCGGCATTCCGCGGGCCAGCTACCCCGTGCAGGTGGCCCACGGACACGTGCTGGCGCTGGCCGAATCGGGCGTGGATTACATTCTGGTTCCCAACATGGTGAATTCGGAAGGCGGTGATTCGGCCGCCAGCCACTACTGCCCGTGGAACCAGACGCTGCCCTGGGTGCTGCGCGCGGCGCCGGCGCTGGAGCCGCACATCCGGAAGTTCCTGATTCCGACCCTGCACTTCCAGCTTGGGCCGGCGCAGGTAAAGAAGGGTCTGGCGGAAGCCATGCAGCGCATCGGCGTGGGCCGGCGGGCCAGCGACCGCGCGGTGGACGCCGCCTTCGCGGCGCAAAGGGAGTTCCAGGAGAAGCTGTTGGAGGCGGGCCGCAAGGCGCTGGCCACCCTGGAGGAGACCGGCGAACCCGGACTCGTGCTGGTGGGCCGCGGCTATAACATTTACGACCGCGCCGTGAACTGCGACATCCCCCGCAAACTGCGGCACCGCTACGGCGCCAACGTGATCCCGCTGGATTTCCTGGTGACCGGCCGGGAGCCGATCGACGACCTGCATTCCAACATGTTCTGGATTTCGGGCCGCAAGATCCTGGAGGCCGCGCGCGTGGCCGCCGCGCGCCCCAACCTGCACCTGGTCTACATCACCAACTTCAAGTGCGGGCCGGACTCCTACATCAAGCACTTCGCCCGCGAGGCCGCCGGCGCGCCGCTGCTCATCCTGCAATTCGACGGGCACGGCAACGACGCCGGCTACATGACGCGCTGCGAAGCGTACCTGGACAGCAAAGGGATCCTGCGATGCTACCAATCGTCGAGCCAGCCGCCCCAGCCGAGACCGCAATCGGTGGCGGTGAGCGTTCAGTAAAGGGCAAACGAGTCTACATTCCGCCGATGGCCTACGGCAGCGCGCGAGCGTTCGCCTCGGCCTTCCGCGCCATCGGGCTGGAGGCGGAGCCGACGCCGCCGTCCGACGAGCGCACCCGCGAACTCGGCGCGCGCTACACCTCCGGCGACGAGTGCTACCCCGCCAAAGTGACGGTCGGCGATTTCATGAAGCTGCTGGCCCGGCCGGATATCGACCCGGCGCGCGTGGCCCTCTTCATGCCCACGGCGGAAGGTCCCTGCCGCTTCGGGCAGTACGCCCCCTACCTGCGGCACATCCTGGACGCCAACGGGTACCGCTCGGCGCAGATCCTCTCACCCACCAGCGGCAACGCCTATGACGGACTCGGCGACCTTTCGAAACCCTTCGTGCGCACCGGGTGGCGGGCGCTGCTCTGCGCCGATCTCCTGCAGAAACTCCTCCTGATCTACAGGCCGTATGAAGAGCGCCGCGGCGATACCGAGGCGGTCTACGAGGAGTGCCTGGCGGACCTCTGCAACACCCTGGAGACCACTCCCACCGACCCGGGCGTGCAACTCCAGTCCCTGCGCGATTCCATAGTACGGTGCCGCGGCCGGTTCCGGAAACTGAAGCCCCGGAAGGACCGCGGCCTGCCGCTGATCGGAATCGTCGGCGAGATCTTCTGCCGGCTGAACACGTTTTCCAACGAAGACCTGGTGCGAAGCCTGGAGGCCTACGGGGCCGAGGCATGGATTTCCGACCTGGTGGAGTGGATCTGGTACACCACTTCCGAGCACTTCCGCAAGCTCAAGCTCAACGGCCGCATCTGGACGCTGGAAGCGCTGGGCGCGTGGGTCCGCAAGAACGTGCAGAAGCGCGACGAGCACGTGCTGGTGGAGCCCCTGGAGGAGGAGTTCAGAGACCGCCAAGAGCCGGATATCTACGAAATCCTCGAATGTGCGCGCCCCTATCTGCCGCGCGAGGGCGCCTTCGGCGAAATGGTGCTGAACGTGGGCAAGGCGGTGTTCCTGGCGAAGAAGGGCGCCGCGGGGATCATCGACATCAGCCCCTTCACCTGCATGAACGGCATCGTGTGTGAAGCCATCTACCCCCGCATCAGCCGCGACCTCGGCGGCATCCCCATCCGCAATTTCTACTTCGACGGCACGCAATCCGACCTGGACCGGGACTTGGGAGTCTACATGGAATTGGCGCGGAGCTACCGCAAGAAGCGGACTTAAAAGCCATTTGGCCACGGATGCACACGGATAACACCTTTGTTTTGACTTACTGCTTTATCCGTGTTTATCCGTGTTCATCCGTGGCCAATCATTCGCCTTCCACAATCACCTTATCGATCGTCTGAATATATGGAACTGTCCGGAGCGACCGCAAGAAGCGGACTCAAAAGCCATTTGGCCACGGATGAACACGGATGCACACGGATAACACCTTTGTTTTGACTTACTGCTTTATCCGTGTTTATCCGTGTTCATCCGTGGCCAATCATTCGCCTTCCCACAATCACCTTATCGATCGCCTGAATATATGGAACCGCCCGGAGCTACCGCAAGAAGCGGGCTCAAAAGCCATTTGGCCACGGAGGAACACGGATGCACACGGATAACACCTTTGTTTTGACTTACTGCTTTATCCGTGTTTATCCGTGTTCATCCGTGGCCAATAATTCGCCTTCCGCTATCAGCCCATCGATCGCCTGAATGTCCCGGTGGAACGGACGGTCGCCTTCGATCGGCGGCGATACCCGGCGGATGCGGGTGCGCACTTCTTCCAGCACGGGGCTGCTCTTCAGGGGCGCCAGCAGGTCGAGGGCCCGCGCGGCGGCCAACGCTTCAATCGCCAGCACCATCCGGGTATTGCGCGCCACGCGTCCGAACTTCACGGCGGACGTCATCCCCATGCTGACGAAATCCTCTTTGTTCCCGCTGGTGGTGATCGAGCCCAGGGAGGCCGGGTGCGCCAGCACGCGGTTCTCGGCCACCAGGCTGGCAGCAGTCACCTGCGCCATCATCAATCCGGATTCCAGGCCCGCATGGCCGGCGAGGAAGGGCGGGAGGTGCTCGTTGAGCGCGGGGTTCACCAGGCGGTCCACGCGCCGTTCGGAGATGTTGGCCAGCGCCGCCAGGGCCACGGCCAGGAAATCGAGCTGAAAGGCCAGCGGCTCGCCATGAAAGTTGCCGCCGGAGAGGATCTCTTCCCCGAATACCAGCGGGTTGTCGGTGGCGGAGTTCAGCTCGATGGAAAAGACGCGGCGCGCCTCGGCCAGGGCGTCGCGCACGGCCCCGTGGACCTGGGGCGCGCAGCGCAGCGAGTAGGCGTCCTGCACGCGCCGGCAGGTGATGTGCGACTGGCGGATTTCGCTGCCTTCCAGCAGCCGGCGCAGGTTCGCAGCGCTCTCTCCCTGCCCGGGATGCGGCCGGGCGGCGTGGATCCGGGGGTCGAAGGCGCGCGGCGTGCCGCGCAGGGCGTCGAGCGTGAGGGCGCAGACCACGTCGGCGGCGCGCGCCAGGGTTTCGGCGGCATCCAGTTCCAGGCAGCCGACAGCCAGCATGGCCTGCGTGCCGTTGATGAGACTAATCCCTTCCTTGGGGTGGAGATCGATGCGGTCGATTCCCGCGCGGCGGAGGGCCTCCATTCCGGGCAGGACGGCGTTCTCGAACTCGGCTTCGCCCTCGCCGATCAGGACGAGCGCCATGTGGGCCAGGGGCGCCAGATCGCCCGAGGCGCCCACGCTGCCCTGGGATGGGACCACGGGCGTCACCCCGCGGTTGAGCAGGTCGCATAACCGCTCGGCCACCAGGGGCCGAATCCCCGAGAAGCCCTTGGCGAGGACGTTGGCGCGGATCAGCATCATGGCCCGCACCACGCCGCGCGGGAGCGGTTCGCCCACGCCGGTGGAATGCGAGCGGACCACGTTGCGCTGGAGTTGTTCCAGTTCCTCGCGGGGGATGCGCACGTCGGCCAGGAGGCCGACCCCGGTATTGACGGCGTAGATCGGCTCGTCGCCGGCGGCCAGGCGGTCGATGAGCGCGCGCGAAGCCATCATCTTGGCGACGGCGGCCGGGGAAAGCGCAACGGAAGCGCCGCCGCGCGCCACGGCGCAGACGTCGCGGATGGTCAGGCTTTCGCCGTCGAGCTCAATATGCATGGGAAGGAACGGAGCTCACCGCCGCGACGCAGAGGGAACCAGCATCCTGTTCTTTGGTTTTCTTGGCGCCTCTGCGCCTCGGCGGTAAACGCATTCGGCTGAGCATCCATCAGCGCCGCTTCTGCCGCGCGGACATCAGTTCTTCGATGTTGACCAGGTCCGTCGGATAGTCGCCAGTGTAGCAGGCATAGCAGTACTCGTGACGCTCGTCGTCGCCCACGGCTTTGCGCAGGGAGGCCGCCGAAAGGTAGCCCAGCGAATCGGCCTCCACGAAGCGGCGGATCTCCTCCACGTTGTGGTTGGCGGCGATAAGTTCGCCCCGCGTAGGCGTATCCACGCCGTAGAAGCACGGCGACACGGTCGGCGGGCAGGAGATGCGGACGTGCACTTCGCGCGCGCCCGCCTGCCGTACCATGCGGACGATCTTGCGGCTGGTGGTGCCGCGCACGATGGAATCGTCCACCAGGATCACGCGCTTATCCTTCAGCAACTGGCGCACGGGGTTGAGCTTCAGCTTGACGCCGAAGTCGCGGATGGCCTGGGAAGGCTCGATGAACGTGCGGCCTACGTAGTGGTTGCGGATGAGCCCGTGGCGGAACGGGATGCCGGATTCGGCGGAGTAGCCGATGGCAGCCGCCACGCCCGAGTCGGGTACCGGCACCACGATATCGGCGTCCGCCGGGTGTTCGATGGCCAGCAGGCGGCCAAGGTTTTCGCGCGACTCGTTCACCGCGCGGCCGAACACGATGGAGTCCGGGCGGGAGAAGTAGACGTGCTCGAAAACGCACTGCGCGCGCTGCTGCTCCGGCGCGTAGCGCACGCGGTTCATGCCCTCGGGGCCGACCTCCACCATTTCACCGGGATCGACGTCGTGCAGGTACGTGGCGCCGATCAGGTCGAAAGCGCACGTCTCCGAGGCCGCCACGTAGCACTTGCGGCCGCCGGATATTTCCATCTCGCCGAAGGCAAGGGGGCGGAAGCCGTGCGGGTCGCGCGCCACGATCAGGCGGTCCTCGGAGAGCAGAACCAGCGAAAAAGCGCCTTCCAGTTGCAGCAGGGCATCACGTAATGCGCCCGCCAGCGTCCGCTCCGAAGATCGCGCCACCAGGTGCAGGATCACCTCCGTGTCGCTGTTGGCCTGAAATATGGATCCGCCGCGCTCCAGTTCGCGCCGCAGTTCGGCGGCGTTGGTGATGTTGCCGTTGTGCGCCACCGCCAGCCGCCCCTTGTTGCAGGCCACGGAAAACGGCTGGGCGTTGAGGATCAGGGTATCGCCCGCGGTGGAGTAGCGCGTGTGGCCGATGGCCTGCGAGCCGGGGAGATCCGCCAGAGCCGACGAGGTGAAGACATCCGCCACGTGCCCCATGGCCTTACGGCAATAAATGAGCGAACCGTCGCTGGTGCAGATGCCCGCGCTCTCCTGGCCGCGGTGCTGCAAGGCATAAAGCCCGAGATAGGCGAGCTTGGCGGCTTCCGGGTGGCCGAACACGGCGACCACGCCGCATTCGTCGTGGAATTTGTCGAGTACCATCTGAACCCAAGAGTGGGCCACGGATGAACACGGATAGAGTCTCTTTCTTATCCGGGTTTATGCGTGTTCATCCGTGGCCATTATCGTTTTTTCCCCGCATCCAACTGCTTTTCGAGCCCCTGGTCGTAGAGCGCCTTGAGCGTCGAGATTTCCCATGAACCCAGCGTCATGGTCCTCTGCCGGATCTCGATTTCCTTCCCGATTGTAACCCCAATCGCGGGGGCTTCCACGCCGTGGCCCGCGGCGATTTCGGCCACGCGTCCGGGCTGCGAGGTGGAGACCAGGATACGCGACGGGCCTTCGTGGAAGCAGAGGAAATCGGGCCGCAGGTCGGAATCGAGATCGATCTGCGCGCCGATGCCGGCGGGTCCGAAGGAGCATTCGGCCAGAGCCACGGCGAGGCCGCCGTCGCTCAGGTCGTGCGCGGATTCGGCCAGGCCCTCCGCCAGGATCTGGCGGATGGCGTCGTGCACGTGTTTTTCCTGCTCCATATCGAGCGCCGGCGGGATGCCCCAAAGGCGGCCGAGAATGGCTTTGGCATACTGGGTTCCCCCGAAATCGGTTTCGTTGCAGCCGCCGAGGCCGCCCAGCAGAACCACGGCGCGGCCGGCATTCTTGAACGGGATAGTGACGGGCGCGGCGGTCTTCAGCAGCCCCACGATGCCCAGCACCGGGGTGGGATAGATGCCTTCGCCGAGGGTCTCGTTATACAGGCTGACGTTGCCGCCGGTGATCGGGGTATCGAAGAAGCGGCAGGCCTCGCCCATGCCCTCGATGGCTTCCACGAGCTGCGCCATGATCTCCGGCTTCTCGGGGTTTCCGAAGTTGAGGCAGTTGGTGGCGGCCACCGGCTGCGCCCCCACCGTGGCGAGGTTGCGGCAGCACTCGGCCACGGCAAGCTTCGCGCCTTCGCGCGGGTCCAGGTAGCAATACCGGCTGTTGCCGTCGAGCGCCATCGCCACCGACGTCCCGGTCTCCTTCACGCGCACGATCGCCGCGTCGGCGCGCTCCGGACCGGCCACCGTGTTGGTCCGCACCTGGTAGTCGTACTGCTCCCAGATCCAGCGCTTCGAGCAAAGATCGGATGAGGCGAGCAGCGCGGGGAGACTCTCCTGAATGTCTGCGACGGGCAGGTCGGGAGCCTGCCCCACGGGCCGCGCGGGGACCGTGTGCGGGCGGTCGTACAGCGGGGCTTCGTCGGCCAGTTCCCGGTTGGGGATCTCGGCGACCACTTCGCCGTGATGCCGGACGCGCAGCATGCCGTCGCCGGTGACCACGCCGATCTCGACGGCCTCCAGGCCCCACTTGCGGAAGACGCGGAAGACTTCCTCCTCCCGTCCCTTGTCGGCCACCAGCAGCATGCGCTCCTGGGATTCGGAAAGCATGATCTCGTAGGGCGTCATCCCGGCGGCGCGCTGCGGCACGCGGTCGAGCTCGATTTCGATGCCCACGCCGCCGCGGCTGCCCATCTCGCACGTGGAGCAGGTAAGACCGGCGGCGCCCATGTCCTGAATGCCCACGATGGCCCCGGTCCGCATGGCTTCGAGGCAGGCCTCCAGCAGCAGCTTTTCCATAAAGGGGTCGCCCACCTGCACGTTGGGGCGCTTCTGCTTGGATTCTTCGGTGAACTCGGCGCTGGCCATGGAGGCGCCGTGGATGCCGTCGCGCCCGGTGCGCGCGCCCACGTAAATCACGGGGTTGCCCACGCCCGCGGCCTTGGCGTAGAAGACGTCTTCCTTGCGGCACACGCCCAGGGCGAAGACGTTGACCAGCGGATTGCCGTCGTAGCACGGCTCGAAAATGCACTCGCCGCCCACGGTGGGAACGCCGAAGCAGTTGCCGTAATGGGCGATGCCGGCCACCACGCCGGAAACGATGCGGCGGTTGCGCGGTCCGGTCGCGGGGTCATCCGGCCGGCCGAAACGCAGCGAGTCCATGACGGCGATGGGGCGGGCGCCCATGGTGAAGATGTCGCGCAGGATGCCGCCCACGCCCGTGGCCGCGCCCTGAAACGGTTCGATGAAGCTGGGGTGGTTGTGGGACTCGATCTTGAAGGCGATGACGTAGCCGCCGCCGATATCGATGATGCCCGCGTTCTCGCCGGGTCCCTGCACCACGAGCTTGCCGCGCGTGGGCAGCTTCTTCAGGTGGAGCCGTGAGCTCTTGTAAGAGCAGTGCTCGCTCCACATCACGGAAAAGATGCCCAGCTCCGTATAATTCGGCTCGCGCCCGAGGATCTCGACGATTTTGCCGTACTCGTCCGGCGTCAACTGGTGTTGGGCGACGATCTCGGGGGTGATGGCGGCGGCGTTCATGCCCGCACCATGGATTGCAGCATGGACCGGAAGACCGCCAAGCCATCGGAAGAACCCATCAGCGGCTCGGTGGCGCGCTCGGGGTGCGGCATCATTCCCATGACATTGCGCCCGGCGTTCAGGATTCCGGCGATATCGCGCAGGGAGCCGTTGGGGTTGTCCACGTAACGGAAGGCGACCCGGTCTTCGGCTTCGAGCTCGGCGAGCGTGCGCTCGTCGGCGATGTAGCAGCCCTCGCCGTGGGCGATGGGCATGCGCAGGACCTGCCCCGTTTGCGCGGCGGCGGTAAAGGGGGAGTTGGTGGTTTCCACCCGCAGGCCCACCTCACGGCAGATGAATTTCAGACCGCGGTTGCGGATGAGGGCGCCGGGGAGCAGCCCGGTTTCCACGAGGATCTGGAAACCGTTACAGACGCCCAGGACCAGCCCGCCGCCCTCGGCGAATTTCTTTACGGCCGCCATGACCGGGGAGAACTTGGCGATGGCGCCGCAGCGGAGGTAATCGCCGTAGGAGAAGCCGCCGGGGAGGACCACGGCGTCGACATCGCCGAGCGAGGCGGAGTCGTGCCAGATGAATTGCGCCTCCTGGCCGAGGTTATGGCCGGCGGCATAGAACGCGTCGTGATCGCAATTGCTGCCGGGAAAGACGATAACGCCGAATCTCATGGTGAGTAGGTGGGGAGGTGAAATTCTATTTTAGCAGGGTGGGCCAGGCGGTTTCGCCCGTCAGGCTCCGGAGGCAGGCGGAACCGCCCGGCCCACCCTAATCGGCGGCCGCCGCTTCTTCCGCGGGGGCGGAGGCAGTGCGGAGCTTTATCAACCCGATGCAGCCGATGGCCACCAGCACGGCGGCGCTGGCGAAATACAGGTTCCGAATGCCGGCTTTCTGCGCCACGGGGCCGGCGATGAACATCGCAATCACCTGCGACATGGCGAGCAGCGACATGAGACTGCTGCTGACGCGTCCGAGGAGGGCCGGCGGCGTCTCCTGCTGGAGGACGGTATTGGCGGGGATCATCACCAGGGCGGCGCAGAATCCCAGGCCGAGCATTCCGGCGGCGGCCCCGCGCACGCTGCCGAACAACGCCGTCACAAACACCGCCAGCCCCATGCCGCCGAGGCCGCCAACCACCAGCCGCTGCCCGGAAAGCCGCTGGGCCAAGGGGCGCAGACATTGCGACCCGGCGATCATCCCCACTCCTATGAGGGAGTTCAAGATGCCGAACAGCGCCGTTCCGGCGGCCAGCACGTCGCGCACGTAGACCGAGAGGAGCGCGCCGAAGCATCGCACCGCGAACATGCCGGCGGTCATCGAAAGGATCACGAAAGAGACCGCCGCATTGGAGAAAACGAACCCAAATCCCTGGCGGAGCGATGCCAGGACGGTCCGCGCGGTCCCGGCAGGCGCCGCTTCCCGCCGAATCGCCACGGTGTACACCATCCCCGCCGAAAAGAAGAACGTGCCGCTGTCCAGCAGGAAACAGGAGTTCGCGCCAAAAGCCTGGACGAGCACGCCGGCGATGGCCGGGCTGACGATCTGCATTCCCTGGATAGCCTGCGACATCAGCGCGTTCACCGCCATCAGGCCGTTGGCCGGAGCGAGCGTGCGCACGGCCACGGATTGCGCGGGCACGAAAAAGCTGGACACCGCGCTGAGACAGAAAAACACGGCGTAAATGGAGTTCAAATCGCGCACAAACAGGAGGGTAAGCACCAGCGCGCCACGGAGGAGGTCGCTGCCGATCATGGTCCGCTTGACGCTCCATTTGTCCACGAAGACGCCGGCCAGGGGACTCAGGACGGCGAGCGGCAGTAAGTACGCTACCAGGATCATACTCACCTGGGTGGGCGTGCCATGCAATTGAAACGTGACCACGCTGAACACGGCGAAGATGGCCAGGAAATCGCCGAAAATACTGACCAATTGGGCCAGCCACAGCCGCCGCACGGCGTGGATACGCAGTACTTCACGGAAGCTTAGCTGTTCTGGCATGGGAGACACCCCGGGTGGTTGTGACATGATAGCAGCGCCGGCGCCCCGAACTCCACGGCCGGAAGAAGAAGACGGTGCTGGAAGTCTCAAAAGACCGTTTTGCCGGTCCGATCCCGATGACCGCTCGCTCCGGCCGCGGAATTACGAAACGAACCCAATTGCGCGTAAAACGCGGGCGCCGGGAACACCGCTCTCAGCTTAACGTGAGATCAGGCGGATTCAGGGCCAAAGGAGCCGTAAACGCTTGAGCCGGCGGAGAATATTTTGTCGCTTCGATGGTCACCGCAGAACCGCGCCCAGGCTCCAACCCTTGGATCAGTCTTTCGCCGTCTGCGATAAAAAGGACTGCGTCGTAGCGTGCTGCGGGGAGCCGAATACCTTCGAAGGAGGTCCGCTTTCGACATCGTAGCCGTCGGCGAAAACGTGAACCTGGCTCGCAACATTTCGTGCAAATCCCATCGAATGAGTCACCACAATCATGGTCTGCCCATCCTTGGCGAGGCCCTCCATCAGCGCCAGAATTTCGCTCGCCATCACTGGGTCCAGCGCGCTGGTCGGTTCGTCGAAGAGGATGGCGGCCGGTTCCATTACCAGTGCGCGCGCAATCGCGACCCGCTGCTGCTGCCCGCCGGAGAGTTCCCGCGGGTAGGTGGCGTGTTTCGAGGAGAGCCCCACTCGCGCCAGCAGCCGCTCCGCGCGTTGTCTAGCCTCGCTGCGCTTCAGCTTCAGTACATGGATGGGAGCCTCGATCACGTTCTCCAGCACTGTGAGATGCGGAAATAGATTGAACTGCTGAAAGACGAAACCCACCTGCCGCCGTACGGCCTCGAGCAGCCGCGCGTCGGACCGCGGGTTGGTCATCGGGGTGAGCAGGTGACCGCCGACACGGAGCTCACCCGACTGGAAGGGCTCCAGGCCATTGATGCAGCGGAGGAATGTGCTCTTGCCGCCGCCGGAGGGACCGATGATGGAGTGCACCTCTCCCTTCTGGACTTGCAGCGAGATGCCCTTGAGGATCTCGGCGTCGCCGTACCGCTTGACCAGGTTTGCGACCGTGATCATGCCTGCTGCTCCAGTCCGAGGCGCGTCTCAATACGGCGCGCGACCAGTGACATAGGGTAACTCATCATGAGGTAGAGGAAAGCCGTCATTCCCATCAGTTCCACAGTCGCCTGGGTGCTCATCGAAAGCACGGAGAACCGCTTCGTCAGCTCCACGATAGTGACCACCGAGCAGACAGAGGTGTCCTTGAACAGGGCGATGAAGTCATTGACCACCGGCGGGATCACGATGCGTACCGCCTGCGGCACGATGATGCGGCGCAAGGCCAACACGCGCGACATGCCGAGCGAAAGCGCCGCTTCCATCTGCCCTTTGGGGACTGCCTGCAGGCCTGCGCGGTAAATCTCCGACTCGTAAGCCGAATAGTTGATGCCCAATCCCAACACGGCAGTCCAGAAGGCCGGAACCCGCACCCCAACCTCCGGCAGGAAAAAGAAAATGAAGTAAAGCTGAAGCATCACGGGTGTACCGCGCAGGAATTCCACGTAGGCAGTGAGCGGCATGCGCAGGAAGCGGCGCCCGTAGAGCCGGCCAATGGCAATCATCAGGCCCAGAAGGATCGCAAGCGGGAATGAGAGAACGGAAAGCACGATGGTCATACCGGCCGACTCCGCCAGGATTCCCCCGTAATCCTTCACTACCTCCCAACCGTGTTTGCGGCTGCCGACCCTGACCGACGCCTCCGTCGGCATCTGGTTCATCTGGATCCGCGAATCGGTAACCTTCACATACCCATAGAAGCGGCCCTTCTCCGCGATGTCGGCAAGTTCCGCCTGTTGTGCGTCCCAGATGCCATATTTTCGGTAGATGCGTTCGAGGTCTCCGTTGCGCTCCATCAGAACGATGGCGTCGTTCAACGCGAGGAGCAGGGCGGTTTCGCCTTTCCTCACGTAGATCACGTAGTAGCCCCGCTGAACGGGTGCGCCGATGCGGCGTAAGGCCTTGAAACGGGGGGCGTAGAAAGAGGCGATGGGAGTATCCTCAACGGTGGCCCCGAGCTTGCCGGTCTCCACCTCCCGCATGGTGTCGGTATTTCCGTCGTAGGCCACCACTTCGCACGAATCGCCGCAAAAACTCCGAGCGTACATTTCTGCCGCCGAGCCATCCAGAACGCCAATCTTGACCTTAGAGGCTCCCTTGCCGGTCTTCAGGTCCGCCCAAGAATTGATCCTGGTGTTGTCGCTGCGGCCCATTAGTTGCAGCCCGTACACGTAGTAGGGGATTGTGGCGTCCATGGTTTCGGCGCGTTCGGGCGTGAACTCATACCCGTTGATGATGGCGTGGATCTTGCCGGTTCGAAGCATGTCGGGCATCCGGTCCCACTGCCCTTGCGTGAATTCCGGCCTCAGTTTGAGGTACTCTCCGATGCGGTTGGCAAGATCTACCTCGAACCCCGTCACCTGTGAAGGATCCTTATCCTGCGGAAACACGTAAGGACCTCCACCCTCCTGATCCCCGCCCCACTGCATTCTGCCCGATTTGCGCATGTCCGAAAGCGCGTCGCCGGTTGCCGTGCACGGCCACACCAGGGCCACCAGCATGCAAGCCGTGAGGGAATCGCAAAGCCGTTGCCTCAATCGAACCTCCTTCAAACAATTGGCTGCCGCGCACGGCGGGTGGTTCCATGCGAAGAGACTCCCTTAGTGGGGATCGGCTACAAACGGTGGTTCCTGACCGGCGCCCACCGGGCAAGTTTCATCCAATCACAAGGCGTGATTCTAACACTCGCAGGCCGGTGCAATTTGGGGACTGTGGATCGGCGTCAATCCGGGATGGGCGCATGGTCTGCGGGCGCCTCCGCGATTCGAAAGCCGGAATGTTCTCGACGCCGGGTTCGCGTGTCATGTGCAAGGGACAGCGCCTACCCCCCCGCAGGCTGACGCTACAGCAGTATGTGGTCGCAGTCCCGTGGGGGTGTAATCCGGCCCGCCTTCCTCGAAGGCGGTTTGGGGAGCGCGGCCGCAAGCCGGCGGTTGCGATGCCGTCGTGGCGTCGCCGGCTTTATTCCAGCGAATATCCTTCGCGCGCGCGCACGGCGCGTCCCCTCGGGGCGGCGAGGGTTACTTTGATACTGTGCCATCCGGCGCTCTCGCCGGGAGGCGGCTGGAACGTCAACAGATACCCGTGCGTAAGGTCGCGCGAGACGCTTTCGAAGACGTTGAGAATTTCGGCCGGTTCGTGGATGGCGAACGGGAGGCCGCCAGTGGATCTCGAGATACCGGCCAACTGGTCGAGCAACTCGGAGTCGCGCAACGCGGACCCCTGCGCGATGGTGTAGATGGGGGCGGCGGCGGCCCTGGCGCGCGCTATGGCGATTTGGGCGGTCAGAACGCTCTGGTTGTCGCTGCCATCGGTGAAGACCACGATGGCCTTTTTGCCGGTGCGGCCGGCGAGGTCGCGATTCACGCGCACCAGGGCGTCGTACAAGGCGGTGGCTCCCCCCGCGCGGGCCCGCAGGATGGCTCGCGCAGCGGCCGCCTTGTCGGTGGTGAAAGGCTGCAACTCGGTGACCGTGAGGTTGAAGCTGTAGACCGCCACGGCGTCCGTGGGGCGCATCTCGCCGATCAACTTGAGGGCCGCGCTCTTCAGGGGCGGAAGGGCGTTCTGCATGCTTCCGGTAGCGTCGAACAGCAGGGCGACGGAAACGGCCGAGCTTTGGTTCTCGAAACTGACGACGGGCACGGGCTTGCCGTCATTGCGGAGCACAAACTCGGTGCGCGATACGTCGTCGCTGTAGCGCCCGCGGCCATCGGTCACGGTGGCGTGCACCTCCACCAGCCGCCCGGTGGCGCGGAACACGGCTTCGGAGGCGGGCATGGCCGCGCCGCCGAGGGGGACGGGCCGGCCGGGAGCGCCCGCCGCCACAGGCCCGGCATCCGATTCCAGAGGCCCCTTGTGGCGCGCCAGGCTACGCGCAATCTCCTCAAGGGTCATGAAGCCCCCGGTCATGTACGATGGCGAGCCCTTGGTCGTGCGGACCAGATCTGTCGGTAGGAATACGGAGCGGACCTTCGGATCGACGGACGGGACGAAGCGATGCCGGCTCAGGACCCCCGGGTCTTCGGCGATCAGCAGGCAGTTGGGTTGGAACACGGCGGCATACGCCACCCCGCTCAAGGCAGCCAGGACGACGGCGGGGGTGGCCGCGGCGAGCGCGGCATCGAGGCGCGGCGCGGACTGCAAGTCGCGAACGCGGTCGAAGGAGGCGCGGCGCGGTCCCTCCAGGCGAAGCAGGCGGGTGGCCAGCGCCTCATCCAGGCTCCCCTGCCCGCCGGCGATCTCGCGGAGAGCGGCCAGGGCGTTCGGCGAAGGATCCGGGCCGGCGAGAACCGTGCAGACCCGCGCGAAGGCGCGCGCCGCGGCCGCCTGGTCCAGGGAGCCGGCTTGCGCGCCCAGCACGATCAGTTTCACCAGGGAGTGCCACTCGCCCACGAGGATGTTGCGCGCGACGGAGGGCTGGTCGAGGGCGGCTTTGGCAAAGTCCGCCAGCGCCTGAAACCCGGGGCCGCCCAACGCCGGGAGATTCTCGAAGTACGGGAACAGGGAGCGCCACTCGGCATAGTGGCGCACCAGAAGAGCCGCCGAAGCCGCATCGAGCGGCGCCCCCCGTTTTGTTTCCAGGGACGCCAAGGGAACAAAGGCCTGCAGCCACTCGGACCGCAGGAGAGCTTCGTCATCCGGCCCGGACGAGCCGGACCAGGCGGCCCGCCCTCCGGGAAAGCGCAGCCGGCCGCCCTCGTCGAGCGGAAGCTTTCCGAAGAGATCCCCGCGCCACCGGTTGGGCATCCGGCTGCTCTCGATGGTCCGCATGTCGGACGAATCCCGGTACCACTCGTAATACCTCTGCGCGCGAGAGGCGTTGGCGGTGAAGTACCGCTGGCGACTTTCATCCACCTGCGCCAGGGCGGAATAGAACACGGCGAGCCGGCCGCCATCCTTGGCGAGCAAAGCGCGGAAGAACCCGACGGGCTGAGCGGGGTCGGCGCCAGCGAGCTTGGCCCAGACCGGCAGAGCCTCCTTCCCGCCGGGCATCGAGACGCGCCCGCTCGATTCGGTCAATGCGCCGGAGCAGAGTTCCAGGACGTCCGCATAGCGGGTCACCAGGTCGCGCACTCCCACGGCCGAGATCAAGCCCAAGGCGGTGTCGACGCTCATGGCCCCGAGGCCGGCGTACGCCTTGGCGAACCGCAGGTCCCGGGAGAATACGTCGGCCATGCCGCCCGGGAACGGCGGCAGGCCCTTCAGCACGGCGGCCCAACGGATGCCCCCGATGAGCCGGGCGTTGTCGGAGCGAATCTCGAACTCGAACTCGCGGCCGGCTTCGAGCGCCTCGCGCATGGCGATCTCGTCGATGCCCAACGCGGCGGGGATGCCGTGGCGCAGGCCGTCGGCCGGCTGGCCGCCCAATTCGAGTTTGGGAGACTGGCCGGTCTCGTCCAGCATCCACCCTAAGCGGCGTAGAAGGCGCGCGGTCTTCGTGCGCTCGTCCGCATTCTTCAACGACAATGTGACGAGCACGGAGTCGTCGGCGCGCTTCCGGCCGGCCGCCGTCAACTCGTCCACGGCGGCCATGTACGCCTGAAGCTGCGCACTGTAGGCGGGGATGCGGTCGTCGCCGGTGCGAAGCGAGTTCTCACGCAAGAGCCGGCGGCAATAGTCCAGGAAGAAGCTGTCGTAGGCCGGCTGGTTTTCCAGGTGGGCGATCGCGACGAAGGCCTTCAGCCCGCCGGGGACGGCGGCCTCCCCGGGATCGGAAGCGGTCAAATTCGGCGCGTCGATTTCTTCGCCCGCGGCGGCCGCCTGCGGCTTGCCGAGGTTTTCGATGCGCGTCCGCGCGGCCGGCGCGTCGGAGGCCCGCGGCTGCAACTCCAGGTACCGGGCCATATGCTGGCGCGCGGAGTCGAAATCCCGCCGGCGTTCGAGAATGAGCCCCAGGACGTACTCGGCGCGCGGAAACCTGTGGGCCTTGTCGAGTGGCAGAAGATCGTTGAGGCGGCCCTCCGCCCGTTCCATCTCGCGCAGGTGGTACAGGGCTATCGCGTCGTCCAGATAGGCCTCCAGGTAGCTGTGCTTTGCATCGGCGGCAATCACCGCGGCGGCGCCCCGGGAGGCTTCCGCCCAATCCTGGCAGTCCAGATTGGCCCGCACCAGCATCAACTGCGTCTGGAGCGGCTTGGGGTCGAGCGCCACGGCGCGCCGGTAGGCGTCGCGGGATTCGGTTGCCCTCCGCTGGTTGTGATACGCGAGCCCCAATGCCAGCCAACCGGGCCTGAACTTGGGCTCGGCGGCGGTGACGGCGCGCAGTTGACGCTCGGCTTCGGGCCAGTTCGCCGCACTCATGGCCTCTTCGGCCAACGCCCACGTCTTCCGGACTGATCCCGGAATCGCCATGGAAGAGTCGCTTTCCAGGTCCATGCCGGGTCGTTTGGGCGTGAGCACCAGGAGGGGCAACTGCGGCCCTTTGAGCAAGGTCCTGTCCGTGAGGTCGAGGGTCGAAGAGTGGTATCCCGAGAGCTCGGCGCGGAGCACGCACTGCCCTACGCCCAACATGGCGAAATGCGGTCCAGCGACCTTGAGGACGTCGAGCCCCAGAGAATCGCCTTCCGCGCGCCAGAGAAACTCCCCTGTCTTGCCGGCGGTGGCGACGATCTTGGGGGAGTTGCCGACGCAGACCTGCTCGATGGAAACCAGCCTGCCGGGAGGGGAGCCATCGTCCTTTTCCACCTTGCCGCGCAGGTACAGGTATTCGGCGCTTACCGGGGGCGCGACGGAGATGCCTGCCGCTATGGCGGCAAGGGCGGTCAAGACCTTCCTCATGGGGCGGCGGCCCTCTCTTTTCGGGGGATCCGACCTCGGAACCGGCCTCGACTGGCCTGAGCCGTGTCCCCTCCAGCATATTGCAGGCCGAAAAAGGGATCAAGGACGGCGAAAGCCGCCTCCTTACGCGCGGCCTGGATCCGCGGCTGGGCAGCCACCTCGCGATAGCACGGGGGGAGACGAGTCCCACCGGAGAGCCGGCTCGACAGGCCTTGCGAAACCGGCGGGAGATATGCAAGCTGGAGGAGAATGCCCGAGCTGCCGGACATCGAGTCCTATATCGCAGCGCTGGGACCGCGCGTCCTGGGGCTGCCGCTGGAAGGCGTCCGGCTGGCCAGCCCGTTTCTTCTTCGGACCACGGCGCCGGCGCTCGCGGAAGCCGAGGGAAGAATCGTGCGCGAGTTGCGGCGGGTGGGAAAGCGCATCGCGATCGGCCTGGAAGGCGATCTCTGGCTCGTGCTGCACCTGATGATCGCCGGCCGCCTGCATTGGAAGCCGGCCCACGCCGCACTGAAGGGCCGTCAAAATCTGGCGGCTTTCGATTTTTCGGCGGGCGCGCTCACGCTCACAGAGGCCGGCGCCAGGCGGAGGGCGTCGCTGCACGTGGCGGCGGGCGAAGCGGGCCTGCGCGCCATGGACCCGGGCGGGATAGAGATCCTCCCGGCCGGCCTGGAGTGCTTCCGCGCCGCGCTGACCCGCGAAAACCGGACTCTGAAGCGGGCGTTGACGGATCCCCGCATCGTCAGCGGCGTCGGGAATACGTACTCGGACGAAATTCTCCATGCCGCCCGGCTCTCGCCGTTGGCTTTGACCCACAAGCTGGCGCCGGACGAATGGGAGCGCCTCTTCGCCGCGGCGCGCGGCACGCTGGAACTCTGGCTCGGCCGCCTGCGCGCCGAAGCGCGCGAGCGGTTCCCGGAGAAGGTCACGGCATTTCGCGAAGGCATGGCCGTTCATGGACGCTACGGAGAACCGTGCCCCCGGTGCGGCGCGAAAATTCTCCGTATCCGTTACGCGGACAACGAAACGAACTACTGCGCGAACTGCCAGACCGGCGACCGGGTACTGGCCGACCGCGGGCTCTCGCGGCTACTGGGCGCCGACTGGCCCCGCACGCTGGAGGAGTTGGAGGACCTGCGGCGGCGTTGAAGCGCCGCCTATTGCTTCTTATTTGAGGGAATCCAGGGTTTGCCCGGAGGCTCATGCCGAATGGAGTGAATCAGCAGCGCAACTCCGCAGCCCAAGGCGATGGCGGCCGGGAGGAAATACCGCAGCGCGGGAATGCCAATGAGAAATATCACCATGCTGATCACGGCGAACAAGGCTCCTGCGACGCCTCCGCCACCCGGTATCTTCGATACGTTGATTTGCGGGCTTGGGCCGCCCTCCTGCATGACGGCGCCTCCTGATACTAGGCTACCGCAAATCCGCGACACGGAACCGTTCCCCGGGTTTGCGTTTTCCGAGGGCGCCGATGACCGCTCCCCGCGGCCGCCGCTCTGTCAGCGGATCGCGAAGAGGAGCAGCCGCATGGCCAGGTAGGCCGCCAGGAGGAGCAGGAGCGTGCGGTTTCCGCGGGCGAAACGCACGAGGCGCTCCCACGGGGTTTCGCGGTAGGCCGTGACGGCCAGGCCATCCATGAAGCGCGCGGCGTCGGCGGCCAGGAGGCGCACGGAGGCGTAACGCTCCTCGGGATTCGCGGCGCGGGCCTTGCGGGCAATGGCGGCGAGCGGGCGCGGGCTTTCCGGGCGCATCACATCTTCCAGGAGGGCGCCGAGCGAAAAGACGTCGGAGCGCGCGTCCGCACTCCCGGCGGCCTGCTCGGGGGCCATGTAGCGCGGGGTGCCCGCCACCGCGCCGGGCACGCCCCAATCCATCACCAGGGCCTCGCCGAAGGCGCCCACCATGATGTTCTGCGGCTTCAGGTCGCGATGGACAACGCCGCGGCTGTGCGCGAAGGCCACCGCCTCGCAAACCTTCTCAAAGACGCGCAGCCTGCCGGGAAGGGCCGGCTCGCGCTCCAGGAACCGGTCGAGCCGCAGCCCGTCCACCAGTTTCATGGCGTAATAGCGCCGGCCGTCGGGGAGCGCGCCCGCGTCATAGACGGGCACGATTCCGGGGTGTTCGAGCCGGGCGATCAGGCGGGCTTCGGCGCCGCCGTCCTCCGTCACCTTAAGGGCGACGCTCCGCCCGAGCAGCGTGTCCCGCGCGCGGTAGACCACTCCCATTCCGCCGCGGCCCAACTCGCCTTCCATCTCGTACCGCGTGCCGGAGAGGTCGGGGAGTTCGGCTACCTGGCGCAGATGATCGAGCGTGCGGTCCGGAAGGTAAGTCATGGCTCAGTCCAGAACGGCGCCGGCCCGCTGACGTGCGAAGCGGCGCAACTCCCGCCGCGCCCAGGCCAGGGCGTTGGTGACGCCGGTTACGGGAACGCCGTGCTCGCGCGCGAGGTCTTCGTAGCGCGGGCGTTCCGTTTCCGCGAGGTCGTACTGCTCGAAAATGCGGAACTCGCGGTCTTTCCCGGCCGCCGCGCAGGCCTCGCGCAGATCGTCAATGGCCAGGGAAAAAATCTGCCGCTGCCACTCGCGATGAAACAGATCCTCGGGAGATTCCGCGCGGCCGGCCAGCGCCAGTTCGCGCTCCGCGGAGTCGAAGTCCAGGGTCACAAGATCCACGCCGCCGCCGCGCTTCAGGCGTCCCGCGGATTCGTCCTGCTTCATGACGAAACGGTCCGCGCACGCCCGCAGGTAGGTGCGGAAGGAGGCCACGGAGGGGTCGAACTTCGCCAGGAGGTCCTGCTGGAGCAAAGCGGCGAAAAACCCCTGGACGAGGTCCTTCGCGTCTTCGTTGCCGCGGTTCCACTTGACGCGGATGTACTTGTAGAGGGGCTTCCAGTAGACCGCGATGACGGCGTCCAGGGCTTCGCGAGCCGCCGCTCCGCCGCCGCCGGCCGCCCGGATCAACGAGCGCCGGGTGGAAGGAAAGCGGCGGCCGGCCCCGCCCATGGCGGTGTCGGCCTCAAAGGGCATAGGTCCATGGTAGTACCGGCGGCCGGTTGTCGATAGAGCGCCGACACGACAAACCAGAATGTCCGCGCCGCGTCCGAAGCGGGCCCCGGGGCGCTCGGGTAGACTCAGAGCAATGGGCCATGCAATCCAAGCAGACGACGTCCGCGCGGCGGCGGAACGCATCCGGCCGCTGGCGCGGCGCACGCCGGTGATGACCTCCTCGGGGTTCGACGCCGAAGCCGGCGCGCGCGTATTCTTCAAATGCGAGAATTTGCAGCGCGGCGGCGCGTTCAAGATCCGCGGGGCGTCGAACCTGATCCTGTCGCTCCCCGAGGCGGCGCTGGCGCGCGGGGTAGTGGCGTATTCCTCGGGGAATCACGCGCAGGCCGTGGCCATTGCGGCCAAGCACGTCGGGACGAAGGCAACCATCGTGATGCCGGAGGTAGGAGGTGTTTGCAAGGTGCACTAGAGCGGAAGGGATGTGACCTTCCTCAAGCGGACAATGGAGA
>JAIQFU010000020.1:0-14511 GCA_020073115.1 Terriglobia bacterium
ACCCTTTCGCCGGCGATTCCTTCGACCGCATCACCGCGATCCACGTCATCGAGCACCTGAGCGATGTCATCCGCGCCATGGAGGAGTTCCACCGCCTGGCGCGGCGGGGCGGGACGGTGCGGATCGAGACGCCGCATTACACCGATTTCAGCTCGTTCTGCGATCCCACCCACAAGAGCCACCTGAACAGCTTCAGCTTCCGCTACTTCGGCGAGGACCACGGGGGGTTCGGCTATTACTCCAAGGCGCGGTTCCGCGAAATCTCGGTGCGGGTGAAACTGCTGGCCTTCTGGCGCTGGTTGGGATTCGAGTTTCTGGTGAACCGCTTTCCGCGCTACCGCCGGTTTTGGGAGTACTACCTGTGCTACGTGGTCCGGGGGAAGGCGATGGAGTTCGAGTTTGAGGTGGTGAAATGAACCCCCTGTACGCGATCGCCGATGCGCTCCGGCGGCGCGCATTTGGCGGCGATCACGGGAGGTTGGGCGAGGATCTCGCCCACCGCTATCTGCGCCGTCAGGGCTGCACCGTGGTGGCGCGCAACTATCGGCCGCCCGCCGGCGGGGGCGAAATCGATATCATCGCCTGGCAGGCGGAAACGCTGGTCTTCGTGGAGGTAAAGACGCGGGCGGTGGCGGATTACGGGACGCCCGACCGCGCGGTGGACGCCGGGAAGCGCCAGCACGTGGAACGAGCGGCCCGCGACTATGCCCGGCGGGCCGGCGCGGATTGGGAGAAGACGCGCTTCGATATCGTCAGCATCGTGCTGGAGGGCCGCCCTCGGATCGAGTGGATCCGGGATGCGTGGTAGTACGGTACTAGACCCCGGCTCCGCGAGCCGGACGCCTACTCCACGTTATAATTTTGGCTTGCGGTCACTGATTTCCATCCAATTCGGGGGCTCGTCTCCGAATGCCTGAGTTGCGCAAAGACCCCGTCACGGGGCGCTGGGTCATCATTGCTACGGATCGCGCCAAACGGCCCGGAGAGTTCATCCGGCACCCGGTCCCGCCGCCCAGCGCCAGAGTCTGCCCGTACGATTACGGGAACGAGCACAAGACCCCGCCGGAGATCCTGGCCTATCGCAACAACGGGGGCCGCGACGAGCCGGGCTGGCGCGTACGCGTGGTGCCGCACAAGTTCCCCGTTCTGGGGATTGAGGGCGAGCTCAGCCGTCAGGGCGAGGGGATGTACGACAAAATGACCGGCATCGGCGCGCACGAGGTTATCATCGAATCCCCGGAGCATTCCGCCACGCTGGCCGACCTGCCGGAGAGGCAGATCGAAGAGGTGCTGTGGGCCTCCAAGGAGCGCATTAACGATCTCAAACGGGACGTCCGCTTCCGCTATGTCATTCTCTTCAAGAACTACGGCGAGGCCGCGGGCGCATCGTTGGAGCACGGCCACTCGCAGTTGATCGCGCTGTCGGTGATCCCCAAGCGGGTGAAGGAAGAAGTAGACGGCGCCAAGCTGTTCTATGACATGAAGGAGCGGTGCATTTTTTGCGATATCCTGCGGCAGGAAAGCGCTACCGGGGCGCGGCTTGTGCTGGAAACGGACCGCTTTGTGGCCCTCGAGCCCTACGCTCCGCGGTTCCCGTTCGAGACCTGGATCCTTCCGAAGCGGCACGAATCCCACTACGAGGACGCGGATGCGCCGACGCTCCAAAACCTGGCGTGGGTGCTGCGTTCGACGCTGCGCAAAATCGACAAAACGCTGGAGCGCCCCGCTTATAACCTGATGGTGCACAGCGCGCCCTTGCAGGAACCCGATTTGCCCTACTACCACTGGCACCTGGAGATCATCCCGCGGCTGACGAAGGTGGCCGGGTTCGAATGGGGAACGGGTTTCTACATCAATCCCACGGCGCCCGAAGAGTCCGCCCGCTTCCTGCGCGAAGCGGGTCTGGGATAAGCCGGCGCCCGCCATTGTAAGATCTTGGTATGAGTGCATTCCGAGTGTTCGTTGTCTGCGCGGCCGGCGCCGCGGCGGCGGTGGCGGGGACCGCGGGGCAGGGTGAGGCAGCCAAAGGGAAGCAGGTCTTCCAAGCCAACTGCGCCGTGTGCCACAACGCGGATAGCGACCAGAAGAAAATGGGACCGGGCCTGAAGGGGTTGTTCAAACGCGACAAGCTGGCCAACGGAAAAAAACCCACGGAGGGCAACGTCCGCGCCAAGATCGACGACGGCGGGAACGGGATGCCCCAGTATAAAGACACCCTCAGCGACCAGGAAAAAGACGATCTGATTGCGTATTTGCGGACGCTCTGATAAGCGCTTTGCCGCCGCCGGACCGGGTATCCCGGCCCCATCATCGGACCTTTTTGGAACGAGGCGTGCTTCGCCCGGAGGGCCCGAGCTTACTTCAGAACTTCCAGCGCCTTCTTCACCACCGGGTCGTTCGTGCTCTTCTGTTCCTCGGTGACCGTCGCCTGCGCCTGCGGCAGCGGTTCGCCGTTCTCGTCGTATTCCACCTGGGGCTCGGGCTCGGCCACGATGGTGGCGGGCGTGACCCGGGTATCCTGAATCGTCTGGCCGCTTGGAGAGTGGTACTTGGCCACCGAGAGGATGATGGCGCCGCCGTCATCCATCGGCAGCGGTTTCCGCAGGGCGGCATCGCCGTAGGTAGGCTCGCCCACGAGTTGCGCACGTTTGCCATCCTGGAGGGCGGCCGCGGCGATCTCGGCGCCGGAAGCCGTGCCGCGGTTGGTCAGGACCGCCAGGGGGAGGTCAGTGACGGCTTTGGCCGGGTCGGCTTCGAAATTCTGCCGGGTGTACTTCTGGCCTTCCAGGTAGGTGATCAGGCCCTTATTCAGGAAGAGGTTAGCCAGCGCGATCCCGTCTTCCGGGGCGCCGCCGGCGCAGTTTCGCAGATCGAGAATGAGCTTCCGGGCGCCTTCCTTTTGCAGCTTACGGACGGCTTCCGCCGCGTCCTTCACCTGCGCCGGGCCGAGCGCATCGATGTTGATGTAGCCCACCTGCCCGGGGAGGACGGAACTTGTCACCGGAGGCGGGGTCAGCCGGACGCGGACGAGTTTCACGGGCTGCGGCTCCGCCTGCCGCGCCCGCACCACCGTCAACTCCACCGTGGTTCCCGGCTCGCCCTGGAGCAGCATGCCGGCATAGGCCAGCGGCATATCGCGGGTGGCGACGCCTTTGATGCTCTCCACCATGTCATTGGTGGAGAGCCCGGCCTTGGCCGCCGGAGATCCGGGGACGGCGGCGACCACGCCCATGACTCCCAGGAGCCCGGACCGCTTCGCCAGGATCAGGCCCACATCGCCTCCCTTGGGCGCCTTCTGGTTCTCCAGGTAGCTCCTGTACTGTTCGGCGTTGAGATAGCTGGCGAACGGGTCGATGGCCTCCAGCATCCCGTTCAGGGCGCCCAACGTGACGGCCTTCATATCGGGCTCCTCGACGTAGTCGGTCTTGATATGCGCCACCACGTCGCTGAAGACGCCGATATGTTTGAGGGTGTCCTCCTGCGAGGAGGCCCCCTTGCCCAGTACGCTGCCGACTAACAGCAGGACGGTAAGACACGTCGAGACGCTCACGACGGAATACTTCAAACGGCTGCTCATAAGTTATGGAAAGCTCCGGAAAGCCCTAAAGTCATTATACAGGCGAACGGCCCACACCCCGGCCCTCACTACTTGGACGCGCGGAGAGGGCGTTTCGGTTCGACCCCGTCTCGTACGTCTCGTACGTATCATTCAGTCATATACGTACGTATGATATACTGCCAGCAGATGAGAATCACGGCTTCCAGACTCCGCGAGGACGTGTATCGAATCCTGGATGAGGCCATTGAAACGGGACGGACCGTAGAGATTGTCCGAAGGGGGAAGATAGTAAGGCTGGTCCCCGAAGAGCGCGCCTCCAGGTTGGCCCGGCTGAAGAAGCGGACGGGATTCGAGGGGAATCCCGATGACATCGCCGGCATGGACTGGTCGAAAGAGTGGAGCGAGCTGAAATAACGTATCTCGACACGCACGTTCTGGTCCGCCTATACCTGGGTGAGACGCGCGGTATTGGACCCACGGCGCTCCACGCGATCGAAAACGGCGAACTCCTGGTCTCGCCCGCGGCGATTCTCGAACTCGAACTGTTGCACGAGATCGGGCGGCTGCGGCAGCCTGCCCTGAAGGTGGTCGCCGCCCTGAAGGAAGACCTGGAACTCCGAATCTGCGATCTGCCGTTTTGGGCCACCGCCGAGCGGGCGCTCGGTGAAGGGTGGGTGCGAGATCCGTTCGATCGGCTGATCGTGGCCAACGCCAAAGCGCGCAATGCGCCGTTGGTGACCAAAGACGAGCAGATCCTGCGGCACTACTCCCGCGCGATCTGGGAATAGCTGAACAGGTGGCGGCGCTTGCGGGCCTCTTTGTGGCGTGGGCATTCCTGCCCGCCGTGTCGGCAATCATGCCGACATCCGGCGCCGCACGAACGCCGCAGGGGCGAGGCGCGTCTCCAACCCAGGGTCAAATCCGCAAAAACAGCTTCTTCCGGTACATCCAGAACAGGACCAGCCAGTAAACGGCCAGCACGGCGAGTCCGTGCAGCAGCGGTTCGAGGCCCGATCCGAGGAAGGCGAATGCCTGCCGGCCCAGGTGAATCCGGAAGGAATCGCTGATGAACCTCTCCCAGAGGTGCGCGATGAGGTAGGCGGCGATGGAGTTCATCCCGATCACTACCAGCGGGAAGGCCCATTTGCGATAGCGCTTCACGTCCAGCACCCAGCAGAAAGCGGCCAGGAAGAGGAAGCAAACGCCTCCGCTGAACAGCGTCCAACTCGGCGTCCAGATGCGCTTTACCACCGGGCAGATGCCGGTAACGTGCAGCAGCAGGCCGGCGGCTGCCAGCGCCCCGCCCGCGGCCAGCAGCTTGCGGATGGGGATGCGCGGCGCGGCGGTGCGCAGCCATTGGCCCGCGATCAGCCCCAGGATCATGGTGCCGAGGGTGGGGATGAAGCTCAGGGTGAGGTAGCCGCCGCTGTTGAAGACGAACGGCTTAACCGTGGGAAAAAGGTTCAGGAACCACTGGTCGAAGGCGTTTCCCAGGTTGGCGTTCTTGTTCCAATGGGCGGCGAAACCCGAGTAGTGGTGGGCCCAGTCGGGCGGCACGCCCACGGCCTGATAATCGAAGCCGGGGCCGGCTGCGGGGTATAAAGCCCAGGCCAGCCAATATGCGAACAGGATCGCGCCCAGCGCGGTCCACTGCCACCGCGGGCGGAGGAAACCCACCAGGAAGAGGAAGGTGTAGCCCAGGCCGATCTGCGTCAGCGTGTCCTCGAAGGTAAAGTACGTGTGGGGGGCGCGGGTGGACCGCAGGAAAATGCCGAGGGCGATCAGGACCAGCGACCGCCAGGCCGTGTGCCCCAGCAACCGGCCGAACGAACTGCCCTTTGCCAGGCGGCTGGCGATGGAATAGGGCAAGGCCACGCCGACCAGGAAAGAGAAGCCCGGCTGAATCGTGTCGTGCAGGGAGCAGCCGGCCCAATCGACGTGCGTCTGGTGGTAGGCCAGAAAGGCCCAGAACCAGTTTCCGGGGAAGGCGCGGGCGACGCGCGCCAGTTGCAGGACCTCGGCCATCATCAGCAGCATGACCAGGCCGCGGTAGGCGTCCACGGCCACGTTGCGCGGCGCGGGTTGGGGAAGTCGGACGGACTGCTCGACTGCTGTCGGCGCGGGCTGCACGGTCACCTCCACTCGGGAAAGCTGCACCACATTGTATACTGTGGCTTCCGAAAGGAGGCGGCTACTTTGCGAAGACGGGATTTGCTTTCACTTGCCGCGCTGGCTCCGGCTCTGTCCGGCCGGCGGGCGGCGGCGCAGGAACGAACCGAACGGGCGGCGCGCGGAATGCCCTCGCCCAAGATCAAAGACGTGAGCGTGATCGCCACGCAACCCGGCGGTGTCCGGCTGGTCGTGGTCAAGATCACCACCGACCAGGACGGGCTCTACGGTTACGGCTGCGCGACCTTCACCCAGCGCGCCGACCTGGTGGTTCCGGCCATAGAAAAATATCTGAAGCCGTTCCTC
Source organism: Terriglobia bacterium (assembly GCA_020073115.1). Lineage (GTDB taxonomy): Bacteria > Acidobacteriota > Terriglobia > Bryobacterales > Bryobacteraceae > BOG-224. The sequence goes on from JAIQFU010000020.1 coordinate 6,035, forward strand.
GTGGGCAAGCCGGCCGACCGCATCGAAGACACGTGGCAGGCCTGTTACGACAGCTCTTACTGGAAGAACGGCCCGGTGCTGAACAACGCCATCAGCGGCGTGGACCAGGCGCTGTGGGACATCAAGGGCCGCCAGGCGGGCATGCCGGTGTATCAACTGCTGGGCGGGAAATGCCGTGAGGCCGCCGCCACCTACACCAGCGTCAGCGGCGCCGATACCGCGCAAGTGATCGAGGGCGCCAAGCGCGCCATGTCGCAGGGGTACAAGCACGTGCGCCTGCAGGTCGGCGTGCCGGGGATGTCGGCCTACGCGGCGGGCGGCGGCCAGGCGGACCGGCCGAAAGCTCTGCACGACCGGCCCGTGTTCGAGCCGAAAGCCTACATCCTGCGGGCAGTCAAAATGCTGCACGAGGCGCGCGCCGCGCTGGGCGCGGAGGTGGAACTGCTGCACGACATCCACGAGCGCGTTTCGCCCCGGGAAGCGGTGCAGTTCGCCAAAGACGTGGAGGACGTGAAGCTCTTTTACCTGGAAGACGCGCTCTCGCCCGAAGACCTCACCTACTTCCGCCAGATCCGGGAGCAGTGCAACACCGCCCTGGCCATGGGGGAACTGTTCAACAGCCCGCACGAATGGATGCCGCTCATCTCCGAGCGCCTGATCGATTACATCCGGATCCACATTTCGCAGGCCGGGGGATTGACGCCGTGCCGCAAGGTGGCCATCCTTTGCGAACAGTTCGGGGTGAAGACGGCCTGGCACGGTCCGGGCGACGTATCCCCCATCGGACACGCCTGCAATCTCCACCTGGACCTGGCCAGCTACAATTTCGGCGTGCAGGAAGGCGGAATCATCCGCGGCGTGGAGGCCGAGATCTTCAAGGGCGTACCCACCTACAAGGACGGGTACCTGTGGGCGAACGATTCGCCCGGGTGGGGCATCGAGGTGGACGAGAAACTGGCGGCCAAGTACCCCTTCCGCCCGGGCCGCGACGGCCTGAACGGCGGTTGGGGCGACGTGCGCCGGCTGGACGGAACGGTCATCAAGCAGTAGGACCGCGCTCCGCCCAGCATTTCTCCGCGCTACCAGCTACAATCCGGTGCAGCGGTCTCCGGCGTTGCCCGGAGACGCTCCACTGGCCTGCCACGGCCCGCATTGCTTCAGAGGAGTTTGTCTATGTCGTATCCCACGCCTGCCGCTCGTGGCCGGCGTTCTTTCCTGAAGGCCGCCGGGGGGCTGGCAGCCGGTCTGTGGGCGGGCGAGGCCCTGGAAGCCTTGCCGCAAAATGTCAACACCAATTCCAAACCATCCGACCTGCGCATCACCGACCTGCGGGTGGTCACGTTACGGGTTCCGGCCTCCGGGCCCATCATTCGCATCGACACCAACCAGGGCATTTTCGGCTACGGCGAAGTGCGCGACGGCGCCAGCAAGAACTACGCCCTCGAACTGAAGAGCCGAATCCTGGGCGAGAACCCGTGCAACGTGGACCGGATTTTCCGGAAAATTAAGCAGTTCGGCGGACATGCCCGGCAGGCCGGCGGCGTGTGCGCCGTGGAAATGGCCCTCTGGGACCTGGCGGGCAAGGCGTACAACGTCCCCGTCTACCAGATGCTCGGCGGCAAGTTCCGCGACCGCATCCGGATCTACGCGGACACGACGGAATCCCGCGATCCCAAGGCTTTCGCCGAACGCCTGAAAGGCCGGCGCGAGATGGGCTTCACCTGGCTCAAGATGGACCTGGGGATGGATATGGTGGCGCAAACCCCGAACACCGTCACCATGCCCTCGGCGACGAGCCTGACCTACGGCGCGCCCGTAGAGCACATGTTCACCGGGACGGAACTGACGGACAAGGGCATCGGGATGATGTGCGACTACGTGGCCGCGGTCCGCGAGATCGTGGGCTACGACGTCCCTCTCTCCGCCGACCATTTCGGCCACATCGGCGTCAACAGCTGCATCCGGCTGGGCAAGGCGCTGACCAAGTACAACCTGTCCTGGCTGGAGGACATGATCCCGTGGCACAACACCGAGCTGCTGAAGCAGATCACCGATGAGGTCGATACCCCGATCCTCACCGGCGAAGACATCTACCTCAAGGAATCGTTTGAGGCGCTGTGTAAGGCCAAGGCCGTGGACATGATCCAACCCGACCTGGAGAGCGCCGGCGGAATCCTGGAAGTCAAGAAAATCGGCGACATGGCCCAGGAGTACGGCGTGCCCATGGTGTTGCACTGCGCGGCCACGCCTATCGGCGCCATGGCCAGCGTGCATGCCGCCGCCGCGACCGAGAACTTCCTGGTGCTGGAGAACCACTCGATCGACGTTCCGTACTGGAGCGACCTGGTAAACGGAATCGAGAAGCCGATTATCAACAAGGGGTTCATCACCGTTCCCACCGCGCCGGGCCTGGGAGTTACTCTTAACGAAGACGTGGCGAAGAAATATGTCAACGGGGGCTGGTTCGAGCCGACGGACCAGTGGAACAATATCGGCCGGCCCAACGACCGGCTATGGAGTTAAGAAGTGGGGCAGGCCATCAGCCTGCCCCACCCATAAGAGGAGTGTTCAGCATGATTCGTAAATACGGTTTTGTTGCACTGGCGGCGGCCTGGCTGGCGCCGATCTTCGCGCCCTCGCCTGCCAAGGCGCAGTTGTGGACGTGGACCAAAGAGCAGATGCTCGATTACACCAAAGCCTGGACCGGCGACCGCTTCCCCGACGGCCGGCCGAAGGTTCCGGACGCCCTGCTCGAAAGGGCGAAAGGCCTCTCCATGGAAGAGATCATGGTCCGGAACTGGGGCATCCAGCCGGCCGGAGGCGGGGGCGCCGGTGGTGGGCGCGGCGGCGGGGCGGGGATGGGCGGAGGCGGTGGCTACAGCCAGTATGTGGGCGACTGGGAGGTCCTGCACCCCGGCAAGAAGATGGTGGGCCGCGTATTCACCATGCAATTCATGCCCTCGCGCCCGGACCTGGATGCCGTGGTCACGGCCAAGGCCCGGGAGAAGGGCGTTAACAGCATCAACAATCAGTACGTCATCGACATGCTCCAGCCCGGCGACGTCCTGGTGGTGGATCTGCTGGGCAAGAAGGAAGGCGGCACGATCGTCGGCGACAACCTGTTCTACTACATCATGAAGGCCACCAAGGGCGGCGGCCTGGTAGTGGACGGGGGCTTCCGTGATCTGGAAGGCGTCGGCGAGATGGACATGGCCTGCTACTACAAGACCGTGCATCCCAGCGCCATCGGCGGGGTGACGCTGGCCGGGTTCAACGTTCCCATCCGCATCGGCAACGTCACGGTGATGCCGGGCGATGTGGCGGTGGGCGACCGCGAAGGCGTGAGCTTTGTTCCGCCGCAGGCTTTGGCGGAAATATTGGACGCTGCCGACCGGACGCACATCCACGACGAGTGGACGCGCAAGAAGTTCGACGAAGGCAAGTACAAGTCGAGCGAAATCTACAGCAGCCCGCGCGATCCGGCTCTGCAAAAGGAATACCAGGAGTACCTGAAGAAGCGCCTGGAAGAAATCCAGAGCGGCAAGAAGTAGCACTACGTGGGCCGGTCCCCGGCGGCAGGCCGGGGACCCGCCCCACCATTACCTCTGTACCCTCCCCGACCCCCCGCCTTGCAGCAGCGCCTTCACCTCGTCCACCGTAAAGCGGTTGAAGTCTCCGGGGATGGAGTGCTTCAGGCAACTGGCGGCCACGGCGAACTCCAGCGCCTCCCGAGGCCCCGGCAGGGCCTGCAATCCGTAAATCAGCCCGCCGGCGAAACAATCCCCGCCTCCCACGCGATCCACGATGTGGGTGATCTCGTATTGCCGGCTGGTGAGGAACTGCTTGCGGTCGTTCCAGCACGCCGACCAGCCGTTATGCGAGGCGCTGCGCGATTCGCGCAGGGTAATGGCGATGCCGCGCAGGTTCGGGAACTCGCCCAGCACCTTCGCCGTGAGCTTCTCGTACTGCGAAACGTCGAGTTTGCCCGAGTTCACGTCCACCTCCGCCTGAATCCCGAGCGCCATCTGGACGTCTTCCTCGTTGGCGATAGCGATATCGACGAAGTGGACGAGGTTGCGCATCACCTCCGCGGCGGGCTGGCCCCATTTCCACAGATTCTTGCGGTAGTTGAGGTCGCAGGAAACCGTGATCCTTTTCTCGCGAGCCTTCCGCGCGGCTTCGAGCGAGAGCGCGGCGGCCGTGGCGCTGATGGCCGGGGTGATGCCCGTGACGTGGAACCACCCGGCGCCCTGGAGCGCGCCATCCCAGTCGATATCGCCCGGTTGGGCCAGCGCGATGGCGCTGTTTTCGCGGTCGTAAACGACCCTCGAGGGCCGCTGGTTCGCGCCGGTCTCCAGATAGTAGACGCCCATGCGCCCTTTGCGGCGCACGATGCCGGAAGTATCCACGCCGAAGCGCCGCAGTTCCGCGACGCATGCGTCGGCTACAGGGTGGTTCTCGGGCAGCGCGGTCACGTACGCCGCCGGCGCGCCGAATGACGCGAGCGCCACCGCGACGTTGGCCTCGCCGCCGCCGAAGGTGGCCACGAACTGCGGCGACTGGAGGATCCGCTCCAGGTTGGGCGGCGCGAGCCGCAGCATGATTTCACCGAAGGTGACGGTTTTTTGAAGCATATCTTTTGGATTGGGGAACCGCTCCCGCACGGCCGCGGTTCGTCGGCGAGCCGCGACCGCAAGGGAGCGGTCCCCGCTAAAACCCACGCTACCGCCGGGCGGGGCGGTCTGCAACGTCAAAGCAGTTCCGATATTCTGAATGGGGAGGAAGATCGCATGACCTTGCGTTTCGCTCTTGTCGCGCTGCTCGTTTCAGCCGCTTTTGCCCAGCCCAACCCGCATCCGACCCTGGCCATCGGTTCCCCGGCTCCGGACTTCGCCCTGCCGGGCGTCGATGGCAGGACTCATGCCCTGGGCGAGTACCGGGACAGCCCGCTGCTGATGGTCATGTTCATCTGCAACCACTGCCCCACATCGCAACTGTACGAGGACCGCTATCAGAAACTGGCGAGCGACTACGGCGGCAAGGGCGTGGCGTTCGTGGCCATAGAGCCCAACGACCCCAAGGCCGTGCTGCTCTCCGAATTGGGCTACACGGACGTGAGCGACAGCCTCGAAGAGATGAAGATCCGCGCCGGGAACCGGCGCTTCCATTTCCCCTACCTTTACGACGGCGAGACGCAGGCCGTGGCGCAGGCCTATGGCCCGAAAGCCACCCCGCACGTCTTCCTTTTCGATAAGGAGCGCAAGTTGCGCTACGAAGGGCGGGTGGACGACAGCCAGCGGGAATCGCTGGTCAAGACGCAAGACGCCCGGGCGGCCATCGACGCGCTCCTGGCGGGCAAACCGGTCGCCGCGCCCAGCACACCGGCCTTCGGCTGCTCCACCAAGTGGAAATCGAAAATCGACGGGCAGGTCCGCGAATTGCAGAAGATCGAAGCCGAGCCGGTCAACGTGGAAGCAATCACGGCCGCCGATCTGAAAAAGCTCCGTTCCAATCCCATCGGGAAAGTGCTGCTGGTGAACTTCTGGGCCACGTGGTGCGGCCCGGGCCTCACGGAGTTCCCCGATCTGCAAACCACCTGGCGCATGTACCGCCGCCGCGATTTCGACTTCGTCACCATCTCCACCAACATGCCCGACGAGCGCGCCGGAGTGTTGAAGACGCTCCAGCAGCAGCACTCCACCACGCGCAACCTGCAATTCGCCTCCAGCGACACGTACGCCATGCAGGCCGCCTTCGACGCCAAGTGGGATTCGGGCGTCCCGTTCACCATGTTGATCGCGCCCGGCGGCAAGGTGCTCTACCAACAGCAGGGCGAGGTGGACATCCTGGCGCTGCGGCGGATCATCCTGGCGAACCTGGAAAACGAGACCTACGTGGGCCACCCGGGGTATTGGGCGAAGCAGTAGGGCTTTTGGGCCGGTTCACACCGCCAGAGGAATCCCGCTCAGGCCGAGATGCCGATCGGTGGACCAACAGCAGGCGGTTCGCCGTTCGCCCATAATCGTGAGCCCGTGGCAATCGGCCAGTGTGAGCTTCTGATCGGAGTACTTCTTCGCAATGCGACTCGCCTTGGCGAGTTCGACCGCATCGAAAGGCTGAATCCGCAAGTCCGGCAGCGCGTCAACAAACGCAAGAAATTGCGCCGCGCGGCGCTGATCGTACCGTCGAAGGAACCACCCGTGGCCTTCCGCGATGACGAGCGCGGAAGTGGCCAGCGGAGGCGGCTCGGAGAACAGCAGGCGGAAAGATGGGTGATAGCTGTCGGACTTGTCCAGGAAAGCGATGAACGCCGAGGTATCGACGTAGCATTCAGTCTTTTTGGCCATAAACGATTTCGTCGATAGAATGTGAGGATCGCGGGTCCCCAGTCTCGACCAGCCCGGCGAATTTCATCCAGGGACACTGCCCCGCCGGTGGCAATTGCTCCCGCACGGCGCGCCGGACGAACTCTGCGATAGAGATGCCTAACGCTTTCGCTTCTTTCCTGACGAGGGCATACTCTTGTTTTTCGAGGCTGATCTGGGTCCGGATCATGTTATCACGCCATCTATATGATGATAACACGCGCCTGATCGCTGGGGTGGAGCGGGCCACCGCGCAACGGCCGCTCCCGCAGCCGCGGACATTGCCTTCCCACCCGCCCGCTGATACTCTCTCACAGGAAGGGAGCAACGGACGCTCATGTCTCGATTCAACCGCAGGAACTTCATCGCGGCCGCGGGGGTGGCCGGTCTGTTCAAATCCACCGAAGCCGGCGCGGGCGCACAGCAACCGAACCGGCCCGTAAACCGCAATTCGGCGCCGAGCCAACTCAGGATTACGGACATGCGGGCGGTGCTGGTGGCCTCGAACTTCGATTACCCCATCATCCGGATCGATACCAACCAGGGAGTGTACGGGCTGGGCGAATGCCGCGACGCCGGACGGGAAGGGACCGCGCTGGTGCTCAAACCGCACCTGGCCGGCCGGAACCCGCTAGGCATCGAGCCCATCCTCGACAGCATCCGCATTTTCTCCAACCACCAGCGGATGGGCGGCGGCTACGCGGCCGTCGATATGGCGCTGCACGACATCGCCGGCAAGGTATATGGGGTCCCGGCGTGGCGGCTCATCGGGTCGAAATACCGCGACCGGATCCGGTGCTACTGCGATACGGACCAGAGCGCCGATCCGAAAATTTTCGCCGAGCGGCTCAAGAAGCGCAAGGCCATGGGCTTTACGTTTTTCAAAATGGACCTGGGCACGAACCTGGTACGGAACCGGCCGGGGGCCGTCAACAGCTACGGAACCGCCACGGAAAAGGGTTTGGAGTACCTGGGCGAGTACATCCAGGCGGTGCGCGACGGGATCGGCGCGGATGCGCCGCTGGCGGCGGACCACTTCGGGGCCCTCACGCTCAAGGATTCCATCCGCTACGCCCGGTCTTTCGAAAAATACGACCTGGCGTGGGCGGAGGACATGATCCAGGTGGGCCACCTCGGGCCCGGCGGCGACGCGCCCAAGAACTGGCAGGCGTACAAGGAACTGAAGGAGTCCACCACCACGCCGATCAACACCGGCGAGAGCCTGTTCGGGCTGGAGGAGGGTTTCCGGGAGTTCATCGACAACCGCGCGGTGGACATCATCCACCCCGACCCGCTGACTTCGGGCGGCATCCGCGAGACCAGGCGCATCGGCGATTACGCCTCCATGCACGGCGTGCAGATGGCGATTCACTTCGCCGGTTCGCCGGTAGGCTGCCTGGCCAGCGTCCACATGGCCGCCACCTTGAAAGATATGCTCGCCATGGAAAACCACGCGGTGGACATCCCGTGGTGGGGCGACCTGGTAAGTGGTCCGTCCAAGCCCATTGTGGACCGCGGATACATCACCGTCCCCGACGCCCCCGGCCTCGGCGTGGAACTGAACGAAGCGGTAGTCAAAGAGCACATCCGGAAGGGCGGCTATTTCCTGCCCACGCCGCAGTACGACGACCCGATTCTCGACCGTTTCCGCCAGGGCGGCCCCTATCCCCACCTGGATGAAAACGGCAATCTGGTGAACGGGCGGTAACCCCGATGATTCCTTCCGCCCGTCCGACGCGGGTGCGCCACGGCGTGATCGTGTTCGCCATCACGCTGGCCGTGATCACCTACATCGACCGCGTTTCGATCTCGTTCGCCGCGCCCTTCATCCGCAAGGACCTGGGGCTCAGCGCCGTCCAGATGGGGTGGGCCTTTTCCGCCTTCGGCTGGGCTTATGCCCTGTTCGAAATCCCCGGCGGATTCCTGGGGGATTGGATCGGCCCGCGCAAGGTCCTGACGCGGATCGTCCTGTGGTGGTCTCTGTTCACGGCCGCCACCGGATGGACGCGGGGACTGTCGAGTCTGGTCGCCACGCGTTTTCTGTTCGGCGCGGGCGAGGCAGGCTGTTTCCACAATATCGCCAAAGCCTTCAATAGCTGGCTGCCGGCCAGC
>JAIQFU010000020.1:14540-49681 GCA_020073115.1 Terriglobia bacterium
CGGCCAGCGAGAAATACCGGGCGCAGGGCATTCTCTGGCTGAGCGCCCGGTGGGGCGGAGCGCTTACGCCGGCGTTGGTGAACCTGGTGATCGGGAATGTCGGGTGGCGGCATACTTTTGAGCTGTTCGGCTGCCTGGGCGTGGTCTGGGCCGTCCTGTTCTTCCGCTGGTTCCACGACAGCCCGATGGAGAACCCGCGGCTCAACGCGGCCGAGCGCGAATTGCTCAGCGCCAGCGCCAAACTGGCGCCGGGCCGCGCGGATGTGCCCTGGGGGCGGATTGTGCGTTCCCGCCAGGCGTGGCTGCTGTGCGCCCAGTACTTCTGCCATTCCTACGGCTTCTATTTCTACATGACCTGGCTCCCGACCTATCTGCGGGAGGGCCGGCACGTGGCGCTCGCCGCCAGCGCCGTGCTGGGCGCCCTGCCGCTATTCCTGGGCGGCATCGGCAGTTCCGCCGGAGTCCTTCTGGCGAGGGCAGGCGCGCGCTGGACCGGCAGCCTGGCCTCCGGACGCCGGATCACGGCGTATACCGCCTTTGGCGGCGCCTGCGGGTTTCTCACGCTCTCCACGCTGGCGCTGGATCCCGTATACGCCATGGTCATGATCGGCATGGCCAGTTTCTGCAGCGACCTGGCGATGCCTACGGCGTGGTCCGCCACCATGGACGTGGGCGGCCGGTTTGCGGGCACGCTGTCCGGAGCCATGAACATGTGCGGCAACATCGGCGGCGCGCTCTCGCCGCTGGCGATCGGCTATATCCTGAGCGGGACCGGCAACAACTGGAACCTGACGTTTTACGTTTCCGCGGTAATCTACATCATCGGCCTGCTGGCCTGGATGTTCCTGGATCCGGTGACGCCGATCGAAAGCCGCGCCAGCTAAACCCGCCGAGGACCGGGCGCTGACGTGTTCCCGGCGCAGAGCCGCGACGGGGAGGAGCGGTGATGGGCGGTCTTGTCTTTAGCCCCGGGATCGGCTATCTTTGCCTGAAAGTCCGATTCATGACCGTGATCCGGATTGCGGCGCTGGTTGCAGCGGGACTCCTGGCATGGGCGCAGGAACCATCCGGCCAAATCCTGGGCCGGGTCACCGACGCATCCGGCTCGGTAGTCGTGGGCGCCAGGGTCAGGGCCGTCCGGGCTGTCTCCAGCGCCACGGCGGCGGACGCCACCGGCCTCACCGGCGAATACGCCCTGCGCGGACTGCTCCCCGGCTCGTATGCCGTTTCGATCGAGATGCCGGGTTTCCGGTCCTTCGTCCAGAAACGCGTGCTGGTCCACGCCGGCGCGGAGGCCACGGTCGATGCCCGCCTGGAAGTAGGGCCCGCGCGGGAGAGCGTCCGCGTGGTGGAGGAAACACCCCTCCTGGATATGGCCTCCGGCGGTTCCGGCATTCTCATCGACGCCGAAAAACTGCTGGAACTGCCCTTCCGGAACGGCAACCCGATGGGGTTGGCGCTGCTCGCCCCGGGCGTCCTCAACCTGGCGGAGGGCGGAACCACCCGGGCATACGATAACGAAAACCTGTCGGCTCTATCGGTCCATGGCTCCGGTCCGGGGTCGCACGAGTTCAGCCTCGACGGTGCGGTGAACACCGGAGGAATGAGCGGCAATGTCGCGCACGTGCCGCCCGCGGCGGCGGTGGCCGAGTTCCGCATCAACACGTCGTCTTTCGACGTGGGCCGGGGTTTTTCCATGGGCTCGCATGTGAACCTCAGCCTCCGTTCGGGCGGGAGCCGGCTGCACGGCCAGTTGAGCTACTCCGTGGAAAACCCCGTGGCCAATGCCAACTCATTTTTCTCCAACCGGTCGAAATCAGGGAAGGACAACTTCCGCGCCAACCACTGGACGGCCTACGCCAGCGGCCCGGTTCCCTCACTTCCCGGCCGCAAGAAACGCACGTTCTGGATGTACGCCTACGAGGGGATTCACGCCGCGCAGCCCTACCGCAACAACAGCCTCTCGTACACGGTCCCCACCCCCTCGGAGCGGCAGGGTAATTTCGCCGATCTGCTGCCTTTCGGCTCCCAATACAAGATCTACGATCCCCTCACCACGGTTCCGGCGTCCACGCCCGGCCGCTATACCCGCACCGTTTTCCCGGGCAATATCATCCCTCCTTCGCGCCTCAGCCAGGCGGCGGCCAACATCCTGGCGGAATATTATCCGCTGCCGAACGTGCCCGGGGCCAAGCCCACGGGCGTCAACTTCGTGATGCCCTCGCTGGTGGCGAACCGCTTCCAGAACCACGTAGCGCGCCTCGACCACCAGCTCGGCGCGCGCGACAGGCTCACGCTGCGGGCCAGTTCGAGCGACCGCGGGCAGGATATCGAGCGCCGGTTCAACGGCGGAGCGGGCTCTTCGGGCGAACGGGAGAATCGCGGCTTCGGAGTGGACAGCGTGGTTGCGCTCAGCCCGCGCGTCGCTCTCAACCTGCGGTACAACTATACGCGCTACGTGGACGATTATGCGCCGCCCAGCGCGGGACTCGATCTGACGTCGCTCGGGTTCTCGCACAAATACGCGGACCAGTTGCGCGCCGTGGACCCCCGCAACCTGATGCTGCCCGACATCACGCCCACGGGCTACCCCGAGCTGAACGGGCAGGCGATGACCCGTTCGGCGAGCGACATATACTCCGTGGGCGGAGACCTGGCCCGCTCCCGCGGAAGCCACAGCCTCCGTTTCGGCGTGGAACACCGCCTCTACCGCGATACCAGCGGCAACACCGGCCGCTCCTCCGGAAAACTGGATTTCAGCACGAATTGGACGCGGGGCCCTCTCGACAACTCGGCGGCGGCGCCGGCCGGCCAGGGGCTGGCGAGTTTCCTGCTGGGGCTGCCTACCGGCGCATGGACGTAAACCCGAGCCTGGCCCAGCAATACCAGATCTCCGCGCTCTATTTCCAGGACGCGTGGAAGGTTCGGAAGCGGCTCACCCTCAGCCTCGGGCTGCGCTGGACCCACGACATCCCGACCACGGAGCGGTTCGACCGTTCCGTGCGCGGATTTGACTCTGACGCCGTCAGCCCCATTGCCGCCGCGGCGGAGGCGAAGTACGCCAAGAGTCCGTCCCCCCAGCTTTCGCCCGCGGACTTTCACGTCCGCGGCGGGCTTCTGTTCGCCGGCGTGGGCGGACAGCCGCGCAGCCTGTGGAGGAGCGATTGGCTGAATTTCGCCCCGCGCATCGGCCTGGCGTGGATGGCCGGATCCAAAATGGTGGGACGCGCCGGCTACGGCGTGTTCTACGATCCGGCCCGCCGCAACGCCATCCAGACCGGTTTCAGCCGGCAGACCACCCTGGTGGCCTCGCAGGATACGGGGCAGACCTACATCGCCAGCCTGGAAGACCCGTTCCCGAAAGGGTTCAACATGCCCACGGGATCTTCGCTGGGGTTGATGACCAACGCGGGGCAGAGCGTCACGGTGATTCCCGGCCAGGCGCTCAATCCCTACATGCAGCATTGGGAGGCGATCCTGCAGAAGGCCGCGGGAGGGACAGCCGCGTTCGAAATCGGTTATGTGGGGACTCGCGGCGTCCACCTGCGCGCGCAGCGCCAGCTGGACCCGGTTCCGTTGGAACGGCTCAGCCGGTCGCTCGTGCGGGATAACACGCAATACGCCATCCTGACCACGAATGTCGCGAACCCGTTCTATCCGCTGTTGCCCTCCACCAGCCTTTCCGGCAGCACCGTGCAACTCCAGCAACTCCTGCGCCCGTACCCGCAGTTCACAGGCGTGACCGCGACGGCCAACGACGGGTTCTCCTGGTATCACGGTCTCCAGGCGCTGGCGCAGCGGCGGTTCAGGAACGGCTTCGCGCTGGCCTCGTACACGTGGTCCAAGTACATGGAGGCCACGTCGTTCTTGAACGAGGCCGACCCCGCGCCGGCGCGTTCGATCTCGCCTTCCGACCGCGCCCATCGGCTGGTGGCGGCCGGCCTCTACGAATTGCCGTTCGGCCGGAGCAGGAAAGGGTTTCGCTGGTCCCTGGCGCGCGGGTGGCAGGTACAGGCCATATACCAGCGGCAGAGCGGGGCGCCATTGAGCTTCGGCAACGTGCTTTACTACGGGGGACAGGTCGGCCTGCCGGCGGACCGGCGCTCCCCCGAACGCTGGTTCAACACCGCGGTTTTCGAGCGCGCTACCGCCAACCAGTTGGTCTATAACGTCCGGTTTTTCCCGTTGCGCCTGGCGGATGTCCGCTCGATGGGGCTCAATCTCCTGGACCTGGGGATGAGCAGAAAACTGCGCGCGGGCGAGCGGGCCACGGTCGAACTGCGGGCGGACGCGTTCAACGTCCTCAACCACACCCGCTTCGCCGCGCCGAACACATCCCCCACCAGCACGGATTTCGGCGCGGTGACGGCCACCTCGCAGTTGCCGCGGAACCTGGAGTTCACCCTGCGCCTCCAGTTTTGACCCTATTCATATAACCGACATATTATGGTAATCTGAATCCGGAAAGGGAGGCGCAAATGAGCAAACCGGCGGCGCTCGTACAGGGCACGCTGTACCTGCTGATCCTCAAGATCCTCGAACTGGAGCCCAGGACCGGGTGGGCCATCTCGCAGCGCCTGCGGCAGATGTCCAACGAGACCTTGCAGGCCAGCCACGGGTCGCTCTATCCGGCGCTCCACAAGTTGGAGCACGAGGGTTGGATTCGCGGCGAGTGGCGGGAGTCCGCCGGCGGGCGGCCGTCGAAGTTCTATTCCCTGACGCGGGCGGGCCGGCGGCAGCTTCAGGTGGAAGCGGACAACTGGGCGCGGCTGTCGGCGGCCATCAACGGGATTCTGGAGTCCGCGTAGGGCCGCCCGGAGGCCGGCCCTGCCAAGGAGGCGCAATGCGGTTTCTGCAAGAACTGTCGCTTCTGTTCCGCGCCGTGTTCCGGCGGCCGGACGTCGAACGGGAGATGGAGGCCGAGCTGGCCGGGCACCTCGAATGTGAAGTCCGGCAGCTGATCGCCAGCGGCGTGCCCCCGGCGGAAGCCCGGCGGCGCGCCGCGGCCGGCATGGGGCGCATAGATTCCATCAAAGAGGAGTGCCGGGACGCGCGCGGCACGGCGGCCTGGGAGCAACTCAGGCAGGATGCCTCTTTCGGCGCCAGGCTGCTGTTCAAGAACCGCGCCTCTCCGGCGGTCGCGTTGGCGACCATGGCGCTGGGGATCGGCTCCACCACGGCGGTGTTTAGCATCGTAGACACGGTCCTGATCCGGCCGCTGCCATTCCCGCGCCCCGATCGGCTGTACTGGGTGAGAGACATAGGCGTCCGCGGAGCTTTCGATACGCTCCAGGCGAATAGCCGCCTGGCCGAATACGCCGCCGATACCGGGGTGCGCGCCTTCAACACCGCGGGCCGGGACTGGCCGGAGCGTGTGAAAGGCAGCGAAGTATCGGCTAATTTCTTCCAGACGCTTGGCGTGCGCCCGCTGCTGGGGCGAGGGTTCGCCGGCGGCGAAAACCGTCCGGGCGCGGCGCGCGTGGCGGTCCTCAGCTATGACTACTGGACCCGGCGATACGGGGCGCGGCGCGACGCCATCGGGCAGCGGCTCCCGCTGGACGAGGTGGGGTACGAGATCGTCGGCGTGATGCCCGCCGGATTCCGCTACCCGGCGCCGGAAGCCAGTTTCTGGGTCCCCATGAGTCTCGATCCGCGAGACATCGGCGAATACTGGGGTTCGGGGATCGCCGGCTTCTTCGCGCGCCTGCACGATGGCGTCACGCCCGAGGCGGCCGAGGCGGAACTGCGCGCCTGGGTCACGAACATCCGGCCCATGTTTCCCTGGCGGATGCCGGACGCGTGGGGGGTGGGGGCCGGGTTGACGGAACTGCGGGAGTCTCTGGTGGCCGGCGCGAGGACCAGAGGACTGCTGCTGTTCGGCGTGGCGGGGCTGGTGCTGCTGATCGCGATCGTGAACGTGGCGAACCTGATGATCGGGCAGACGGCGGCGCGCCAGAGGGAACTCGCGCTGCGCGCCTCCCTGGGGGCTACGCCTGGCCGCCTGGCGAGGCAACTCCTGACCGAAGCCGTGGCGCTCGCGGCCGCCGGAGGGATTCTGGGTACGGCGCTCGCTTTCGCCCAGTTGGCGGCGCTGAAGCGCCTTTTGCCCGCCGCCACGCCCCGCCTGGCCGAAGTTGCGATCGACGGGCGGGTGCTGGCGTTCGCGGCGGCGGTCTCGCTGGGGAGCGGGCTGCTGTTCGGCCTGCTGCCCGCCTGGCGCGCGCGCACACGGCAGTCTCTGGCGGCTCTGGAGGGCAGCCGCGCCACGTCCGGCGGGCGGGCGGTGAGGACGGACGCCGCGCTGGTCGTCACGGAGGCGGCGTTCGCCACCATTCTCCTGGTTGGCGCCGGTCTCCTGTTGCGCACGTTCTGGTCCATGCTGCACGTCGATCCCGGCTTCCGCCCCGAAGCGGTGGTAACCGCCGAACTCAGCCCCGGCCGTTCCGCCGCCGCGTCGGCGGCGAAGAGCGCGGCGCTGTACCAGCAGGTTAGGGACCGGCTCGCCGGATACCCCGGGGTGACGCACGCCGCGGCGGCGAGTTCGCTCCCGCTCACGCCGGAGATCACGGCGGTGGCGACCGCCATCGAAGATCACCCGATTCCGCCGCAAGACCCGCAACTGGTTCTATGGACCACGGAGGTGACGCCCGACTACCTGGACGCTCTCGGCGTTCCCTTGTTGCGGGGGCGCCGGTTCACCGCGGCGGACCGCCGCGGCGCGCCGGAGGTGGCGCTCATCAGCCGGGCGACGGCGCTCCATTTCTGGCCCGGCGGCGATCCGGTTGGAAAGCGGCTCAAGCCTTTCTCGAACGACGAATGGCGCACCATCGTGGGCGTAGTGGACGATGTGAGGAGTTACAGCATTGCGGGCCCGCCCGGTTGGATCAGCGGCGAGATCTACGTTCCGCTGGCGCAGCCCATATGGGTCCCGCAGACAGTCTCTCTCGCGGTCCGCTTCCGCGGCGATCCGGGCGCCTTCGAAAAGCGCCTGCCGGGAATGATCCAGGAAGTGTGCGCGGCCTGCGCGGTGAACAGGATCGCGCCCCTGGACGCGGTCGTGGCGCGGGCGGTGGAGACGCCGAGATCCACGGCATGGCTGGTGGGCGGGTTTGCGCTTCTTGCCCTGGGACTGGCCGCGGCCGGAACGTACGGCGTAGTCAACCACGGCGTCGTGCGGCGGACGCGCGAACTGGGCGTGCGGCTCGCGTTGGGCGCCGGACGGGCCCGGCTGACCGCCCTGGTTCTCGGGGCGACCCTGCGTTACACGCTGGTGGGAGCGGCGATCGGCCTGGCCGTCTCCTGGGGGCTCGCACGATCGATCCGGACGCTCCTTTTCGGAGTCGCCGCGCACGACGTCGTGAGCTTCGTGGTCCCGCCGCTCGTTTTAATCGCCATGGGCGTTCTGGCGAGCCTGCTCCCAGTGCGGCGCGCGCTGCGGATCGATCCGGCGCAAGCGCTGCGCGAGGGGTAGGGTTCGTGGCGTGGGCATTCCTGCCTGCCGTGTCCCCACTCATGGGGACACGTTCGGGTCCGGATGTCGGCACGAGCGCCGGCACGGCAGGCAGGATTCCCCACGCCGCATCACGCCAGGTTCAGCCCTGTGAACTCGCAGAGCATCTGCAACTCGGCCATCCAATCCCCGTAAACCAGCGCGAAATGGTGCTCCACCGCCAACCGCATCACCCGGTCCAGGAACGCCCGCGCGGAGGGTTCGGGCCTCACCGCGGCCACGCTGCCGCGGACGCCTTCGGATTCCACCACCTCTCCCCGGGCGGCGAACAACTGCAGCTCTCCCTTCGTGGGCCGCATCAGCTTCGCCAGCGTAACCCCGCCCCGCTTGAACGGGAATTCCACCGTTGCCCCGGTCCCGGTGCGCATGTGGGCGCGAATGCGGATGTCCTCGGGGCGCGCGGCCAGCGAAGGCGCGGCGGCGCCGCAGTGCGCCAATTGGATCGCCCCCTCCTGTTCCAGGTAGCCGGTGATATCGAAATTGAAGGCCGGCGCGTCCGCCAGCCGGCTGAGAATCCAGGTGGTGATCAGGGCCGTCAGGTCCACCTCGCAGGTGCTGGGAACCCCATCCTCCGCCATGAGCGCGTGGGCCGCGCAGGGCGTGATCTTACGCTGGTCGCGAAGCTCGGGCCAGCAGCGCACGCAATACCCGTCGAGCTTGTTCCGGCGCACGGTCTCCTGCAACGCCGGGTAAAGCCGGAGGTTTTCGCGCAGGCGTTCTTCGCCGATCTCCATGCCGCCGGCGGCGGCGCACCGGACGCGTTCGGCGGCCCGTGCGGTTTCCTCCCCCGGGGCCGCTTCGGCCATTCTCAGCAGGGCATCCAGATCCAGGTGAACGGTGGTGGCGCCGAGCGCCTTCTGGATTTCGGATTCGTCCACGCTCACGTCCATCATCCCCGGGCAGGGATAGCCGGCGATGCCGAAGCGCGCCTTCCGCAACGCCCGCACCAGCGCGCCCACTTGGGCGGCTCGCATGGCGGTCTCGACGTTCTGCGGCGTGACAGCGCCCACGTGGTAGACATAGCGCTTTCCCAACCGCCGGATATTCGAACCGGACGTCACCAGGCCGCTGATGGGCGAGGGCATCGGGATGTCCCGATCCAGGTACGGCAGGGCCCACAGGAGCATGGGGATGTCCATCAACTCCCGCGCCAGCGCCAGGGTGATATCTTCCGCCACCCAGGTGCAGAAGAACAGAATCGCGAGATCGATTTCTTTTTCGCGGAACTCCCGGGCGATCTCCACCGCGTCGTGGGAGGTCCGGGGGATCTCCGGCGCCACCACTTCGAGGCCCGATTGGCGCAGCCCGGCGATGGCGCTCTGCCGCATTTCGGCCACCGCAGCCACGTCGTAGAAGGGATGAACGCAACTGACGAATCCGGCCCTGGGGTGACTCATGGGTTGTCAGGCGCTATGATACCGCTTATCGGAATCATGACCCCGAGGTCTCGAAGGAGGACCATCAATGGAACGCCGGGACTTTTTGAAGACATCCGCCGGGATTGCGGCATTCACCGCGGTCTCCGCCGGCCAGGTGCGCGGCGCTAACGACAGGCTCCGCGTGGGGCTCATCGGCTGCGGCGGCCGAGGGTCGCTCGACGCGCGGTTGATGCGCGGAACGCCGGAGGACCTCCAGGCGATGGCGCGCGGCAATGCGGACCCTCGGCTGAAGGAGCCCCGCAACGTGGAGATTGCGGCGCTGTGCGACGTACGCGGCTCCAGGATCGAATCGGCCAAACAATGGGCCCCGCAGGCCACGACCTACAAAGACTTCCGCGAGCTTCTGGCGGACAAGAGTATTGACGCGGTAATCATCGGGACGCCCGACCCCTGGCACGCCCAGATGCTGGTTCTGGCGTGCGAGGCGGGCAAGGACGTGTATGTGGAAAAGCCGGTGATGTACCGCCTGCGGGAGGCCAGGACCATGGTCGAAGCCGTTCGCCGTTCTAAGCGCATCGTCCAGGTCGGGACGCAGCACCGCGCGGCCGACCACATGGCCGAAGCCGCCAGGATGGTCCAGGGCGGAAAGATCGGCGAGGTGCATTTCGTGCGGGTGTGGAACTACATGCCGCGGATGGGATCGGCCCGCCCGGTCCCCGATTCCGAGCCGCCGGCCGATCTCAACTGGGATGCCTGGCTGGGGCCGTCGCCCAAGGTTCCCTTCAACTCCGCGCGGCTCAATTACCGCTCCTTCATGGACTACACCAACGGCCTGATCACGGATTACGGCAACCACCGCTTCGATTCCGTGCACCAGATCATGGGGGTTGAGAACCCCGTTAAGGTCTCCTCCTCCTCCGTTAACTTCGACAAGCAGAAAGCGGGCGATCTGTTCGATTTCCAGCAGGCCACCTACGAATACCCGAATTTCATCATGAGTTATGAGGCCTGTGTCTATAACGGGCACGGCTTGGGCGGACGGACCCCGGGGATGCGCTATTACGGGGCTTCCGCGAACGGCGAAGACCGTCCGCACGGGATGGCGTTCTATGGGACCGAGGCCGCTCTGTTCGTGGACCGCATCGGCATGGAACTCTACCCCGAGGTCCGCGGAGGGGCTGGACGGGGAGGCAGGGGAGCGCCGCCGGCCGCGCCCGCCCGGCCGCCTCTGGAGCGCTTCCACATGAATGAGGAGGAGCCCACGGCGCTGCACACCAAGTACTTCGTGGACTACGTCCGCAGCCGCAAGGACCCCTTCGCCAACATCGAAGTGGGGGTCAGAGCCACGGCCATCGGCTGCATGGGCAACGTCGCCGCCTGGACCGGCCGCAAACTGACGTGGGATGCGGAAACCTGGCGCTTCAAGGGCGACGACGAGGCCAACAAGAAGTACCTGTTCCGGGAGTACCGGAAGCCCTGGGATCTGGTGAAGTTCGCGTAGAACCTGCGGGGGGCCCATGGCCCTAAAATCAATTCATGACGCTCAAGCCGCCGTTTGACCGAATTACGATTGAGCCGGACAAGATGGGGGGGCAACCCTGTATCCGCGGGTTGCGCCTCACAGTCAGGCGTGTGCTTGAGATCCTGCGTGTATTTCCGGATAGACGCGAATTGTTGGCGGACTATCCGGATCTGGAGGAAGCCGACTTGCAGCAAGCGTTGTCGTTCGCATCGGCCCAGCTCGATGACCGGATCGAGATCCTGGACTACGCTTCCTGATGGTTCGCGTTCTCCTGGATGAGATCCGAATTGATCGGCCGCATACTCGCGGAATTCCAGGACCAGCTTGCGATCGGCGTGGCCCTCACGGCCACGCGTCGCGGGATACGCCTGCGCCGCCTACCGATAAAATAGTGGACCGCTTCCGTTTCCCGGTCCGCTTTGTATCGACGGCCGAAAGATGGTATTAGATTTAGAGCTGGAGGATTCTTCCGCATGATCACACGCCGCCAGGCAGTCACCGGGGCCGCCATGACCGCCTTGTCCTATTCCCGCATCCTGGGAGCTAACGACCGCATCGGGCTGGGGGTCATCGGGACCGGTGCCCGCGGCAACGAGGTGATGCGCCTCTTCCAGAAGAACACCGACCTGGAGGTGCGGGCGCTGTGCGACGTCTACGAGGTCAAGCTCGATAAGACCCAGCAACAGGCGCCGAATACCAAACGGTTCGGCGATCATCGCAAGCTGCTCGAATTGCCGGAAGTCGACGCCGTGCTGATCGCGACCCCCGACCACTGGCACAAGGACTGCGCCATCGACGCCATGAACGCCGGGAAGGACGCGTACTCCGAGAAGCCCATGTGCCGCAAGCGCGAGGAAGCGCCGCTCATGGTGAAGGCCGCGCGCGCCACGGGCAAGATCCTCCAGATCGGGCTCCAGCAGCGCTCGGGGAAAATCTACCTGGAGCCGCTGGAGAAGTTCGTCAAATCCGGCGCCATCGGCAAAATCAGCCACATCGATGCCGTCTGGCACAGCGGTGTGCCGCGCCCGCTGCCCACCGAACCCGCGAAGAAGCCCGAGAACCTCGACTGGCTGCGCTTTCTCGGCCCGGTGGCGTACCGCGACTGGAATCCCGGCCAATACTTGAATTTCCGCGCGTTCCTGGACTACAACGGCGGCAAGATGACCGACTTCGGCCACCACTGGATGGACGTGGTCCACATGTACATGGGCGAACGGGCCCCGAACTCCGTGGTGTTCGCCGGAGGCATCTACTACGATCAGCACGACGGGCGCACCGCGCCGGACACGTGCAACGCGCTGTTCGAATACGACGGCTTCAGCGTCCTGTTTCAATCCAATGCTTACGCCGTGGCGCCGGAGTACGGCATCACCTTTTATGGCGATCAAGGCAAGCTGTTCGTCAACCGCAACCGTTACGAGTTCACGCCGGCGGGGAGGAACGCGCAACCGGTGTCGCAGAAAATCCCCGGCGATATCACCGCCGACCACGTCCGCAACTTCCTGGATTGCTGCAAGAGCCGGAAACTGCCCAACGCGGACGCGGCCATCGCCTCGATTTCCATTCTTCCGCCGCTGCTGGCGGTGCAATCGTACGAGGAACAGAGGCGGCTGCGTTTCGACCCGGTGCGGCTGGAAGTTCTGCCGTTTTGAAGAGTGCCGAGGAGAGATTATGAGGAAAATCGCATTTCTGCTTTCGCTCACGCCGTGCCTGTTCGGGCAGGCTCCGGCGGGGTTTACCAGCCTGATGCCGGCAACCGATCTCCAGGGCTGGCACGTCAGCCAGGTCAACCATCACGGGAACACGCCCTGGAAGATGGAAAACGGGGCGATCACCGCTACTCAGGATAAGGAAGGGAACGGAGGCATCCTCCTGACCGACAAAAAGTACAAGGATTTCGAGGTCTACCTGGAGATGAAGCCCGATTTCGGCTGCGACAGCGGCCTGTTCCTTCGTTCCAACGAGAAGGGCGAGGCCTACCAGGTGATGCTCGACTACCTTCCCGGCGGAAACATGGGCGGGGTCTACGGAGAGGGCCTGCAGGGCGTGCGGGGCGCCCCGGCGCGCGATTGGGAAAAGTACTGGAAGAAGGACGACTGGAACACCATCCGCGCGCGGATCGAAGGAACCACGCCGCACATCCAGGTCTGGATGAACGGGACGCAGCTCACCGACTGGACCGACACGGCGAACCATTTGACCGGCGGCGCCGAGAACGGCATGATCGCCGTGCAGATTCACGGCGGCAACCGCTGCAAACCCGGCCTGTATCACCGCTACCGGAACGTTGCGGTAAAGGAACTGCCTTGATCGACTACTCCTACCTCGATATCGCCAAGATGATCGACCACTCGCTTCTCAACCCGGTCCTGACCGACCGGGAGATGGAAGCGGGGTGCCTGCTGGCGCGCGAATACGACGTCGCGTCGGCGTGCGTGAAGCCGTATTGGACGAGGCGCTGCGCGGAGTTGCTGGCGGGCTCAACGGTGCAGCCGGGCGCCGTGATCGGCTTCCCCCACGGCGGGCACAAGACCGCGGTGAAACTTGCGGAGGCGCAGCAGGCGCTGGCGGACGGCGGCACGGAACTGGATATGGTGGTCAACATCGGAAAAGTCCTCAGCGAGGACTGGGCCTAGGTTCGAGACGAGATTCAGGCCGTCACTCGGCTAACCCACGAAGGGAACGGGATCGTGAAGGTCATTTTCGAGAACTTCTACCTGCGGGATGCGCACAAGATCCGGCTGTGCGAGATCTGCGGCGAAGTGGGCGCGGACTTCGTCAAGACATCCACCGGCTACGCCGGCGGCGGCGCCTCTATGGAAGACCTGAAACTGATGCGCAAACACGCGCCGCCGCGAGTCCGGGTGAAGGCCGCGGGCGGCATCCGCACGCTGGACGCGCTGTTGGAAGTGCGGGCCATCGGGGTTTCGCGTTCCGGCGCCACCCGCACGGCCGAGATGCTGAACGAGTGCAAAAAGCGGTTAACCGCGGTGGCGGCCCAATGAACCGCCGGGCGTTTCTGCGAGGGGCCGCCGGGTGCGCCGCCGCGCTCCCCGCCGCCGCGCAGAGCGTTGTCAACAACCTTGAACCGATGCGCATCACCCGCATCGACGCCGTCACGTTCCGACCGGAGATCCACGTGGGCGGCGGAGCGGGCGGCTCCGACAACGCCGAGTGGTGCTGGGTCCGGCTCCACACCGACAAGGGATTGATCGGGACGGGCGAAACCTACCCGTACCACCAGGGCGAGCTTGGCGCCTTGAAGGACTACGCCCGCAACATCCTGCGGCGCGACCCGCGCGATGTGGACGGCGTCTGGCGCAGTTTCTACGAGAACATGGTGATGCGCAACGCCGGCGGGTCCGACATGCGCATTCTCAGCGCCGTCAATATGGCCCAGATGGACCTTCTGGGGCAGGCCGCGGGTCTGCCGCTTTACCGCCTGCTCGGCGGCAAGACGCGCCAGCGCGTCCGCGTGTACAACACCACCACGGATTATTGGGCCATCAACGAAATGCGGATGGGCCGCGACACAATGAAGATCGTGGAGTTCCTGCTGGAGCGCGGCGTCACCGGGATGAAGATTTATCCCTTCAGCGCGCCGGACCACTACCTGTCGAACGAGGCGCTGGAACGGGGCCTTGGCTGGATCCGCGAGATCCGCGACAAGGTGGGAAACCGGATGGATCTCTGCGTGGACCTGTGGGGGCGCTTCGATTTCCCCAGCGCTCTGCGCATCGCCAAGGCCCTGGAGCCGTACAACATCATGTACCTGGAAGACGCCATGCTGAACGGCAACGCGCGCGCCTATGCCCGCCTGGCGCGCGAGACCAGCGTCCCCATCTGCATGAGCGAAACGCTCGCCACGCGCTACGAATACCGCGAGTACTTCGAACTGGAGGCGTGCGACGTGACGATGGTCGATCTCACCTGGTGCGGCGGGGTGAGCGAGGCCCGGCGCATCGCCGACATGGCCGACACGTATTTCATCCCGCTTTCGCCGCATACCTGCGGGGGGGCCGCTGCTCTACATGTGTTCCGCGCACCTCTGCTCGGCCGTCCCCAATTTCCTCATCATGGAGAGCAACTACTGGAAGTACACGCACCAGTTCCCGTACTTCGTCAACAACGTTCCCAAGCCGCAGAACGGGTCCGTTGCGCCGCCGGAACTCCCCGGCATCGGGGCGGAGATCAAGCCGGAGCTCTTCACGAACGGGGACGCGATCGTAGAGACGGTAGCGAAGGTGTAGGACCGCCCTCCATCCGGCCGCGTCGGCTCCAGCTTGCCGGGGCTGGGCGAAGCCCGGCCCTACCCAGCCGTGAACCCGTTTATAATCGCGCTGAGTATGAGAGCCGTTCCGATCTTATTTTGCGCTTTTGCGTGCGTGTCCCAGGCGCAAAAGCCGCTCGACGTTTACATGATCGATGTCGAAGGAGGCAAGGCGATCCTCGCCGTCCACGCGAAGGGCAAGCCGCTCGCGCCGGAGATCCATCCTCGCCGCGGCCAAGGAAGCCGGACTGAAGCAGATCGATTACCTGGTGGTCTCGCACTACGATATCGACCACGTCGGGGACGTTGCGGCGATCCTGGCGGCCATGCCGGTCAAGCATCTCATCGATAACGGTCCGCCGCAAACCACGGGCAAGGGCATCGAAGGACGGTACAAGACCTACGCCGCGGTCTACGACAAAATCGACCACGCGGTCGTGAAGCCCGGCGACAAGATCCCCATCAAGGGCATGGATGTGTCGGTAGTCGCGGCTGCGACGAAACTCGTATCCAACGGCGCGGGCGCGACGAACCCCCTGTGCGCCACCACCGCGGCGCCGGAGGAAATCACCGGCGACCTGGAAGACAACATGTCCATCGGGCTGCTGTTCACGGCCGGCAAATTCCGCATGCTCGATCTCTCCGACCTGGAGGGCGCCTACAGCTACAAGCTGATGTGCCCGAGGAATCCCATCGGGCCGGTGGACGTGTACCACGTCAACGTGCACGGGCAGGCGAAGGGCATGACCCCGGTGCTCGCGCAAGCCCTGGGCGCGCGCGTCGCCATCATGGAAAACGGGGCGCGCAAGGGCGGCGATCCCCCGGCGTTCCCCATGCTGCGCGCGGCGCCCGGCATGGAAGACATCTGGCAGGTCCATTCTTCCATGGCCGCCGGCAAGGACGGCAACCCGCCCGAAGATTTCATTGCCAACCTGGACCCGCAGTGCCAGGGCAAGTGGCTGCGGCTTACCGCCCGGCAGGATGGTTCTTTCACCATCACGAACAGCCGCAACGGATTCAGCAAGACCTACAAGGCTCGCAACTAGAAAGGAGATCGTCTGTGTCAAGCGACTCTTCCAGCCGGCGGAGTTTCCTCGGGCACGCCGCCACCCTCGGTACCGTTCCTCTGATCGGGACCGCCTTGGCCGCCGGCCCTTTTCAGACCAAATCGGCTCCCAAGACCCAGGGGGGGAAGGCGGTCGTGATTCCCACGCACGAGCAGGCCGGCAACCTGGACGAGCGGCTCGATTTCCCACCGGGTTGGGACGTGCAGGTGATGAACATGGCGGGTTACAACCAGCCCGTGCTCACGCCCAAACAGCTGGCCGAGCAGATGAGCCAGCCGATCGGGACGAAACCGCTGCGCGAGCTCGCCGAAGGCAAGAAGCGCGTGGTGATTACGTTCGACGACCTCACCCGCACCACGCCCACGCACGCCATGGTCCCGTGGGTGTTGGGGGAACTGGAAGCGGCGGGCCTCCAGCCGGAGAACATCCTGTTCCTGGGCTCTTTCGGAACCCACCGGTGCATGACGGCCGAGGAGATCCGCACCAAGCTGGGGAAGGACATCGCCACCCGCTACGCCTGGATGAACCACAACGTCTTCGACTGTCTGAAGGAAGTCGGGACCACGACTTACAAGAACAAGATTCTGCTCAACCAGACCTTCATGGGCGCGGACCTGAAGGTCTGCCTCAGCGGCATCAAGGTCCACTACGACGCAGGCTACGGCGGCGGGGCGAAAGCCGTGCTGCCCGGCGTGGCGGGCCTGCCATCCATCGAGTACAACCACCAGGTAATCCTCCCCGCCGCCCGCCGGGCGAACAATTGCGGCCCCGTCCGCATCTTCAAGAACGATATGCGGCTCGACCTGATCGAGGCTGCCCGCATGGCCAGCGTGGATTACACCGTGCAGCTCATCTACAACCAGAAACTGCGGCCCTTGCGCGCGTTCGCCGGCGACATCGTCGAGGCGCACCATGCGGCGGTGCGGGTCGCCGCGAAAACGTACTGCACCCCCACGGCCAAGGACGCCGACATCGTGGTGGCCAACGCGTACCCGCAGAACGCGCAGCCATACCACGGCGGACGCTGGATCGGGCTGTCGGTCAAGCCGGGCGGCACGGGAGTCCTGATCATCCAGCACCCGCTGGGCTACGACCCCATCCATTACCTGAACAATAAAGTGGCCGGCGCGCGCGGCGGCACGTATTGGGACCTGCACCGGCGCGCTCCGGGCCGCAACCCGCGCGGCTCGCACCTGATCGTCTATTCCCAGTACATGAGCCGCACTATGATGGACAACTACGGCACGGACACCGATTTCTGCACGAAGTGGACGGACGTGGTGAAGATCCTGAGGGAGCGCCACAAGGGAACCGGCGTGAAAGTGGCGGTTTATCCCTACGCCGGCATGCAGCACCAGGAAATCGAGCTCGACGGCTAGACCATTTCGGAGACTGGCTTCGAAACCCCCGCAGTTTGGGGGTTTCGTAGCCTGTCCCCGAATTGCGTTTGACTTCTCTCCTGCCCCTGTTTTATCCTCCTTTCCAGCAAGAGGGGGGAACCGCCGTGGGCAAAGCCAGTCAGGCTGCCGCTTACAAAAGCCCGTTACATCAGATGACCCGGACCACGCCGACGTGTCTATGGAACGATTCGGCCTCCGTCCGGGAACTGACCTACTCCATGGAGCACGGGGCCGTGGGCGCCACCTGCAATCCCGTCATCGCTCTCGGAATTCTGCATAAAGAAACGGAGCGGTGGAAGGCGCGCATCCAAGCCCTCATTCAGGAAATGCCTACAGCCACCGAGGACCAGATCGGCTGGCGGGTGGTAGAGGAGCTTTCGACCGAGGGCGCGGCGCTGCTGGAACCGGTCTTCGAGGCGCACCGGGGGAAGAACGGGCGGCTGTCCATTCAGACCGACCCTCGGTTGTACCGGGACACGCGCGCGATTCTCGAGCAGGCGGCGCGGTTCGATTCTCTCGCCCCCAACATGATCGTCAAGATCCCGGTCACGCGCGCCGGCATACCGGCCATCGAAGAGGCCACTTACCGCGGCATCAGTATCAATGCCACGGTATCGTTCACCGTCCCCCAGGCTATCGCCGTGGCCGAGGCCGTGGAACGCGGGCTGCGGAGAAGGGAAGCCGAGGGCAAGGATATCTCCGCCATGGGGCCCGTATGCACCATCATGGTGGGCCGCCTGGACGACTGGCTGAAGGTGGTAACGGAGAAGGAAGGGATCATCCTCGACCCCGGCTTCCTGGAGTGGGCCGGGGTGGCCGTTTTCAAGCAGGCTTACCGCATCTTCCGCGAGCGCGGGTACCGGCTGCGGCTGCTCTCGGCGGCGTTCCGCAATCACATGCACTGGAGCGAGTTCATTGGCGGCGACGTGGTGATTTCGCCGCCTTACGCCTGGCAGGTCCGCTACAACGCCAGCGACATACCGGTGGTCAGCCGGATCGATGATCCCGTGGAAAAGCGGATCGTCGACGAATTGCTCCGCCGGTTCCCCGATTTCGAGCGGGCCTATGACGAAAAGGGCTTGGCAATCAATGAGTTCGACAGTTTTGGGCCGACCGTCCGCACCCTGCGGCAGTTCATCGGCGCGTGCACCGACCTCGCCGTCCTGATACGCGAGTTCATGCTGCCCAACCCTGACCGGAAGTGATTGCGAAATCCATCACATCGCGGGATAATGTTGTATAAATCTACACGTTTTGCAGAAAGATCATACATGACTCGCGACCTTCAGGAAATTAAACAGGGGCTGGCTCAGATTCGCACCGCATTGAACCTCCTGGAGAGCTTCATTGCCGAATACGAGGCGCGTACCGTCAACATCTTGCCCGCGGAAGATGTGAAGTTCTACGCCGCCGTCGACGATGATGTAATCTCCGGCCCCGGTCTGGGTGAACTGACTTCACTCAACGCCGAGATCCGCGAAACAGCCGAGCACCTGGCGTAGGCTGTAACCCGCTCTCATCCACGTTTGAGCTCGAACAGCGTGATCTCCGGCGGAGCGCCAATCCGGATCGGGACCCCGATGGTGCCGATTCCACGGTTCACGTACAACTGCCCTCCCGGCTTTTCGAACAATCCCGAGACGTAGGGGGTCACCAGGCGGCTGGGGGCGATCTGCGGGCTGATGAACTCCAGCGCGGCCTGCCCCCCATGGGTGTGACCGGCCAAGCTCAGGTCGATCCCCATCTCCGCGGCGCGGTCGAACGTGTCGGGGTTGTGGCTCAGCAGAATATTCACCCGGTCCGGCGCCATTAAGCCCCCCAGTCCATTGAAGAACCGCTGGACAAAGGCTTCGCTGTGCGGCCCCATCTGGCGGCGGCTGGCGAAGTCGATCCCCATGAGGTTGAACGACTCGCCGCCGGACGTAATCGCCACGTTCTGGTGGCGCAGGATTCTGATCCCTACCTGCGCGAAAAGGGCCGTGATCGAACCTTCCACCCGCGCCCACGCGTCGTGGTTTCCGAGACAGCCGAAGACGCCGAAGGGCGCCCGCAGCCCGGAAAGCGCTCGCACCACGGCCTGCTGGGGAGATGAGTCCCAGGTCACGAAATCGCCGGTGAGTACGACGAGGTCGGGCTTCAAAGCATTGGCGATTCCCACGAACTTGCGGATCTCCTCCTCGGTCATGAAAGGGCCGATGTGGATGTCCGAAAGCTGCGCGATGCGGAAGCCGTCGAAGGCGCGCGGGAGGCGGGGCAGGCGGATCGGCTGCCGGGGCGTTTCCAGGTTGAGCCTTCCATAGAGCAGCCCGTAGGCCCCACCCAGGAACGGGGCCGCGGCCACAACGTTCCCGGTTCGCGCCAGAAATGCGCGGCGCGAGGGGTCAGGGGAGTGACCGCGTGCTTTCCGGGCCGCCCACAAGGGCGCGCGGATTACTGCCGTAACGCCCCAGAACAAGAGAAGCAGCAGGAAACTGAACAGCGAACTGGCCATCCACCAGGAGAACGGGGCGCCGAACAGAAGTTCCGTGGGTGTCAGACGAACCGGCGTCGCGCGCCTGGTAAGCCATTCGAAGTTGAACAACAGAAGGTACGCCGCCAGCGCGGCGGCGGCCACGACTGCGCGGATGGCTCTGGCCCGGACCCGCTTGCTCATCCAAACCCAGCCTCGCCAGAACCAGTACAGTTGACTCACGGCGAAAAGTAGCAGAATCGCGTCGAAAATGCCCATTTGGAGTGCTTTTCCGGGAAGAATTGCGCTTTCTTTCAATGTACCGTACCGAGTCTTCGCGCCGGTGGCCGGGTTTATAGAGAGAACAGCATGCGGAAATGCCTGATTCCCCTCTTGTTCCTGGCGGCGGGCCTCGGGGCCGCGGAGGGCCCGCGGTCGCCGTTCGAAACCGGCGCCGAGCCTGCGCCCCGCGGCCGCATCGACGAATTGGTTTTCGGCAAGCTGAAGGAACTGGGGGCCCGGCCGGCCTTCCCCTGCTCCGACGAGGTCTTTCTCCGCCGCGCGTACCTGGATGTCATCGGAACCCTGCCCACGCCGGAGGAGGCGTGGCAGTTTCTGCAGGATCCCGATCCGAACAAGCGCGCCGCTCTCATCGACGGCCTCCTGGAGCGCCCCGAGTTCGCCGACTACTGGGCCATGAAGTGGAGCGACCTGCTGCGCGTCAAGTCGGAGTTTCCCATCAATCTGTGGCCCAACGCGGTCCAGGCGTATTACCGGTGGATCCGGACGTCGATCGCCGATAACGTCCCGTACGACCGTTTTGTGCGCGAGATGCTGGCCGCCAGCGGCAGTAACTTCCGCGCGGCGCCGGTGAATTTCTATCGCGCCACCCAGAGCCACGATCCGCAGGCGCTGGCGCAGATCGTGGCCCTGACGTTCATGGGAACCCGCGCCGAGAAATGGCCCAAAGCGCGTCTCGACGGCATGGCCGGTTTCTTTTCGCGCATCGGCTTCAAACCGACCGGTGAGTGGAAGGAGGAGATCGTCTATTTCGACGCCTCCAAGCCGCCGGAACCTGCCGTCTTCCCGGACGGCAAAGCCGCGAGGCTGACCTCCGGGCAGGACCCGCGCGAAGCCTTCGCCAACTGGCTGCTGGCTCCCGAAAACCCGTGGTTCGCCCGGAATATCGTGAACCGCGTCTGGTACTGGCTGATGGGCCGCGGCATCGTGCAGGAGCCGGACGATATCCGCGCCGACAACCCTCCCGCCAATCCCGAACTGCTGGCCTACCTGGAGCGCGAGTTGGCGGCCTCACGCTACGACCTGAAGCGAATCTACCGGCTGATATTGAACTCCCAGACTTACCAACTGTCTCCTATTCCCCGGGACAGCCGGCCCGAGGCCGCCGCCAATTTTGCCTCTTACCCGTTGCGCCGTCTCGATGCGGAGGCGCTGATCGATGCGGTGTGCCAGATCACCGGCACGACCGAGCCGTATTCCAGCCCTATTCCGGAGCCGTTCACTTTCCTTCCGGAGGGGCAGCGCTCCATCGCCCTGCCGGACGGGAGCATCGGCAGCGCCTTTTTGGAAATGTTCGGGCGACCGCCGCGGGATACGGGGCTCGAATCGGAGCGCAACAACCGCCCCAGCGCCGAGCAGCGCCTCCACATGCTGAACTCGACCCACATCCAACAGAAGATCCAGCAGAGCACGAAGTTGCGGGCGCTATTTCAGGGGCGGCCCGGAGGCAGGCCGCGCGACCCGATCGACCGCCTCTATCTGGCGATTCTCTCGCGCACCCCTACCGACGAGGAACTGAGAACCGCAGCCGCATATTTCCAATCCGTGCCGGGCAACAAGTGGCCGGCCGCCGTGGATTTGTCATGGGCATTGATCAACAGCGCCGAATTCTCGTACCGGCACTAGGGGAGAGCCCGATCAGCCGCCGCGATGCCATTCGCGGCGCGTTGGCGTTCCTCACCGCTGCCGTGCCAGCCCGCCCCGCCGCGGCGTCCGCCAGGGCGAAGGCCGTTATCCAGATTTGGATGTGGGGCGGCCCGTGCCATCTCGACACGTTCGACCCGAAGCCGGAAGCCGGATACGATTACTGCGGCCCGCTGGACAAGCCGATCAAGACGAACGTCGATGGAATCGTCATCGGCGAGCTTCTACCGCTGCTGGCGCAGCAGGCCGACAAGTATTCGATCATCCGCAGCATGACCCACGGGCTGAACGCCCACGAAACGGCCTCCTACATAGTCCAGACCGGCCGTGCGCCGGGCGGACGCGTGGTTTACCCCTGCGCCGGCGCGGTGGTCTCGCTGTTTAAGGGCATGAGCGCCGGGTACCGCGGACTGATCCCGCCGTACATCGTGCTGACTCAGCCGCAGGGCCGTTTCTCCGAGGCGGGGTTCCTGGGGACGCGCTATACCCCCTTCGCGACCGGCGGCGACCCGGCGCAGGCCCGCTTCGCCGTGGAGGGGATCGTGCTTCAGGGCGTCCCGGACCAGAGGCAGAGGGACCGGCGCGCGCTCCTTCGCAACATCAATACGCTGCAGCAAGCCGCGGCGGGGGACGCGTCCATGAAGGCCTTGAGCGACGCCGAGGAGCAGGCCTACGAGCTCATCCTGGGCGACG
Source organism: Terriglobia bacterium (assembly GCA_020073115.1). Classification (GTDB taxonomy): domain Bacteria; phylum Acidobacteriota; class Terriglobia; order Bryobacterales; family Bryobacteraceae; genus BOG-224. The sequence continues at coordinate 36,775 of JAIQFU010000020.1, forward strand.
GGGGCAAGGTATTCGACCTCTCGCAGGAAAAGGACGAGATGCGGGACCGCTACGGCCGCAACACGTTCGGACAATCCTGCCTGGTGGCGCGGCGGCTGGTGGAGCGCGGAGTCCCGTACGTCACCATCAATTACCAGGGGTGGGACACGCACCGGCAGCATTTCCAGATCATGCGGCAGCGGCTCCCGCAGATGGACCGCGGGATGGCGGCCCTGCTGCAGGACCTCACCGGGCGCGGCCTGCTGGACAGCACCATCATCTGGTGGAGCGGCGAGTTCGGCCGGACCCCGAAAGTGCTCTGGGAAGCGCCCTGGAACGGTGGGCGCGGCCACTACGGCCAGGTCTTCTCGGCGGTGGTGGCGGGGGGCGGCTTCCAAGGCGGCCGAGTGCTCGGGGCGTCGGACGCGAAGGGCGAGGACGTGAAAGACCGGCCCGTGTATCCGTGTGACGTCCTCGGCAGCATGTACGAATTGCTGGGGATCGACCCCGAAGGGAAGCTGCCCAACCCCCAGGGGCTGGACGCGCGTGTAACACCCACGGCGGCAGAAGGCGTGGCGACGGGCGGACGGCTGAAGGAGTTGATGTGAGACGACCCTACAGGTGGAGTGGGCTTCCGGCCTGCCATCCCGGCTTTCATGCCGGCACGAAAGCCGGCATGGCAGGCCAGAGGCCCACTCCACCTCATGCCTTACGGCCTGGGATACTCTGGATTGCGGCGCTTCTTGCATCGGCCGCCTTCGCGCAGAACGCCCCTCACCTGGCCTATGTCTTCCCCGCCGGCGGACAGCGGGGGACTACTCTCCAGATCAGGATCGGCGGTCAATTCCTCAATCAGGTCACGGGCGCGCGCATCTCCGGCGGGGGCGTCCGCGCCGAAACCACTGCTTACGCACGGCCCATGAACAACATGAAGGCCATGCAGCTCCGCGAGCGGATGCAGGCATTGCAGAAGACGCCCAACGACCCCGCCGCCCGGCAGGAAATGGCCGAAATTCGCCACAAGCTGGCCACCTTCAACCGCGCCATCAACCCCGTGCTGGCCGAGGTCGAGACGCTGACCCTCACCATCGCTCCCGATGCCCAGCCCGGGCGGCGCGAACTACGGCTCTCGACCCCGCAGGGCCTCTCCAACCCGCTGGTCTTCTGCGTCGGCCAACTGGCCGAGTTCGGCGAGAAGCAGTCCGATGTCAGGCTCCTTGTGGCCGGCATGACCTTCGAGGAGACCGGCATCGAGCGAGAGATGGCGGTCACTTTGCCAGTGACCATCAACGGCCGGATCATGCCTCGCCCGGCCCGCCCGCAGAACCAGCTGTTCACGCCGGGCGAGGCGGACCGCTACCGCTTCCAGGCTCACAAGGATGAGCAACTGGTGATCGCCGCCAGCGCGCGCGACCTCATTCCCTATCTCGCCGACGCCGTGCCCGGCTGGTTCCAGCCTACCGTGGCGCTGTTCGACGACAAGGGCCATGAACTGGCCTACGACGACGACTACCGCTTCCATCCGGATCCCGTGGTTCACTACCAGATCCCCCGCGATGGCGAGTACGTCGTGGAGATCAAGGACGCTCTCTACCGCGGCCGCGAGGATTTCGTCTACCGCCTCACCATCGGCGACCTGCCGTTCGTCACCACGGTCTTCCCCCTCGGGGGACGCGCGGGGGCGCGGACCACCGTGGCCGTCGAGGGGTGGAACCTTCCGGCCAGGAAGGTGGTGATGGAGAGCAAGGGCAAGGAGCCCGGCGTGTATCCGCTGCCGCTGAACCGAGCGGAACTGGAGTCCAACCCAGCGCTGTTCGCCGTCGATACCATGCCGGAGATCGTGGAAAAGGAGCCCAACGACGCCCCCAGGGGAGCGCAGCGGGTCAAGCTGCCGGTGATCGTCAATGGACGCATCGGGCGCCCGGGCGATTCCGACGTATTCGCCTTTCAGGGCCGCAAGGGAGAAACGGTGGTGGCCGAGGTCTATGCGCGCCGGCTCGAATCGCCGGTCGATTCCGCGCTGAGGCTCACCGACGCCGCGGGCCGGCAACTGGCCTTCAACGACGACCATGAGGACCGAGGGTACGGGCTGCTCACCCACCAGGCCGATTCGTTCCTTTCCGTTACGTTGCCGGCGAATGGGACCTACTACCTCTACCTCACCGATGCGCAGGGCAGCGGCGGTCCGGAGTACGTCTATCGCCTGCGCATCAGCCCGCCGCGGCCCGATTTCGAACTGAGAGTAACGCCGTCCGCCATCAATGCCGGGCGCGGGCTGACCGTCCCGGTGGCCGTCCATGCCATTCGCAAGGACGGCTTCCCGGGCGAGATCGCGCTGGCGCTAAAAGACGCGCCCCGCGGATTATCGCTAAGCGGCGGGCTGATCCCCGCCGGCCAGGATCAGGTTCGCGTGACGCTCACGGTTCCGCCCGCCACGCCGCTGGCGGAAGCGCTCGCTTTGAGTATCGAGGGGCGCGCGAAGATCCAGGGGCGGGACGTGGCGCACGCGGCCTTGCCGGCGGACGACATGATGCAGGCCTTCGCCTATCGCCACCTGGTTGGGGCCGAAGCCCTGACCCTTACCGTGGCCCGGCGCGGCGCGCTCCGCATGCCGGCCAGAATCCTGGGCGGGGAGCCACTCAAGATCCCGGCCGGCGGTTCAGTCCGGCTGCGCGTACAGGCGCAGTTGCCTCCCAATGGAGCCATCGCCAAACTGCGCTTCGAATTGAGCGACCCTCCGGAAGGAATTGCGCTGAAAGACACGGTTCCGGCCGGCGACGGCGTCGAGATCGTGCTCCAGTGCGACGCCGCCAAAGCCAAGCCGGGCATGAAGGGCAACCTGATTGTGAACGTGCTGGGCGAGAGGGAAGTGACCGTAGCTGGAACGGGCCGCCGCAACACGCAACGGGTCCAGTTGGGCGCGCTGCCGGCGGCGCCGTTCGAGATCGTGAGCCGGTGAGATCGCCGCTCTGTACGTACGCGGCGCCGCTGCGGCTGGGGCAGGTCGGCGACCTGCCCGTCCGATTACCAATCCACCACTGAGCCGTCGTCCGGGTCGAATCGCGGCCGGTACTCCCGGGGCTCGCCGACTTGGGCTTTGAGCTTCTCCTCGTCAATCGTAATACCCAAGCCCGGGTCGGTCAGCAGGGGTCTGTAGCCGTTTTTCACCGGCGGCAGCGGCTTGGCCAGGAGATCCTCGTAGTTCGCGTCGCCGTTTTCCTGAATCAGGAAATTGGGAATCGATGCGGCGATCTGATAGCTTGCCGCCAGGGAGCACGGCCCCTGCGGGTTGTGCGGCGCAATCGGCGTGTAGTACGCCTCCGCCATGCCCGCAATGAGCCTCAATTCGGTGATGCCCCCGGCGTAGCACACGTCGGGCTGAAGGATGGTGGCGGCGCGTTTCTCCAGAATCTCCTTGAACCCCCACTTGGTGAAGATGCGCTCCCCGGTGGCCAGGGGAATGTGGGTCTTGCGGGCCAGTTCCGCCATCACGTCCACGTTGAGGCACTGCACCACCTCTTCATAAAAGAAGGGCTGATACGGCTCCAGCGCTTTGATCAGGAGCAGCGCCGTGGGCGGCTGCACCGCGCCATGGAAGTCGATGGCGATATCCGCGCCCGTGCCGTGCTTCTGGCGCAACCCTTTGAAGTTCTCCACCACGGCGTCGACGAACTTCGGCCCTTCCACGTACTTCATGGCGCCCCGTCCCAGGGCATTGGGCCCGGTCTTCATGGCGTTGACGCCGGTCTGTTCGCTGATGCGCCCGTAGACGCGGATGCGGTCGCGGGTCGGTCCGCCCAGGAGTTTGTAGACCGGCACGCCGTAGACTTTGCCCTTGATATCCCAGAGCGCCTGGTCGATGCCGCTCAAGATGGCGGTCTTGACCGGGCCGCCGCGGTAAAACGCGCCGCGATGGATCGCCTGCCAGTGGAAGACCACGCGGCACGGGTCCTGTCCCACGAGGTACCGCCCCACTTCCTGCGCGCCCGCGGCGCAGGCTTTGGCGTCGTCCTTGAGCATTTCGCCCCATCCGACGATGCCGGCGTCCGTGGAGATCTTGACGAACACCCACGAATTCTTGAGGATGAACGTCTCGAGTTTCGTAATCTTGATAGAGTCGTTGGGGCCGACCGGGGCGGCGGGGCTGGGCTCGGCGGTCATTGCCGAATCCAGACCGAGCAGCGCCCCGGAGGCGATCAGTCCCTGGATTGTCGAGCGGCGGTTGATTTCCGACATGAAACACCTCCATTCCCGTTGTGGACCCATTATGTTACCGCGCCTTATCATGGAGGGCATGCGTCGCGCGCTGCTCTTTTTGGCCGTCTTCCTGCCTCTTTCCGCCCAGGTGAAGTTCACCCGGGAGCCGGGCCGCATTCTGGTGGAGATTGATGGGAAGCCTTACTCCACCTTCTTTCTGGCGCCGGACGGCAATAAGCCGTACGTCTGGCCGCTGCGCACTGCCACGGGCCTCATCGTCACCCGCCGCTTTCCCATGGAAAAGTTTCCGGGCGAGACCAGCGACCACCCGCACCAGCGCGGCATGTTCTTTTCCCACGGGGACGTCAACGGCTACAACTTCTGGGCGACGGAACCAGGATCGGGCATCCCCAAGATGGGCAGCATGGCTTTGAAAAAAGTAGAAGCCGTGGGGGGCGATCGATCGGGCCTAATTCACGCGGTATTCGAGGGGCGCGATCCCGCGGGCAAACCGATCATGGAAGAGACGCGCTCCATCACGTTCTATTCCGGGTCTCCGCTGCGCATCATCGACTACTAGATCGTGGTCAAGGCGCTCGACCCGCTCACGTTCGCCGATACCAAGGAAGGCACATTCGGAATTCGCCTGGCCCCATCCATGACGGAAGACAAGGGCGGGCGGATGGTGAACGCGCAGGGCGCTGCGACGGAGAAGAACGTATGGGGGAAGCGGTCGGAGTGGGTGGACTGCTATGGGCCTGTGGAGGGGCAAACCGTCGGCGTCGCGGTGTTCGATCACCCCGCCAACCCGCGGCATCCCACGTATTGGCACGCCCGGGCATACGGGTTGCTGGCCGCGAATATTTTCGGGGTCCGGGACTTCACGGGAGATAAGACGCAGAACGGCAGCATGAAGGTGGCGGCGGGAAAGTCGATCCGTTTCCGGTTTCGGGTAGTGGTCCACCCCGGGGATGCGCAGGCGGCGAAGATCGCCGCGTTGTATCGGGAGTACGCGAAGTAGGACCGAGTACCGCCGGTGGCCGGTTCTTGCCACCGGTTCTTTTGTCCGGCGGGCAAGGACAACCGGAGGCAAAGATCGACCACCGGCGGTACGGGCCGCGGCGCGGTCCTACGTGATCCGCACCACCGACTTGCCCTGGCGCGGCGGGTTTTCCGCCCGCAGGAGAATCCGATACAGCCTGTCGCCCCAGACGCCCCTCAGCCGGGAATCCTCGATGGCGATCTCCTCCACCCTCGGGGTGAAGACGGCGCCGTCGTAGGCGACTTGAACCGTGTCCGCGAGGCTCAGCTTACCTGGGCCTTCAATCGTCACCCGGCAGGGCGTCATGAACGTGAGCGTGATGTCCTTCGCCGGCTGCTTCAAGCCGTATTCGTCCACCAGCTCGATTTCGTTTTTCTCACGGTCCAGCCGCAGGGTGCGGGTCCACCGCTCCAGGCCCGCTTCGGGCGGGTATGCGCCGGCGATGTTCAGGCTAAATGCGGCAACGGTTCCCGTTTTGTAGGAAACCTCGCTCGCGGCAAAGGCCCGCCCGGCGGCTTGCGTCACGCCGCCGATGGTGGGGCAGTTGTGAAACGCCGATTGCATCGTCCAGATTTCGTAGCGCTTCGAACTGAACGTTTGCGCGGTGTAAGTCCCCACCCCGACATCGACGATCGCGGGCTGCCCGTTGGAGAAAACGATGAAGTTGCCGACGTCATTGTGGTTGTGGCTCTCGCCGTTGTTCCCGCCCTGCGCGGCCAGGTACAGCCCCCGCGGCGATCCCTCCTCGATGCGCGCCGCCATCACCTGGATCCCGGGCAGCCAGGCGTCGCGCAACAGGGCCTGTTCCCGCTTCGCCTGGCGCAGCGCGGCGAGGTTGAACAGGGCGGGCAACTGGCGGCTGATGCTGTCGCCGGGGATGCCGCGCGGGTCGCGCAGGAAGGCGGCGAACGCGCCGTGGGCCATCATCGTCTGGTCGCCGATGCGCTTGCCGTACCGATAGATCAGGTCGCCGTTGACGGAAACGCGCGCGGGCGCGTCCGCGAAGTTCGTGTACCACTCGTTATGAATATGAGTCCGGCAGATATACCGCCCGATTTCGCCGATCAGCGGCGCCTGATACGCGTCGAGCGCCCCAGCGCTGGCCTCGCGCAGAGTCTCCAGGCAGTCGAACAGCGATGCGCCGGCGCGCCCCCAATAGCTGGGGCCCTCGTCGCAGCCGCCGTCGTCGGCATAGCCGTTGAGGAAGGCATCGAGGCACCGGACCGCCTTGTACGCGGCCGCGTCGCGGCGTTTCGCGTCCCGCTCCGTCAGCAGCGCGCACACCAGCCAGTTGGAGCAAATCCACGGGTCCCAATTGTTCACCGACTGGCCGGAAAGTCCCATCCAACTGAAATCGCGCTCCAGGCAGGGAGCGAGCATACGGCGGTCGATCTCCAGGCGGATGCGCTCGGGAATCAGGGGCGAAACCTTCGCCAACCCGAGGCCCACGAGGTAGGCCGTCCACGCCAGGAGACTGGCCGTTTCGGCGGCGAACAGATCGACGATGGGCTCGGTCACGTCGGGCAGCCCCACGCCCGCTTTCTGCGCCCCCAGATGCGCGGGCACCCCCCAGAACGATTCCTCGCAGGTGAGCCAGACGCCGTTGGCGATTTCGTCCAGGAAATTGCCCCGTCCTTCGATGCACTCGGCCAAAACCAACTGCTGCAGCTTGTTCCGGCGCCGGTCGCGCATTCCCTCGAAATGCGAACGATTGCCGGCCCGCTGATATTCGAGGAAAGCAGCGGCGGGCAGGACCTCCCACGCCGTTTGCAGTTGCCTGTCTCCGGATTCCCGCAGGGCGGTGCGGGCATCCGCCGGAAGCGCATCCCAGCGGGTGCGCTCGGCGGCGGAAGGATACGGCCGGAATCCGCCTCCCGCCTGTAGGGCGGCGGATATGCGTTCGGGAGTCCACGTAGAGGCGAGGAGGTTGCGCTTCCCTCCGGTCTGCGCTCCGGCGGGCGCCATGGCGGCGGGCAACGCCGCGGAACCCGCTACGAAAGCTCGCCGGCTGAAGTGAGGCATGACTAGGTTGTACCGCATGTGCGGGGCCCCGGGCACAACTCCGCCAGCGCAGGCCGGGACCTGCGCCAGTCTACGGCAGGCATGCCGTGACCGCTCCCGGATAACCGTACGGCACGCTCATTAAGCCGACCGGGTTGGCGCAGCGCAGTTTCCGCGACGGGCGAAAGGCGACTCCCGCCGCACGGAGCCGCTCGCCGTAGGGCTCCATGAAATACTGCAGGTCGATTTCGACCACGCCCGCCCGGCGCAGCATCGCCATCTGGTCATACGTGGCGCGCGTTGCCTGGACTTCCCATCGGAAGTGGACTGCCTCCACCAGCGCGGCGTTCACCAGCAGCAGCGCGGCCAGCCCCCAGGAGGCCCAGCGGACGGCCCGCCATCCCGGAACGGCGATCCCCGCCGCCACCGCGATGACGGGAATCCACCAAAGCTGCGGCCCGTACCGCGCCCACCACATGTGCAGGCCGGTCAGAAGCGACGCCGCCACCGCGGCGATCAGCAATAGCGGAATTTTACGCGGTATGCCCGGACGAAACAGCGCGGCCCCCAACAACACCAGGCCGATCAGGAACGCGCCGCCGAAGAGAGGCCCGAAGCCCCCTATGCGAACGTCGTGGAAGTAGAAGATCCGGAAGTCCTTCCAGCCGACATCGAAGGGCCACATGAGCTGCGCATCGCGGCCCGGGAAGAAGGGCTGCGCGCCGGGGCGGCCGAACAGGCCGTAGTAGAACCGGAACAGGCGGTTATGGCCGAGCATGTTCTTCGGGGTTTCGTACATATCATTCGGGTCCCGTCCCCGTTGGCTGTAGCTGGGATATGCCGCGGTTCCCATCCAGGGGTAAAACGGGTGCCCGCGATGGATGGTGTTCGTGACATACGGATTGAAGCCGAACACTCCGATGCCAATCCCGATCGCGGCAATGTGGAGCGCCGCGTACCGCGGCAGGGACCGGCGGTTCCGGATCAGGAGATAGAGGCCGCCGGCCGCGCAGAAGATGCAGACATAAACGATTGCCGAAAACTTGGCGCTGATGCAGAGCATCGCGGAAACTACTGCGATAGCGTGAACCAGGAGCCGCGGCCGGTGGAAACTGACGGCCGTCGCCGCAACATAGCAGGCCAGAAACGAGATCAACAGACCGTCTACCAGGTAAGTAGCGAGCTCAAAGACAGCCACCGGATTCAGCGACACGAGAATCGCGATGGCGACCGCGGCGCGCCGGCGCATCCCCAATTCCATCAGCGCCGCCGTAAGCGTCAGAAACGCCGCTGCCAGCGCGATCCAGGGCGCGGGTTTCGCCCATTCGATGTGGCCGAACGTCTGAAACAGGGCCAGAGAGATGTACCACGGCCCCTTCGCGTAGTAGCGCACGTAATCCTGCAGCGAGGGGACAAAGGCGCGCATCGGGTCGCGCAGGGGATTCCAGCCGTGCGCCATCTGAAAAATGCCGGTCTGGTGATACCAAAGGCCGTCCCAGGACATGTCGAAGAACATGGCGGACAGAGCGACGGAAAGCCCCAGAATGCCTAACGCCGCGGCCTGCGGCGCCAGCCGCCGCCGGCCCCGGACTCCCTCCCGCCGGGCCAGCCAGTCTCCGCAACCGACGGCTGCGACCAGCGCGGCCGGCGCAACGATGGGAGAGACGGGCCAGCCGGCGCAGAAGCAAAGAAGGACCCCCAACTGCGCAAAACTAAGAAAGGCGAGCAGGACAGCAGCGGTAGACCAACACACGGGAACCAGTTCGTCTTCGCGTTTCCAGATCGGCATGGGCTGACCTTTCGGAGTCGAGCGCCATTATAATCGGGCGCTTCCGTCCGAAAAACCGGATGGGAGGATATACTGAACGGAACGTCCGGCTCCACGTGAGAGCCGGGTGGGGGAAGGAGACCTCCGATGTCCGATGGCGCATTCACGAGACGAGGGTTGATCGGGGCCGCCGGCGCGGCGTGCTTCTCCCCGGCGGCCGGCGGCGCCCCGGCCAAGGATGCGTGGCCGCTCGCCGAGGGGACATCCACGCCCAAGCTGTGCATGCTGTCGGGACCGGCGGCCGATGAATCCACGATGCGCCGCATCACGCAGCTTGGCGTGAAACACGCGATCATGAGCGGCCCTCGGATTCCGTGGCAGGAAGACCAACTCCGGCAGATCATGGACCGGTTCCAGAAGGGCGGCATCACAGCCGCCAACATGATGATTGGCGGATTCCCGAATACGATCTACGGTAGGCCCGGGCGGGACCAGGAGATCGAGAACATTCAGAAGTCGATCCGCGCCGCGGGGCGCGCCGGCCTCCCTGTCATCGAGTACAACTTTTACGCGCACCGCGCCACCGAAGGGTATTTCGACGAGTCCGGCCGCGGCGGCGCCGGCCTGCTATCGTTCGATTACGACAGGATCAAAGACCTGCCGCCGCTCCCGGAAGAAGGGGCGCACAGCATTGACGAGATGTGGACCAACGTCACCTATTTCCTGAAAGCCGTGATCCCGGTCGCGGCGGAATCGCGCGTCCGGCTCGCGCTGCACCCCAACGACCCGCCTGCGCCAATCAGCCGGGGCTCGGGGCAGATCATGGGCAGCGTGGAGGGATGGCAACGGCTGGTAAGCATCGTGCCCAGCCCGTGTAACGGCATCACGTTCGATTGCGGCGTCACCCGCGAAATGGGCCGCGACCCCGTTGAGGTCTGCCGCTACTTCTCCAGGCGCGACTGCATCAATCACGTGCATTTCCGGAACGTCATCCTGCGCAAGCCGCGGGAGAAGTATACCGAGGTTTTCCCGGACGAAGGGGAAATCGATATGTTCGCGGTGATGAAAGAACTGGTCCGGCAAAAATACCCGCGGTTGATCTATCCCGAGCACCCCCGTGGTCTGGACTACGACCGCGAACGCCAGGGAAGCGGCAGCTATGCCGGATGGGTCTTCAACGTCGGCTACGCGCGCGCGATGCTGCAGGCGGCGCTGGAAGGCTGAACCTATTTCGCGTCGCGCCAGTTGTCCCCCACCCCGAACTCCACCGCCAGCGGGACGTTCAGCTCGCGGACGGATTCCATCTCGCGCTTTACCAGCTTCGAAACGGCATCCACTTCCTCCGGAGGGCATTCGAAAATCAGCTCGTCGTGGACTTGCAGGAGCATGGCGCTGCCGTAGCCGCCGGTTTCGAGCGCGGCGCCGATGCGAACCATGGCGAGCTTAATCAGGTCCGCGGCGGTTCCTTGCAGGGGCGAGTTCACGGCCGTGCGCTCCGCGAACCCGCGCGCGTTGGGATTGCGGCTGTTGATATCCGGGATGGGCCGCTCGCGGCCGAAGAGCGTGCGGGTGACGCCGGTACGGCGGACCTCGGCGATGGTTTCGTCGATGAACCGCTTGACGCCCGCATAGCGCTCGAAGTAATTGCGGATGTACTTCTGCGCCTCGCCCTGCGAGATTCCCAACTGCGCTGCCAGGCCAAACGGGCTGATGCCGTAGACGATCCCGAAGTTCACCGCCTTGGCGCTGCGGCGCGCCTCCGGCGTGACCATGAGCGGCGGCACGCCCAGCACCTCCGCCGCGGTGCGGGTGTGGATGTCCTCCCCGTTGCGGAACGCCTCTACCAGGAGCCGGTCGCCCGACATGTGGGCCAACAGGCGCAGCTCGATCTGGGAGTAGTCCGCCGCCATCAGCTTCCAGCCCTCGCGCGGAACGAACGCGGCGCGGATCTCGCGGCCCAGCTCCGTCCGGATGGGGATGTTTTGCAGGTTGGGGTTGGAGGAAGAGAGGCGGCCGGTGGCGGCCCCGGTCTGGTTGAAGCTGGTGTGCAGGCGGTTGGTGCGCGGGTCGAGCAGCGCCGGCAGCGCGTCCACGTAGGTCCCTTTCAGCTTGGTGAGCTGGCGGTATTCGAGGACCTTGCGAACGATTTCGTGCTCGGCGGCCAACTCGTCCAGCACGTCGGCCGCGGTGGAAATTACCTTGCCTTTTCCGTACTTCGTGGGCGCAGGCAGGCCGAGGTCTTCGAACAGCACGCGGCCCAACTGCTGCGGCGAGCTGATGTTGAAGGTCTTGCCGGCCAGGGAGTGGATCTCGGCGGTGAGGCGGGCGATGTCGCGCTCCATCAGCTCCGAGAGGCGCTTCAGCTCGGCGCAGTCGATGCGCACGCCCGTTCGTTCCATGCGCGCCAGCACGCGCGCCAGGGGCAACTCCATCGTGGCGTAGAGTTCGCGGAACCCGCGGGAGTCCACCGCCGGCGCCAACTGCCGGTAAATCTCCAGCATGAGATCGGCATGCTGTTCGGGCGAGGGGCCGAGCTTCAGGTCCAGCCGCCGGCGGGCCTGTTCGTCGAGCGGGCAGCCCGAGGGATCGGCATCCAGCAGGAAGGCGTAGAGCATCACATCGTGCTCGAAACCGCGGGCTTCGATTTCCATGCGGTCCAGCGCCAGCAGCGCCGATTTCACATCGCACGTGACCTTCGGCGCGCGGATGTCTTCCAGCCACGGCTTGAGGTAGGCCAAGTTCTCGAAGGTGACGGCGCGGGCCTCTCCGGGCTTCCACGCCAGCCCGATGGTGTCGAGCGCGAACTCCCCTTCGCGGGATTGTGAGATAGCCACGGCCACCGGGGCGCCCCCGGCGCCGGCGAGCCACGCCTGCAGTTCGCCCGGGTCCGCGATCACCCGGTAATCGCGCGCCCTTGTATCTTCGCCCGGCCCCAGTTCCTTGAGCAGGCTGTAGAACTCCAGTTCCTTGTAGAGGGTTTTCAGGAGGTCCGGATCCGAGGTCTGGGCCTTCACGGCCTCGACGGTGAACTCGATAGGGATATCGGTGGCCAGCGTGGCCAGCCGTTTGCTCATGCGGATGCGCTCGGCGTTCTGCTGGAGGCTCTCGCGGTGCATCTTGCGTTCCACCTCGGCGGCGCGCTCGATGGCCGCCTCCACGCTGCCAAAGCGCTCGATCAGTTCCCTCGCGCCCTTGTCGCCGATGCCCGGCGCCCCGGGGATATTGTCGACCGCATCTCCCTTCAGCGCCAGCAGGTCCGGCACCTGCTCCGGGCGGACGCCCATGAAGGTTTTGACCTTTTCCGGGTCGTACCACTCGTCATCCTTGGCGGGGTTGAGCATGGAGACGCGCCCGTTCACCAGTTGCAGCATGTCCTTGTCGCTGGAGACGATGACCACCTCGAAGCCCGCCAGTTCGGCGCGGCGGGCGATGGCCCCGATCACGTCGTCCGCTTCGAACCCGGCGTATTCCAGGATGGGGATGCGCATGGCCTCGAGGATGCGGCGCACATAAGGCAGTTGCTCGGCGAGGTCCGGGGGCGCCTCCGGGCGGTTGGCCTTGTAGTCGGCGAACTCCTGGACGCGGTGCGTGGGCGCGCCGCTTTCGAACACCGCGGCGACGTACGGCGGGTTGTGCTGCCTGGCCAGCTTCCGCAGCATATTGTTGAAGATGTAGACCGCCTCGGTGGAGAGGCCGGTGCTGGTCCGCATGGGCGGCGCGCTGCTGCGCGCGCGGGCGTGGTAGGCGCGGAAAATAAACCCGAAGGCGTCGATCAGGAACAGTCGCTTGGAGGCCACAGGGCCATGATACAGTAGGACCGGCCGGACGCCGGCCCTGCGCCCCGCGATGGGGAACCATGACCGGATCCGCCGCGCCGTCGAGGGTACGATTTTCTTATTAAGTTTTCCCGGCTGGAACTC
>JAIQFU010000470.1 GCA_020073115.1 Terriglobia bacterium
TTTCTGGCGCGCATGGAAAAGCTGATGCCGTGGGCTCCGTTCCGCGCCTGATGCCGGGCCAAGGCGCCATCATCGCGACCGGTGCTATCGACTATCCCGCCGAGTATAGAGGCGCGTCGCCCGAAGTGACGGCCATGCTAGGCATCGGCAAGGTCATGATGATCACCTGCACTTATGACCACCGGATTATTCAGGGCGCGGAGTCCGGGCTCTTCCTCGCCCAAGTCCAGGCGCTCCTTCAAGGCGAGGCCAGGTTTTACGACGAGCTCTTTGCGGACCTTCGCCGGATGAATGTGCAGCCACAGGTTGAGAAAAACCAACTCGGATTTTCCCTTGTCGGTGGACAGCGGATCGCGGCGGAAGACGGAACGCCAGATTTCTTGTAGGAGCTTCATGTTCATGCCATCAGCCGGTAGGTGGCCGCCACCGGACGATCTTTATCGACGCGAAGCTGGCCGTCGCGCGTCAGGGTGACCTCAAACCACTGCAGCGCTTTGGGCGCCGGGCCGTGTTGCACCTCGCCCTCGGAACTGAACACGCTGCCGTGGCAAGGGCAATGGAAACGCCTGTCGCTCGGGAAATAGTTGACGGTGCAGCCGAGGTGGGTGCATACCGCGCTCGCCACGGCAAAGCCCTTCTCGCCGTCGCGGAATACGAAGATCTTTTCGTCGGCCAGGAACGTGGGAGGGCCGAATGGAAAATCGGCTGGGCTGCCGATCTTGAACGACTGCGGGGGCTCGTAGAAGACGCTGGGGACCATGAAGCGAACCACGGCTCCCAAGCTGACACCAACTGCCGAGCAAAGCGCGGCGAGGCCCGCCGCGCCCCAACTGATGAAAGACCGTCGTTTCATTTTGGGCTTCCTCCCTCTACGTGGCGCACGCTTCAGCGTGCCGTCGTGGGCTTCAGCCCACGATCAGCACTGACAGCGAACTGAAACTCGCCGCTTCGTGGCGTGAAGTTTCTTGTTTGCCGTGTCGACATCCGTCCCCCGCAAGCCCAGGGGCCGGATGTCGGCAGGATTGCCGACACGGCGGGCAGGAATGCCCACGCCACGTCTTGATTTCGGGTACGGGTGGCGGCCCGCAGGGTCGCTGCCGCTGAAGCGTACGCAACAGAAAGATAAACCAGCATGATCACTCACGCGAACACTTCGCGCTCTTCCTGTTCGAGCGCCTCCATGGTGATGGCGTCCGTCGGGCATCGCTGGGCGCACAGCCCGCAGCGGATGCACTTGTCCTCGTCTTTGATGATGGCGCTCACCTGGCCGCGGGCAAGTTCGGCAGGACGCACGCCGTAGCGCTTCTCGATCAGCGCCTGATAACGGCCGTCGCCCTCGATCTGCCCCAGGTCCACGAGGCGCAGGCAATGTTCCGGGCAGACATCAGCGCAACCGCCGCAAAGGATGCACTGCGAGCCGTCAAAAATGGTGTTCACCTGGCATTTCAGACAGCGTTGGCCCTCGGCGCGCCCCTGTCCCTCATCGAAGCCGAGTTCCACTTCGGCGATGCCGATCCGGCGATTGGCCGGGAGCGATGGCATAACCTGGCGGGGGATTCGCAGATAGGCGCGCGGCATGCTCCAGTTGCGCAGAATCCGGAAACGGCTCAGGCGGGTGGTCTGCACGTTTCCACTGAGGTGAATGTGGATCGAACGGGCTGCGCGGTGGCCATTGGCCACCGCTTCTACCAGGATCCGGGGGCCGAAGGCGACGTCGCCGCCGGCGAACACGCCCGGGGCGGTGGTCATCAGGTTTTCGTCGATTTTAAGCGTGCCGCGCGGCGTGACCTCGACGCCTTGGTCCTCGTTCAGGAACGAGAGGTCCGCCTGCTGTCCGATCGCCAGAATCACGGAATCGCAGGGAATGACCTTCTCTTCGTCGCTGAAGGCCGGATTGAATCGCCGGTTCTCGTCGAACACCGAGATGCAGCGTCGCACCCGCAACCCGCGGACTACGCCGTTCTCGCCGACAACCTCTTTGGGCCCCCAGCCGTTCTCCACCGCGATTCCTTCGTATTCGGCTTCGTGGACTTCCCCCTTCCAGGCCGGCATTTCCGCACGGGATTCCAGGCTGACGAGCGAGACCTGCTCGGCGCCGGAGCGAATCGCCATACGGGCCGCATCCAGGGCCGGCTGAAGGCTCTCCGAACCGGTTTCGGCGCCGGTCTCCGATGCCTCCTGCACCACCCGTACGGCGGCGCGCGCCACGTCCACCGCCACGTTCCCCCCGCCCACCACCGCCACCCGCCGGCCCAGGGTCAATTCGTACCCCAGGTTGACGTTGATCAGAAAGTCGATCCCGTTGAAGACGCCATCCAGGTGCGCGCCCGGGATGTTCAGTTCGCGGCCTTTGTTCAGTCCCGTCGCCAGTAGCACGGCATCGTGCTTTTCGCGGAGTTGCGCCAGTGTGATGTCGCGGCCGAGCGTGTTGCGGGTGCGCAGTTTCACGCCCAGCGCCAGGATGTTGTCCACTTCCATCTTGATAATTTCGCGCGGCAGACGGAAATGGGGGATGCCCAGGTAGAGCATCCCGCCCGGAACCGGCGCGGATTCGTAGATCTCCACCGAGTAACCCAGAAGGGCCAGGTCGTGCGCGCAAGTGAGGCCGCACACGCCCGCCCCGACGATGGCTACGGATTTGCCGCGGCTTGGCGGGGGCGCCAGGTTTTTGCGCGCCGGGTCGTGCCCCATCCCCAGGTTATGCCTGTCGGTGACATAGCGCTTGAGCGCGCAGATGGCGATCGGCTCGTCGATCTTGCCGCGCCGGCAGGCGTCCTCGCAAGGATGCGCGCAGAGCCGGCCCAGGACATAGGCGAACGGGTTCGGCACCCGCGCCAGCATGTAGGCTTCTTCGTCACGGGAGATACCCACAGCCTGCACATAGCGCCCGCATTCGGTATGAATGGGACAAGCCGTGCGGCATGGGATGTTGCGGTCGAAATACTCCCGGTCCGGGACCGTGATGCGGTAGCCCATGCGGCTTCTCCTACTGCTGAGACTTCAGCTTCTGGATCTCTTCGTCGCTCAGGGCCGGGAAGAAGGCCTTGGGATTCTTGTCCTTCCGCTGCTCCTGGTCGTACACCACGAACTCGAAGATCTGCTTCCCCTGGTTGTCGTTGATGCCCGAATTGGGTTTGTGCATCATGCGTTTCACGTACCGTTCCCATTCGTCGCGCTTCATCATGGTGTTGATCGGCCGCGCGATAGTATGGCACTTGGAACACTTGGAAGCGAACAGCTTGTAGGCGGACTGCATCGGGGCCGGGTAGCCGGACACGTCGATTTTGTCAGGCCCCTTGTCCTGCGGCAGAACCACGTTGGACTGCTGCGAGAGCAGGGAAACTCCGCCGCAGCCGGCCAAAACGATCAAAAGAGCAGCTTTCTTCATTGTCGATTTCTCCTTACCACATTAATCGCACGTCGATTTTGAATAACTTATCGATGGTTGACAAGCCCGAGGCTGGATCCGTATCGCGCTCGTGATTATAAGTCGCCCTCAGGACGACGTTGCCTAACTGCGTCAACGCCTTCTCGCCCCCCACACCCCAGGCTTCGGTGTGGACCGTGGGCTGTCCGGCAATGGTCTGGTTCAGCCGGTCGAAGCGGCCCATGAGCGCGAACCCGGTCTTCAAATAATAGTCCACCTCCCCGCGATAGCCGTTGGAGGTGTAGCTGGTTGTAATGCCGTCCGCGGCGGCCTGCCAATCGTCGCGGCTGCGCAGATAGCCACCCAAGACGTCCAACTTATCGAAGAACAGGTAGTTGCCGAAAACGCCGTACCGCCGGATGGTAGGGCGATAAGTGAACTCATCGGGCGTGCCCTGATTTTGTATCTGGTCTTTGGTCCCGTAGTAAGTCATGAATGTGACGCCGCCATCCGGCCCAAACCAGTAGTCGGCGTCAAGCCAAACGTCCTTCGAATTTTTGGTGGAATTCATCAGAATCTCGCTGCCATCGGCGTTGAGCCCGTTGGTGACCTTCGCCGAGACGGCGAAGACCTGCTTGAAATAAGGGGAGGCCCACGTGTAGCCCACATCCGCGCCCACCGGGTGCTGATCCAGCGTGAAATTGAGCGGATCCACATTGGTGAGCGTCAGCGAAGGATCGGGGAACAGGTTGTAGAACATCGCCGCCCGCGTTCCTTCGCCTTCCTGCATGTGCATCTCGCCGGCTTTCACGAAGTAGCTGCTGTTGGCGCGCCCGCCGGTATAGATGGCGTTGGCCTGCTCCAGGGTGCTGCCGCCGTCCTGGAAGAACTCGAACTGGGCGAAATAGGAAAAGTTGGATTGCGGGATGGAGCCGCCGAGGAAGAACGCCGCCTCGTCCAGGTTGAAGCTGGAACTGGAAGGAGGCGTGTTCGCCGTGTTCTTGTCCACCGGTCCATATCGTCCGGAGGCAGGCGATAGCCGAGCCGCTTGAAGATGTAGCCGGTCTTGTTCAAGGCCGGGGGAATGGTGTGGCAGCTGTAACACTTGACGTTGTACTTGCGTGCGAACGCCGGGATTGCTTGCGAACGCGTCGGATTTAGAACTGCATAACCGAATACCATCAGGATTGGCATAGCAGCCGGGATCCACTTGTGCGATAGCGCCATGCCGTCTATAGGGCACGTGGATATCCGTAAAGAGGCCCCTTGACCTCATAGACTTAGGAATCGGAGGGACGGATCTGGGGAGCCGATTCCCCGATTATCTCCTGAGGTTGTGGAATTCATTCCCCAGCCGGAATGTCCTGGGCTCGTTTCAGGAGAGTGTAGAAGGTCTTGCGGTCCACCCCGGCTTCGCGCGCGGCGGCGCTGATATTCCCATCGCAGCGGGCCAGCACGGCGCGGGCGTAGGACGATTCGAAGCTGGCCAGGTACTGGTCGCGCGCGTCCTTCCAGGGGAGGCTGGAGAGTTTCCCGGCCGCCTCTGCGAAGGGAAAATCCTCAGCGAGGTCCTCCGGCTCCAGCACGCCATCCGGGTGCAGCGCCGTCAGCTTCTCAATCACGTTCTTCAACTGGCGGACGTTGCCCGGCCAAGGCTGCTCGAGCAGCGCCTCGCAGAACCGGGGGGAAGCGGACAGGCTCTTTCCGTAGCGCCGCGAAAAGCGCTCGAGAAAGGAGCGCGCCAAATGCGGGATGTCTTCCGTTCTTTCCCGCAAGGGGGGCAGTCTTACCGTGACCACCCCTAACCGGTAATAGAGTTCCTCGCGAAAGGAGCCGGCCTTGATTTTGGCGGGCAGGTCCTGGTTGGTGGCGCAGAGGATCCGGCAATCCACGCGCACCGCGGCGAGCCCGCCCAGGCGGCGCAGTTGACGCTCCTCCACGAAACGGAACAGGCGCGTCTGCAGTTCCACCCCGAGATCGCCGATCTCATCCAGAAACAGCGTGCCGCCATCGGCCGATTCGATGAGACCCTTTTTAGTGCGCTCCGCGCCGGTGAAGGCCCCGCGCTCGTAGCCGAACAGCTCGCTTTCGATCAGGGACGCCGGCATGGCGCTGCATTCTACGGGCACGAAAGCTTTGTCCCGGCGGCGGCTCTGGTTATGGATAAAGCGCGCCATGACCTCCTTGCCCGTGCCGCTCTCCCCCAGAAGCATCACAGTGGCATCCGTGGCTGCCGCGCGCCGGCATCGCTCCATCTGCTCCAGCATGGCGGGGCTGCGGCTCTGCGAACACTCGGTCTCCCCCAACGCCTCCAGCCGGCCCTGCAGTTGCGCTACCTGTTTTTCCAGCTTGGCGTGCGAGAGGGCCCGCTTCACCGCCAGAAGCAGGTCTTCCCGGCGAAACGGCTTTTGGACGAAGTCGAAGGCGCCGTCGCGCATGGCCGCTACAGCCGTCTCCACCGAACCGAACGCGGTCAGGAAGATCACGGGCAGGCCGGGATGCGCCTGGCGGATGCGGAACTTCTGCCTTTCGACTTTACGGATTTCGCCGACACGG
>JAIQFU010000021.1 GCA_020073115.1 Terriglobia bacterium
GTCGATGGGGATTCCCAGCTGCTGCGCCTGCCAGATGGCGCGCGCGGCGCTACCCAGGTTTTCGTTGCCGTCGGAGATCAGCAGGAGGCGCGGAGTCATGCCGGCGGGGAGGGAAGCGGCGCCGTCGCGGATGGCCGCCTCCAGATCGGTAGCGCGGCCCGCCGCGCCGGAGCTGTGGCGCAATTGCCAGCCATGCTTGGAGCGCTCACTGGGCGCGGTCTCGCGGGTGGACCGGGCGAACGGTATGATCCGGGTCCAGTGCCGCCCTCGCTCCCGTTCCACCTCGGTGGCGAGGCTGGATTCCGTGGCGAGGTCCTCGGGCGAAACGCTGGCCGAGACGTCGGCGAGCACCGCTACCGCGACCTTGGTCTGGTAAACCGTCAGGCGCGGCTGCGAGAAGGCCAGGGCGATGGCGGCCAGGGCGCCGGTTTTCAGCAGTAGCGCCAGCCGGCGGGTGGTGGAACGCCATTCGCGGGCCGCCCAGGCGATGGGCAGCAGAACGAGTAGCAGGGCCCACGGATAGGTCAATGTCATCGGCGGACCTCCACGGGCCGGGCATGCGGTTTCGCTTGTCCGGGCCGCAAAAACAGGCGGAACCGCCCGTCCCACCGCTTCCCGCGGCCGAACAGGATCCACTCCGCGGTCAAAATCGCGGCGCCCAGCGCGGCGAGCAAGGGCCAGGGATCAGACGAAGGGTCCAACGAAGGGACGAACCGCGGGATGCCGCGAGCCGCGCCGGCGGGCGGCTGCCACCTGGCCTCCCAGGGCTCCGGCAGCGTCAGGGAATAGACGTACTCCCGGTCCCCGGCGGTCACCCGGACCGCGCCCGGGGCGCCGGAGAAAAAGTGCAGGACGCGGCCGCGGAGGGTGAAAGGCAGCGCAGTTCCGTCCGCCGCGGCCACCTTTACACCGGTGGGGCTGTAGTCTTCGTCCACAACAAGCTTCACCACGCCCACCCCGCCGCCGATGATTTCCCAGCGACGCAGGACCTCGGGGGCGGCCCACCGCTCCACGCCGGCGAACAACAGCGGCGTTGCCAGCTCGTAGCGCATGGGAGAGAGAGAGGGATGAAATCCGAAAACTACGATCTTCGGCGTCCCGCCGCGGGCCACGATCACCGGCCCGGCGTCCGCGGCGGCAATGACAGCGTCGTCGGGGGCCGCTTCGAAGATGGAGGCGCGCTCCAGTCGCAGGTCCTTGGTGCGGAGTCCCGCGCCGATGGGGTGACTCCCGTCCCACCGTACAATCCGTGCGCTTTCGATCGACTGGCGGACGGGGATGGGCGAGCCCGACGCCGGAGGGTCGATCCAAAGGGAGTCGGCGGTGGGACGCACGGGCGGAATAAACCGGTCGAGCACCACGAGGCCGCGGTCGTCGGGGCGGTACTCGGAGGGCTTGCGGTAGACCGCGGAAACCCGCGGGTTGGAAGCCAAAACCGGGCTCAGCAATTCGGGCTGCCCGGAGTAGACGGTGACGGGCAGCACGGGTTGCGCGGGAGCTTCCAGTTCGGCACGGTCATCGGCGGGGAAGGGGTCGTGCGGCAGCAGTTCCACCCCGACCGTGCCCGCGGAGGCGCTGTGGTAGCGAAAGCCGGCCTCGGCGTCGGCCCCGGGCGGGAGGGTGATAGTCCGCGAGCCCACGGGAAGGCGGCCGGACCCCGCGGCAGCGGCGAAATCCAGGGTGAGGGTGACGTTCCGCGCCTCGGAACCGTAATTGTGCGCCGAAACGTAGATTTCCCAGGTGTCGGGATCGGCGGCGGAACGGCGCATTCCGACCCGGCGCAGCCCGCAGTTCTGGATGGCATCGGGTACGAGGATAACGCGCAGGTTCGGGGGGACGGGGGCGGGGGAAGCGGACTCGACCGTGCGCCCCGCGCCGATGAACGCAATTTCTCCCGCGCGCCCGCCGGTCTGCGCTTGAATGTGGCGCGCGAACGCCAGGGCCCGGTCGAGGTTGAGGGCCATGGCGCCGGGATGAGAAGCCAGAATCGCGGCGTCGAGCTTGGCGCGGTCGGGTTCGAACGGGGTGGCGGGAGTGGCCAGGCCGTCGGCCCGCACCAGCATGATGCGATCGCGCGCCGGCAGCGCGCGGATGTACTGCCGTGCGCGCAGCCGGGCGATATCCATGAGCGTGCCCTTTCCGGAGCGCGCGTTCATCCAGGCCGAGGCGTCGAGGATGAGGACGTGGTCGCGAGCGGCCGGGCCCGGTTTCCCAAAATGCAATTGTGCGATGGCCAGGAGCAGAAGCGCCATCCCGGCCAGTTGCAGGATGAGGGACCACGGCTGCTGGATGCGCCGCCGCCGCGCCGCCGCTGCCGGCTGTCCGGCGGCCGCCCAGAAGCGCAGGGTGGAGACCACCTGCCGCCGGCGGGAGCGGTCGAGGAGGTAGAGGGCCAGGGCCAGCGCCGAAATAGAGCCGAAGAGAGCCGCGAACTGGAGGAACGTGAGGTTCAGCAGGTACATGGAAGCACCAGGGGCCAGTCATTGTGGGGCGGGGCTTGTGCCCCACTGCCGGGCTTCTGCCCGGCCGAAGCCGGGCTGCGGGGCAGAAGCCCCGCCCCACAACGTTTCATGCGATTCCTCGCACTTTGATCAATTCCCCGAAGATCAGATTTTCGAGCGGTTGCGAAACGGGGACTCCGGCGTAGCGGCCGCCGCTGCGGACGGCCAGCGCCTGCAGGGCGGCGCAGTATTCGTCGAAGGCCCGGGTATAGCGTTCCCGCGAGGACTCGTCCGCGTTGAGCTTCAGATCGGCGCCGGTTTCCACGTCCCGGAGATCCAACTCCCCCGTCCATGGAGGCACGCGGTCTTCCTCGGCCCAGAGTTGGAGCAGCATCAGCTCGTGGCCGTAGTCCGCCAGATATTGAAGGGCGCGCTCACAGCCGTTATCGTCCAGGAAATCGGAGATGATGATCACGAGGCCGCGCTGGGAGTACCCGCCGATGAACTCGCGGACGACGGCGACGCAATCGGTTCGGCCTCCGGGTTCGATGGCGCTCAACCCGTCCATCACGGCGGGGAAGCGGCTGCGGCCGCCGGAAGAACAGATGCGCTGCCCCAGGCGGTTGTGGAAGGCGTGAATTTCCACGCTATCGAGCCGCACCAGCCCGACGTAAGACAGCGCTCCGGCGAGCCGGCGGGCGTAGTCGAATTTCGCTCCGCCATGGGTGAGCATCGAGGAACTGGAATCCAGCAGAAGCCGGACGGGCACGCGCGGCTCCACCTGGAACATCTTCATGAAAAGCTTTTCCAGGCGCAGATAGGCGCGCCAGTTGACGGCCCGCAGGTCGTCTCCGTGGTGGAAGTTCCGGTGATCCAGGAATTCCTGGCCGGCGCCGGCGAATCGCGAGGCATTGTGGCCGCCCACCAGCCCGGGGAACGACTTCTGCCAGTGAAGAGTAAGCCGTTCGAGCCTCTCCAGGAACTCGCGGTCCAACAGCGGCGCTGGCATGGGGACACCCTACGAAGCGGCGAAGGCCTGGGCGGTGATGCCCTGGATGATCGCGTCGAGAATGGTTTCCGGCGTTTGCCCGTCGGCGTGGGCATCGAAGTTGAGAATCAAGCGGTGGCGCAGGACGGCGGGGGCGACGCGCTGCACGTCTTCGATTGCCAGGTGCATGCGGCCCCGCATCAGGGCCAGCACCCGCCCGCACTCCACCAGCGCCTGCGCACCCCGCGGCGAGCTCCCGTAGCGGACGTACTTCCGCGCCAGGTTATGCGCTTCCCGCTGCTCGGGCTGGGTGGCCATCACCAGGTTGATGGCGTACTGCTGGACATGAGGCGCTACCAGGACCTCGCGGCACACGTCCCGCACCTGGAGGATGGCATCGCGGTCCAGCACGGGCCCGGGGGCCTCCTCCTCGCGCTGGATGGTCCGTTCGACAATGCGGTTCAGCTCCTCCCGGCTGGGATAGGTTACCAGGATCTTCATGAGGAAGCGGTCGAGCTGCGC
This sequence comes from Terriglobia bacterium, assembly GCA_020073115.1. Lineage (GTDB taxonomy): Bacteria > Acidobacteriota > Terriglobia > Bryobacterales > Bryobacteraceae > BOG-224. The sequence goes on from JAIQFU010000021.1 coordinate 3,952, forward strand.
CTCGGGAAGGGGGTAGGTGCCTTCCATCTCGATGGGGTTCTGGGTGGCCATTACCAGGAACGGGCGCTCCAACTCGTGCGTGGTGGAGCCGCTGGTTACGGTGCGTTCCTGCATGGCCTCGAGGAGGGCCGACTGCGTCTTGGGCGTAGCCCGGTTGATCTCGTCGGCCAGCACCAGATTGGCGAAGATAGGGCCGGGCTGAAAGCGCAACGATTTGGCGCCGTGGTCGCCCGTCTCCATGATCATGCTGCCCACGATATCGGCGGGCATCAGGTCCGGCGTGAATTGGATGCGGGAGTACTTCAGTTGCAGCGTTCGCGCCAGCGTGCGGAGCAGCGTGGTCTTGCCCAGTCCGGGAACGCCCTCCAAAAGGACGTGGCCGGAAGCGAGCAGGCAGATCAACACGCCCTCCACCACGTCGTCCTGGCCGACGATTACCTTGGCGATCTCCCGGCGGACGGCACTGAGCCGATCAACGGCAACTTCGAGCGTGGCTTCAGAATGCACGCTTCATTGGAAGCACGCGAGCGCCCAAAAGTCGCTGGGAAGAAAATCAAAAAGTGCGGAGCGGCGCCTTAGGGTCAGGCCTCGACGTAAGTCCCGGCCTGTTCGGCAATCCGCTTAAGGAGGACGGCCATGATGTCGGCCATTTCCGTGAGCGCCTGCCGCGCCTGGCTGGGAAACACGGCCTTGGTCAGACCGTACCATAGCTGTAGTACTTTGTAGTCCCACACCAGCAACCGATCGTCGAAGCTTTGAAGCGACAGCCCGGAGGCGTGCTCCACCAGGAAAATGAAAAGGGCGTAGTCGCGCTGGAGCGAACGGTGCAAGGGATCCAGATCGTCTCCCGCTTTCAACTGCTGTTGCACTTTCTCGATGCTGAACCGGAGATCGGCAGGACATACGGGTGCGGCTGAGCGGCTACGGAGGAGCAGTAGACAACTGTAACGGAACCAGTAGACCAAAAGTGCGAAGGAAAGAACGATGATCAAAACGCTCGTAAACATGGGAGTAAAGCCCCTGATCACGGTTCGTACAGTACTAGATGAACCATGACGAGTCTAGCACCGCAAATGGGGGGAATCAAGCCTTTTTTATCAGGGGTTATTACTACTTTTTTCCTCGGAACCCCAGGATTCTCCTGGTGGCCTGAATAGTACGAATCCGAACTGTAGTACCGCCGGCGGCGTTGGTACTTTTAACTAACAATTTAGACTTACACCGCCGGCGAAAACCCGCTCCTCTACAACGCGGCCATGGCTTTTTCGATATCCGGGCCGGGATGCTCGTAGTCCTGCAATTGTCCCGTGAGATAGGTCTCGTAGGCGGACATGTCGAAGTGTCCGTGGCCGCTGAGGCAGAAGAGGATCGTCCTGGGGCGGCCCTCTTCGCGCGCGGCGAGCGCCTCGTCCACGGCGGCGCGGATGGCGTGGGCCGATTCGGGCGCGGGCAGGATGCCCTCGGTCCGTGCGAACTGGAGCGAGGCTTCGAACACCGGAATCTGGGTGTACGCCTTGGCCTCGAAGTAGCCGTGGTGGAGCAAGTGGCTGAGCAAGGGCGATGCGCCATGGTAGCGCAGTCCGCCGGCGTGGATGCCGGGCGGGACGAAATCGTGCCCCAACGTGTACATCTTGACCAGGGGAGCAAGTTTGGCGGTATCGCCGTAATCGTACGTGAACCGTCCCTTGGTGAGGCTGGGGCAGGCGGCGGGCTCGACGGCCACGATGCGGGGACCCTTGCCGGCGATGCGGTCGAGGATGTAGGGCAGGGCGATACCGCCGAAATTGCTGCCGCCGCCGAAGCAGCCGATCACCACCTCGGCCTCCTCGCCAGCCAACGCCATTTGCAGCCGCGCCTCCTGTCCGATGACGGTCTGGTGCAGGAGGACGTGGTTGAGCACGCTGCCCAGCGAATAGTTGGTGTCCGGGTGGGTGGCGGCATCCTCGACGGCCTCGCTGATGGCGATTCCCAGGCTTCCGGAGGAATTCGGAGTGGCGGCGAGCACGCCCCGGCCGGAGTTGGTGTGGTCGCTCGGGCTGGGGAAAACCTCCGCGCCCCAGGCGTGCATCATCATGCGGCGGTAGGGCTTCTGATCGTAGCTGATGCGCACCATGTAGACCGTGCACTCCAGCCCGAAGAGCTGGCAGGCGAGCGCCAGGGCGCTGCCCCACTGTCCGGCTCCGGTTTCGGTGGCGAGCCGCTTCATGCCCGCGCGCTTGTTGTAATAGGCCTGGGCCACCGCGGTGTTGGGTTTATGGCTTCCCGCCGGACTCGTGCCCTCATATTTGTAGTAGATGTGGGCCGGCGTATCGAGCGCCTGCTCCAGGCGGCGTGCGCGGTAGAGCGGCGTGGCGCGCCAGAGCCGGTAGATGTCCATCACCTCGCCGGGGATGTCGATCTCCGGCTTGGGCGATAATTCCTGCTCGATCAATTCCATGGGGAAGAGGGGAAGCAGGTCCTGAGGCGTCAGCGGCGCGCGCGTCTGCGGGTGGAGGGGTGGAGCGAGCGGCTCCTTCAACGAAGGCAGCACGTTCACCCAGATGCTGGGAATCTGGCTATCGGCCAGGAGAAATTTGGAGTGTTCAGACATGGGGAAGGGCCATTGTAATACCTGTTGAAGCGCCGCCGCCGGCCGCTTTTCGCCGGCGGTATTCTTTGGGCGACGATTCAGCCCGCCGGCAAGACCGGCGGCGTTACACGATCACCACCGTGACCCGCCCCGGGCCGTGCACGCCGCGCACCAGGATCTGCTCGATATCGGCGGTGCGGCTGGGGCCGGTGATCAGGACCATGGAACTGGTTTGCTCCGCGGGGCGGGGGAGAAGCGAAAACAACTCGTCGAGGCCGGTGAGAATGCGGCCGCGCGGAACCACGGCGATATGGGCGGGGGGAAGCAGCGAAACCAGCCGGGCTTCCTGGAGGCTGGAAAGCATCACCAGCGTGCCGGTGTCGGCCAGGGCGTAGTCGGCGCTGGTGATCCCCACGTCCGCGGCGGCGCACTGGCGGCGCAATTCCGCGGGATCGGTGATGCCGGACCGCACCCCGGCGAGGCCGGGGATGCCGCACTCGGCCAGGAAGGGGGCGTTGGAGGCCACCGCGGTCTTGCCTTCGACAGCCGCCGCGACCGCGGCGCGCGCCTGCTCCGGAGACGGCGCGAGGCAGGTCTCGCCGGCGAGCGCTTCGATGCGCGTGCGGAAGGAGGCGATCCGCGATTCCAGGTCTACCTCCGGAATCCGGATGCGCGCGGGGGGCGGATCGGGGATGGGGGCGCCGGCGCCGCGGCCCAGCGCGGTGCGGACGCGGTGCAGGACGGCGTCGCGCGGCATCAGCGGCGCCTCCACATCTCGCGGAAGCTGCGCGCCGGCGGAGGCGGCAGATCGCGCTGGTCCGCCCAGGCGCGCATGGGGCCGAAATTCATCAGCCCCGGGACGCGCCGGAGCCAGCCGGCGTTTTCCTCCGGGAACGCGGAGCCGGCCATGCGGCCCGCCATTTCGTAGATCCGGGGATGGCTCATGACCCAGGCGAAGACGCGGAACGCCAGCTTCTCCAGCCGGTTCTGCTTCTCCCGCATTTCCGCCTTCTTGACCTCGCAGCGCAGGTCGAGCAGCGCCTTGGGAATGTCGATCTTGACCGGGCAGACCTCGGCGCACGCGCCGCACAGGCTGGAGGCGAACGGCAGGGCCGGCTCGCGCTGCACGCCCAGGAATTGCGGCGTCAGGATCGCTCCGATGGGCCCGGAGTAGACCCACGGGAAACTGTGGCCGCCGATCTTGCGGTACACCGGGCAGGCGTTGAGGCACGCGCCGCAGCGGATGCAATAGAGGGACTGCCGCTTCTCGCGCTCCTGGAGCAGACGGGTGCGGCCATTATCCACCAGGACGACGTAGAACTCCTCGGGGCCGTCGATTTCGTCCGGGCGGCGGGGTCCGCTGAGAAAGGAAGTGTAGACCGAGAGCAGTTGGCCGGTGGCGCTGCGCGCCAGAAGCTTCAAAAAGGTGGCGAGATCCTGCGCGCGGGGTACGATCTTCTCGATGCCGGCAATGGCGATGTGGATCTTCGGCGCCGACGTAGCCAGCCGCGCGTTGCCTTCGTTCTCCACCAGCACAATGGCGCCGGAGTCGGCCACCAGGAAGTTGGCCCCGCTGATCCCGATATCGGCCGCCAGGAACTTCTCGCGCAGGACCGCGCGCGCGGTGGCGGTCTGCTTCTCGATGACCGTCTCATGCGGAACGTGGAGCCGCGCCGTGAAGAGATCGGCAACCTGTTCGCGGGTCTTGTGCAGCGCCGGGGCGACGATGTGGTAAGGCCGCTCGTGCGCCAGTTGAATGATGTACTCGCCCAGGTCGGTCTCCACCGATTCCAGGCCGTGACGCTCCAGCCGCTCGTTGAGGTCGATCTCCTCGGTGAGCATCGACTTGGATTTCACGATCAGCCGCGCGCCGCGCTCTTTGGCCAGTTCCAGCACGAAATCGGCGACTTCCGATCCGTCCTTGCACCAGACCACGCGCCCGCCGTGCGCCTCGACGTTGCGCTCGAACTCCTCCAGGTAGTGGTCGAGGTTCTCGATGGCGTGCTTCTTGATAGCGTTCGCCTGGGTGCGGAGTTCCTGGTAATCGGGCAGGACATCGTGCGCCACCACGGCGGAGCGGCCTTCCTTCAGCCGCCCGGTGGAGGTATAGACGGCCGACTGGAGGCGGCCGTCCGCCAGCGTGTCGTGGATGTGTTGCTGGAATTCGGCGGACATGGGTTTCAACGGCTGGCGAGGACCTCCGCCAGGTGCAGGGTGCGCACCTCGGAGCCGGCGCGGGAGAGCGCGCCGCGAATCTGCATCAGGCAACTGGGGTCGAGCGAGACCACGCTCCGCGCGCCGGTGCGCAGGATGGCTTCCACCTTGGTGCGGGCCATGGCCCCGGAGAGTTCCCCGAACTTCACGGCGAATGTGCCGCCGAAGCCGCAGCATTCTTCCGCGGGCTGCATTTCGCGCAGTTCCAGGCCGCGCACTTGAGCGAGGAGGCGGCGGGGGGCGGATTTGACGCCCATTTCGCGGAGGGCGTGGCAGCCGTCGTGAAACGTGACCACGTCGGGGAAGCGCGCGCCCACGTCCTCCACCCCGGCTACCGCCGTGAGGAACGTGGAGAACTCCCAGATCCGCTCCCGGAGAGCGCGCACGCGGGCCAGCGTTTCCGGCTCTTTGGCGAACAGGTCGGGGAAGTGGTGGATGGCCATGGAAGCGCAGGAGCCGGAGGGGACCACGATGGCTTCGCACTTCTCGAAGACGTCGAGGAAATGGCGCGCCACGATGCGGGCTTCCTGGCGGTATCCGCTGTTGAAAGCCGGCTGCCCGCAGCAGGTCTGGCCCTCGGGGAAATCGAGTTGATAGCCGAGCCGCTCCAGCACGTGCGCCATGGCCATGCCGATCTGCGGAAAAAGCTGATCGACAATGCAGGTAACGAACAGAGACACCCGTTGGGCCATGGCAGAGAACCGATTGTAGCAAGTGAGTAGCGCCGGTGGTCGGTTTTCGCCACGCGTTGTCTTTCCAGCAGGCAAGAGAACCGGCGGCAAAATGCGACCGCCGGCGGTACTCACATCGTCAGCAGCACCGGCGCCTGCCAAAAGGCGGCTTTTTGGGCGGCGGGGTCGATCACGGTCACCTGGCAGGTGTACTTCCCGGGCGGGAGTTTGTCGAGCGAGATGCTGAATTTCAGCGGCGCCGTCTTCAGCCTGTTGTCCAAACGCTGCGCGACCTGCATGGGCGCGGTCTCGAATGCTTTGGTGCGGTTGCGGTAGAAACTGACAAAAGCCACCAGAGGCTGCGCCGCCGGGGCGGTCGGCTCGTACGCCTGCAGGTAGACGTACATTTCCCTGCTCCTGCTGAACACGCGCGTCACGCTGGGGATGAGTTTCTGTCCCTCCTGCACCAGCGGGTTGGCCACCTGCTCTTTGTCCTTCCCCGCGGTGTAAATGGCATCGTGCAGGTCCACCCGCTGACTGCTCAGAACCACGGAGCTGATGGGGATCCGCTTCTCCTCCTTGTTCAGGTTGGGGATCACGAATTTGCTGAGATAAGTCCCGATACGGCCGGTTTCGTTGTCGCGGGCCAATACCTTGACGGTGTAGGCGCCCGGCAGGAGGGTGTAACCGGTGTCGTACTCGATGGGGCGGCGGGCCAACTCGGCGGCGGTGGCGCCGCCCAGCTTGATCTCCACCTTGTCGCGGATGTTCTGGATCGTGCTGCCGTACTCGTCTTTGATCTCGCCGATGAAGTCGATCACCGTGCGTTCGTAGCCGCCGCGGTGGGCCAGCGCCAGCTCGCTTCCCGGAATCTTCATCACCACGGGGACGTAATATTCGGCGCGGTTCAACTGGAAGTAGTTCACCTCCATGGCGATGGTGAGCTCCGTGATGGGGTCTTCGAGCATCAGGGCCTCTTCCAGTTGGCGTTCCTTGTCGGCGGCGGTGAACTTCCCGAACTCCTTGCCGGCGAAGTAGCCCTGGCGGTAATCGAGCTTCGCGGAAGCGTATTCGCGCAGAGAGATCTGGATGCGGCGGAACTTGCCGTCGAGCGCGGCGTTGCCGGTGTAGTACCCGATCACGTAATAGCTGGAGTACGCCTTCTGCGCCTGGACGATGCCCGCCGAAAGGTCGTTGGTGTCGAGCAGGGACTTGCCGCCGGTGTCGGCGGCGAGGGCGTACATGGCGTCCTGCGAGCGTTGCAGGTTGTTGGAGACCATCATGGCGGAGGCGCCGGTATACATGCCCGCCCCGCCGGGCGCGGGGCGACTGGCGTCGCCCATGGGAGGCAGGGCCACCAGCCCGCGCGCATCGATGGAAAAAAGGACCACGTTGGCGCGGATGGCGGCGTTGGTGGTGGCGCGCATCTGCGAAAGGTTATCGATGCCGCTCAGCCGCAGGCCGCTGGCGAAATACAGGAGCGCCTTCTTCTCATTGAGATGGCCCAGCATGGCCGCGGCGGTCTGGAGCGCGGAAAGCTGGCGGTCGTTGTTGAAGACGTTGAACTCGCTGTCGTCCTGGCCGAAGGCGGCGCCGGTATCGGAATCGTCGTCGTCCTCGCCCAGCCCTTCGTCCACGGCCACGAGTTTCTGGATGGTGGCCAGCAGCGCGTCGCGGTCGTCGGTGAAACCGTTCAGGACGCGCACCGCGCCGCCGGAGAAGGTCAGGATGGCCACGAGGTCCGCGGGCTTCATCTGCGTTCGAAGAAATTTAACGGCCGCGGCGAAGGAACGCAGTTGGTCCGCCACGGGCATGGCGCTCAAATCGAAATAGAGAGCCAGGAGGCGGCGGTTGCGGTACCGCAAATCGCCCGGCGGCTCGGGCGCGATCTGGTTGGCGGTGACCGACGAAACCGTGGGCGCGTCGATGACGGGAGCCGCCGGCCGGGCGGCATCCGGCGAGTCGAGCTTCTGATACTCGCAGAAAGCGACAGTCTGGGGAACGCCGTTTTCCGTAACGGTGAAATCGCGGGCGGTGAGGCCTTCGATGGGCGCGCCGCTCTTGTCGGTGACCGTGACCATTTCCAGCACGAGTTGGGCGCTGGCCTGGAACTTGACCGGCGGAGGTTGCTGTGCCGCCAGCAGGCCGGCGAGAAGCAGCAGCGCGGATCTTCTCATGCTAGAACCTCACCCGCAGATTGGTCTGCACGGTCCGCATAGCGTTGGCCGTCATCGGCAGGCCGAACTGCACGCTGCCGGCGGTGGTGTTCCAACTCGGATACGTCACGTCGTTGAGCGCGTTCGTGGCGTCCACCCGCAGGTCGAGGGTGAAGCGGTCGGTCAGGCGGAAGGCGCGCATCAGGGATGCGTTCAGGGCGAACTGCGCTGGCCCGGTGATCGAATCTCTCCCGGCGTTTCCCCATTGCCCCGGCGAGGGCGCGGCATAGGCCGCCGGGTTCAGAAACAGACCCGGGGGAGCGGCGTAAAGCGGCGCCCCGGTGTACTGCGGCCGGATGCTGCCGGTCATGCCGGTGCCTTTCACCGGCGCGAAATAGACGGGCGTGAGCGGGAAGCCGCTGCCGGCGGTGATCTGGCTGGCGATGGTCCAATCCTTGAACAGGCCGCCGCGCCACCCGCTCATCAGCGTTCCGCCGCGGAGTCCCGTGCCGGTGCTGTATTGGAAATTCGCGTTCACCAGATGGCGCTGATCGAAGCTGGAGAGGGCGCGCTCCGCCTGCAGGTCGAGCCAGTTCTGAGCGATGAGCAGCGCGCCCTGGCCGCCGCCCCCGAGCGTTGCGTCATCGATGGCCTTGGAGAAGGCGTATTGCACGCCGGCGGTGAAGCCGTTGCGCAACCGCCGCCGCAACTGGAGTTGGCCCGCCTGCCGGTTGGAATTGCCCCCGGAGATGAGGTAACCGTATCCGCTCAGGCAGATCGGGCACGGGTTCGCCGCGCCAAGGGGGTAGGTGTTCGGCAGGAATTGCTGGCGGGCGTGCGTCCCTTTCACCCCGAGGTAACTGGCGATGGCCACCATTCCGCCCGGCAGGTCGCGTTGCGCCGAGATCTGCCAGTTCTGCGCATAGCCGGGGCGGAACCCGGGATCCACCGCGAAGGTATTGAGGGTGATGTTGGGCGCGGCCACGAATCCGTTGGCCAGGGTGAGCGGGTTGGCCGGGCTGTTTTGCACGCTGAGGCTCTTGGAAAGCGGCGATTGCTGCGCCAACTGCATGGCGATGCCCTGGTAGACGGAGGCATCGTAGTACACGCCGTAGCCGCCGCGGATCAGCAGCGAGGAAGCGGACAGGGGGCGCCAGGCGAACCCGATGCGCGGCTGGAAGGCCGCCTTGTAGGGGCGGAGCAGCGAATCGGGGTACCGCGCGCCGGTGAGCGGTCCCGCGGGCTCGGCGGCCACCACCGGCGCCTGCGCCACAAACCCGGGCGCGATATCGAGGTTGACCAGCCGGCCGTAGCGCTCCGTGATGGGGGACGTGTAGTCCCAGCGGATGCCGGCGTTCAGCGAGAGGTTCGCCCCGACGCGCCAGTCGTCCGTGAAATAAGCGTCGTAGACTGACGACCGGAAGTACTTGTCGGCATTGCCGAAGGCGATGGCGCTGGTATCGGGGATGCCCAGCAGAAAGTCCGCGAAGTCCACGCCGGCGGCCGCGCCGGTGAAGGCGAACGAGCCGCGCGGGTCCTGCTGCGCCAGGGCGTTGAACTGCTGCCGGCGGAAATCACCGCCGAAGTTGAAATTGTGCTCGCGGCGCACCCAGGTCAGGGAGTAAGACACGCCTGTGGTCTGGTTTCGGGTGAAGGAGGCCTGGATGTCCGCCAGGGGGGCGATTCCGCCGCCGAAGGAGAGCGCCGGCGGACCCCAGTTGACGGGCTCCTGGTTGTTGCCCGTGACGCCGGCGTCGCCCGAGATGTTTCTGCGGTTGGCGAAGTACGGCGTGGCCCGCGCCGAAAGCCGGCTGTACTGCACGGTGAGCGAACCGTAGACGCGCGACGTGAAGGAGCGGCGCCACCCGGCGCTGGCGTTGATTCCCAGCGAGCCGTTGAGATCGAGAAAATCGAACATTGTGGCGCTGTCGCTCCGCATGGATTGAAGCGCGAGCGCGGTGTTGATCTGGTCGCGTCGGCCCAGGGATTTGTTGACGCGCGCCTGGAGCGCATCCTGGTGCACGGCGCCGAGCAGCGGGACCTGGTAGTTGTAGCGGCTGTTCGCGAAGTTCGGCCCCGGGTAGAGCGGCAGGAGCGCGCTGGCCTCGTTTGCGATTCGGTTCCGCGGGATGGAGTTATTCGGGAACGCGGAGCCGTCGGCCGGGTCGAAAACAGGTTGCGAGAAACTGCCCGCCCGCTCGGCAGCGCTCGGCATCAGGCCGGTCGCGGTGGTGGCGTTGCTGTTTCGTGTCCACTGGTAGTTGACGGTAACCATGGGCGCGCTGTTCGCGCTCCATAACCGCGAGATCTTCAGCGGACCGCCGAAGGAGCCGACGGCCGTCATGCGGTTATACGCCGGGCGGGGCGTGTTCTGGCCGGTGAGGGAGAAGGGGCGCGCGTCCAGCGCGGAGTTGTCCACCAGCAATCCCAGGTTCCCATTGTAGAGGCTCCGCCCAAACTTGCGAAAATTCCCGAACGCCGCCGCCTGGGCGAAGGGCGAATTGGCCCCGTTATTCACGCTGCCATTGATCAGAAACCCGTCGGCGGCGCTCTGCTTCAGTTCGTCCGTCTGCGTCTCCGGGTCGGCGGTGAGTTTTTCCGCCTCGGCCGAAGCGTTCAGCCCGGCGCGTTGAAACGCCGTGGAAGTGTTCGCCGGCTGGGGCGCGGGCTTGCCGCCCTTTCGTGGAGCGGGCCTTTGGCCTGCCCTGCCGGCATTCGTGCCGGTATCGGTTCCGACCGGCGCCGGCGCGCTCTTTTCCGTGCGCATCTCCTCTACCGGCATCAGCTTCAGTTCCCACTCCGGGCTCGGCGCCCCCGGCGCCACCGCGATCTCTTTCTCCAAGGGAGCGAAACACAGCATTTCCACCCGGATGCTCCAGATGCCGTCCGGCAGGTCGGCGAAGGAGTAAAACCCGAGCTGGTCCGTAATGGCCGTGACGCGCTTCTCCCCTTGGCTGGCCGTCACCGTGGCCCCCGGAACGGGAAGCCCGCCGAACGTGACCAACCCGTGGTGCTCGGCCGCGGCCAGGGGCAAGCACGCTAGGATGAGCAGTGCGGCGAGCCTGAACACCCTAATTCTCTGTGGGGAGCTTTTCCGCACGGTCAATGACGATGATCTCCGTCGGGGATTTCCGTGGTTCCAGCTTGAGCCCGACCTTCTGGATCGAAGTGAAGATCGACTGGCCGGGTTCCGGGGCGGCGTCCGCCGGAGAAGCGGCATGCGATCCCGGCCCCGGCGCCCCCGCCATCGCCGCGTAACCCCGCATGTTCTTCGCCTCCTCCGGTGAAAACTCCAATTCGAAATCATAATCCCCTTCGATGCCGGTTTCATCGACCACCGGCCTGTCCAGCATGCGCGTGAGCATGTCCGCCAGCATGGTGAGGGACGCCTTCTTGGCTGCGAGGCGGCCCGAGGAATCCATCATCATGACGCCCTTCGGCCCTCCTCTCCCGCCACCCGCGACGCTTCCCACCATCACGTTCGAGACGGCGTGCCCCACCGCCGCCCCGGAAGGCGGTGGCGGAAGCTTGCCGTCTAGCAGGCCGCCCGGTAGCGAGGTGTCGTTTTCGTCGGATTTCTGGAGCTTCGGCCCATTCTTCCCCGCCACCAGCGCATACACCGGGAGATCTCTCTTGTCGCGATGGAACTTGACCTGGAAGCGTTCGGTGAGAAGCGTCTGGAGCATCTCGGGGATCTGTTCGCGGTTGGCGCCGTCGGGCAGCTTGGCCACGATATTGAAGCGCTCCGAGCGGAGCCAATCCGGGCCTTCGATCTGGTAGTCCTTCACTTTGAAGGCGATGCGGAGTAAGTCGGCGAACGCCATGTTGTTGTACTCGACGCGGCCGGCGTCGGACCTGACGCCCACGCGGATCATATTGCCCGTGGGCGCGGAGGCCTTGACGGTAGCGACCTCGAAGGACAGCGGCGCCGCCGCCGGGGTCTGCGCGAAACCGGCCCCCGCAACCAGAACCAGCAGCCCGGGGGCCGCCAGCATTCGTTTCATATCCATGCTCCTTAGACGACGCGGAATTCAAGAATATGACGTTTTTGGCCGGGAAAGGTGTGGGGTGCGGTCGGTCTGTTCGCGAGGGGCCGCGCGTGTGGGCGGCGCAAATGTCCTCGGGTATGCACGGGCTGCAAAACGGGGACTGGCTCGAATTTCGCCGCCTTGCGAAACTTCGTGCCTGTACCCGGTTTGCCCTTTCACGGATCGGTACTGTTTTTGCGTCGCAGACCACCAGGCCGGGCCGCACGCCGCCGTGGCTTCGCCGCTTACTTCCGGCCCCTGCGTTTGGCCCGGGTTCCGCGGCCCGTTCCGGCCATAGAGGGGAGTGTTCAGCGCGAGCGCCGAACCCGCCAGCAGGAATGCGGCCGCCGCGCCTACAGCGAAAGGCTGTTTCGACCGTGTTATCCTGTGGGAGATCCGAAGCTGCTTGAGAGACCGCAAGCCGCATCTTGTTCCGACGCGGAGAGATGGCCGAGTGGTTGAAGGCGCACGCTTGGAAAGCGTGTATAGGGGAAACTCTATCGAGGGTTCGAATCCCTCTCTCTCCGCCATGAAGTATCAATAGCTTACGGTCTTCGTCGGACAGCCAATAATCTGTTTGCCGCTCCACGCATTCCTACGGTCGGACCACCGGAAATATCCGGAACCGTTTGCGGCCTGCAATGCGCCTCCCGCTCGAGGCACGTCTTGACGTCGTATGATACCCGCCAGCTATGTAGTGCAATTCGGCGGCTGTTTGCCGCCCAGCCAGCCACATCAGCGCTGCTGCTCGTCTTCACTCCGCTTGACAAACACGTGGTACGTGACGGCGTCCCAGGCGTTATGAATGCCGGTGAAGAGCAGCAGCAGCGCCGCCGCTCCCACGGCGAAGAGGGCCTCGCGCAGATGAGAGCGGGCGGCGTATGCCGATAGCGCCAGCATTAAGTACGCCGCGAAGGGCAGCAGAACATGGAACAACCAGTCCTCGAATTCCGGTTGGTACGCCCTCTGTACTCGCAGCCGCCGAGTGACGATGACGCCGTACACTACGCCGCTGAGTCCCACCAGCCCCCAGAGAACCGCGGCGGCGCCAGCCCCGTCCCAGGGAACGCTGAGAATGCCCGAGAGTCCGAGCACGGCTCCGAAATGAACGATCGTGGGCGTCGCAAACGCGCCGCCAGCGTCAGCGTCAGTTCGCGCCAGCGGCCTGTTGGCGATGAGGCTCAAGACCACGAATTGTAAACCGATCAGGGCGCCGGCGGACGACCCCACGATCACGTAGAAGTTCTGCCATCCGCCGAGTGCCGTCATACCGTGTTCCACTCTCCTATTCTCCAAACCGCTCGAAACGGTACGCCAGATCTGAGCCCCCTTCTCCCTCGTACGCCAGTTGCGCCACGAGCAGAGCGAATGGCTCGGCGTGCGGCGTCCGAAGATAAGGCCGAAGGCAGATACCGCATCTCGATCTGAATGTCGTGTTCGGTTGGATCGCGACGCGCGATCGTCGGGGAGCCCAGCGGCGGTTTCGCACTGGCGGCGGAGTAAGCCTTCGCTTTGTACATAGATTGAACGCTCCTGTCGATTGCCTGCCGGCCCGTTAGTCAGGCCTTGTATTGTTCGTCGGTGACGTGTTCCATCCAATCGACGGTCTTGCCGTCGAGCTGTTCCTGGATGGCAATGTGCGTCATGGCCGTGGTTGCCGTGGCGCCGTGCCAATGCTTCTCACCCGGCGCGAACCGGATCACGTCACCCGGGCGGATTTCCTCCACCGGTCCGCCCCACCGCTGCGCCCGGCCGCACCCGGCGGTCACAATCAGGTTTTGGCCCAGCGGGTGGGTGTGCCACGCCGTCCGGGCGCCGGGCTCGAAGGTGACGCTGGCGGCGACAACACGCGCTGGAGCGGGCGGGTTGAACAGCGGGTCAACCCGCACCGCGCCGGTAAAATAATCGGCCGGTCCTTTGCCGGAAGGCTGCGAACCGCTTCTCTTGATCTCCATTTCCGGAACTCCTTCGCGTGGCCGCTCAGCGGCCGGTCATTTGCTCGATGTGCTCGGGATACCTGGCCCCTTGTACCGTGATCTTTGAGGCGGCGCTGTCGATTTCACGAAGATCGTCCGGGGTAAGTTCGACGGATGCCGCTCCGATGTTCTCCTCGAGGCGCGCCAGTTTCGTAGTGCCGGGGATCGGCGCAATCCACGGCTTCTGGGCAAGCAGCCACGCAAGCGCGATCTGGGCAGGCGTCGCCTTCTTCCGTTCTGCGATGCCGCCGAGCAGATCGACAAGGGCTCGATTCGCTTTCATTGCCTCCGGCGTGAACCGGGGCAGAATCTTGCGGAAGTCGGAGCGGTCCAGGCTGGTGTTTTCGTCCATCTTTCCCGTGAGGAAGCCCTTGCCCAGAGGGCTATACGGGACGAAGCCGATTCCAAGCTCCTCCAGCGTCGGCAGCACTTCTTTCTCCGGGCCTCTCGTCCACAGCGAGTACTCGCTTTGAACGGCGGTGACCGGCAGGACGGAGTGAGCGCGGCGAATTGTCTTCGCTCCCGCTTCAGAAAGGCCGAATCGCTTGACCTTGCCTTCCCGAATCAGGTCCCTCACCGCTCCGGCCACATCTTCGATCGGCACGTCCGGATCGACGCGGTGCTGATAGAAAAGATCGATGATGTCGACCCCGAGCCGCTTCAGCGAGCCTTCGGCGACCTGCTTGATGTGCTCCGGCCGGCTGTCCAGCCCCGCCTGCCTGCCGGTGTTCGGGTCCAGTTTGAACCCGAACTTGGTGGCGATCACAACGCGCCCACGGAAGGGAGCGAGCGCTTCACCCACGAGTTCTTCGTTAATAAAGGGGCCGTACGCTTCGGCGGTATCGAAGAACGTGACGCCGCGTTCCGCGGCTGCCCGGATAACCGGGATCATTTCGCGCTTGTCTTTGGCCGGGCCGTAACCGAAGCTCATTCCCATGCAGCCGAGCCCGAGAGCCGAAACCTCCAACCCGCTCTTCCCAAGTTTCCGCTTCTGCATCGTTTCTCCTTCGGGAGCGTTTCCCTCATCTCCAGATTAGGGTCGAGCTCCCCGGCGGCGGTATTCTGATTCTTCCGATTTCTTGCCTATTGGTCTTGCACTGTTGCTCCACGCACAGAACCGGGGTGATCCTGGGGGGTAGAGAAGGTCCCCCGGGCCGGCCGCAAACCCGCAAGCGTGAAATCCATAAATCCGGACAGGAAAGCGTCTACGCTATAAGAAAAGGCTTCGGATACCAAGGTGATTTTATGAGCAGCGCCCCACAAGAGACCTCCCTCAACGATTTCACGATCACGCTCGAACAACTCGAGGATTTCGAATTCAGAGTCCGCTTCGACAAGCCCCAGTTCCCCGAATGGCGCTTGGACGAGCCCGCTCCCCTCGGCCGGGATGCATGGCCCAGCGCCTCCCGCGCTCTCGCCGCGGCGATCGGAAACTGCCTCAGCGCCAGCCTCTTGTTTTGCGCCCGAAAGGCGCAGGTGCAATTGGGGCCGATCAAGACCCGCGTGCGAACCGAGACGCGGCGGAACGAGCGCGGGCGGCTGCGCATCGCCAAAGTCGAGGTGGAGATCGACCCCGGAATACCGGAGCCGGAAATGCGGAAAGCTCTGCGCTGCCTCGGTCTGTTCGAGGACTACTGCGTTGTTACCCAGAGCGTGCGCGAAGGCATTGACGTGCGGGTTTCGGTGACTGGTTTGGACTCGCCCGAAATCCCGCAATAGCCGCGGTACGGTGCGGCGCACTGCCAAGCGGGGACTGGCTCGAATTTCGCCGCCTGTGCGAAACCTCGTGCCTGTACCCGATTTGCCCTTTCACGGATCCTACCGCGTCGTACTGGCGAGAGCAGACCACCAGTATGGCGGGGCGGTCAAAAACGGACGGGAAGTAACGCGCCGGCGGATCGGCCCTGCCTGCGTTGCGCGGGTTCCATCGACCCCATCTAATCCTCCGGGCCGGGTGAACCGATGATCCCCGAAAACAGACATACTGTGTAGAATGCCGAATGCGGTCGAGCAAATCGCCGATCAAATTCTGGTGATCGATGCGCAGAGCGGGAAGCGCGAGGCGTTCGACATGCTCGTCTCGCGGTGGCAGAAGCGGCTTTGGCGGCACACCCTCCATCTGACCGGCTCCCCGACGGCGGCTTGGGACATCTCCCAGGAGACCTGGCTGGAGATCGTGAGAGGCCTGCGGCGCCTGAACGACCCGGCCAGGTTCGGCGCATGGGCTTTCCGGATTGCCAGCCACAAGGCCTATGACTGGCGTTGCCGGCGCGGACACGAATGTCCACCCCCGGCGGAGCCGGAACATGCGCACACCGTGGTTGCCGGACAGGCGGAGAGCGAAACAATTCGCGATGTGCAGGATGCGCTCCGCTGTTTGCCGGCGCCCGCGCGGACCGTGTTGAATCTTTATTACGTGGAAGGTTTCAGCGTGGCTGAGATCGCCGGCATGCTCAAAACGCCCGAAGGCACGGTCAAGTCCCGTCTGCACGCGGCCCGCATCGAATTCAGAAAGCATTGGGAAGCGCTCGTCAGCGTGGGGCCGGCTGCGCTTCCCGCATCCGGAAAGGAATGGCCAAATGAGTAGCGAACAGATCAGGAAAATCATCGACGACAGTTACGATGACTCCAAAGAAGAG
>JAIQFU010000471.1 GCA_020073115.1 Terriglobia bacterium
TTCCACGACCAGTGGCTGTCGGAAGGGTTCGCGAATTTCTCCGCCGGGCTCTATCTCCAGAACACCGAGAAAACTCCGGGCAAGTACCTGCAATATTGGGAGCAGGCGCGCAAACGGATCCTGGAAAAGAACGCATTCGGGCGCCGGCCCAACGATGCCGGACCGCTATGGCTGGGCCTCCGCCTGGCGAGTTTTAAGAACCGCAACGGCTACGACGGTACGGTGTACGACAAAGGCGGATACGTTCTCCACATGATCCGGCAACTGATGTACGAGCCGAAAGAGGGCGACAAATACTTCGTCGAGGCGATGCAGGATTATGTGCGCGAGCACCTGAACCGGAATGCCACAACGGAGAGCTTCCAGCGGACGCTGGAGAAGCACATGCGCCCGGGACTCAACCTCGCGGGCGACGGCAAGCTCGACTGGTTCTTCTCCGAATGGGTGTACGGGACGGCGATCCCGCGGTACAAACTGGATTGCGAACTGAAGCCGCAGCCCGACGGGAAATGGCTGATCGAAGGGACGCTGGCGCAGAGCGAGGTCCCGGAGAGCTTCATCATGGCCGTGCCGCTCTACGCGGATTTCGACGGGCAGATCATCAAGCTGGGGGCGGCCCGCATGACGGGCAGCACATCGGTACCTGTGAAGATCACCGTCCCGAAGAAGCCCCGGCGCGTGATGATCAACGCCTGGCACGATGTGCTGGAGCAGTAGCGGCGGTGGGCGGGACTGAAGTTTGGGCCCGGGGGGCGCGCCGGCCGAAGGCTGCCCCATTGAGGACGCGGTAACCGAGGAGCGCCGCCACCAGGGAGCCATAGAAGATCGGCAGGCGGTGGTCCGCTTTCACCAACCAGAAGTAGTGCGCGACAGCGGCGATGGCGGCGGCGTAGACCAGGCGGTGCAACTGCCGCCAGCGCTTCCCGCCCAGCCTGCGGATCCAGCCCGCGGTGGAGGTGACGGCCAGCGGCAGCAGGCACGCGAAGGCCGTAAAACCCGCGGTGATGAACGGACGCTTGCCGACGTCCTTCACAATCGCGTGCAGGTCGAAGAATTTGTCCAGCCACAGGTACGTGAGGAAATGCAGCGATCCGTAGAAGAACGCGAAGAGCCCGATCATGCGCCGGTAACGGATGAGAACCGGAAGGCCCAGCAGTTTTCGCAGCGGCGTCACGGCGAGCGTGGCGACGATCAGCCGGAGAGTCCAGTCGCCCGTGAAGTGGGTGATGTATTCGATGGGATTGGCGGTGAGGTCCTGGTTCCAGGCGCGCCGGAGAACGTAGCAAACGGGCGCGAGGCACAGCAGAAAAAGCAGGACTTTGCTCCACTTGATTTTCTTCAGCATCGGCGTGAGTGGTTTCAGAAGTACTTCTTCAGATCCATGCCCGCGTACAGGCTCGCCACCTGGTCGTAGCCATTGAACATCAGGGTGGGGCGTTTGAAAAACTCGCCCAGGCGGCGTTCGGTGGCCTGGCTCCAGCGCGGATGATCGACGTGGGGATTCACGTTGGAATAGAACCCGTATTCGTGAGAGTTCTCCATGTTCCAGGTAGTGGCAGGCTGGCTGCCGACGAGCCGGATTCTGATGATTGACTTGATGCTCTTGAAGCCGTATTTCCAGGGGAGCACGAGTCGAACGGGGGCGCCGTCCTGGGGCGGCAGCGTTTCTCCGTACATCCCGAAGCACAGGAAAGCCAGCGGGTGCATGGCCTCGTCCAGGCGGAGTCCCTCGGCGTAAGGGAATTGGATGCCGGCGGCGTGGGGCATCTGCCCGGAGTTGAAGAAACTCTGAAACTCGACGAACTTCGCCTTGGCGGTGGGCTGCGATTGCTGGAGGAGCGCACTCAGCGAGTAACCCACCCAGGGAACGACGATCGACCAGCCCTCGACGCACCGGTGGCGGTAAATGCGTTCCTCCAGCGGTGCGAGCTTCAAAAGCTCGTCCAAGGAAAACTTGCGCGGCCGGGTCACTTCGCCTTCCAACGATACGGTCCAGGGAGAGGTCTTGAACCCCTGCGCCCACTTGGATGGCTCGTCCTTCTGGGTTCCGAACTCGTAGAAGTTGTTATAGGTGGTGACGTCCTTGTAGGGCGTTATTTTTTCGGTGGTGCTGAACGGGCTTTTGGCGAGCCCGGGAAGTTTCATGCCGGCTTTGGCGGCGCGGGCGGCGAGAAAAGCCGGTGGAATCCCCGCCAGGAATTTGCGGCGGTTGAGGTAGACGGACTTCGGGGTGATCTCGGAAAAGGGAATATCTTCACGGCGGCGGATCAGCATCGTGCCCTCACTGCTTCTATCTATGTTTATACGACGGAGAAGGACGCGAAGGGTGTGTGCGGTTTAGTCCGCACCGCCGGCGGCCCAATGGCGGTGAAAACCGGCCACCGGCGGTGCTCGCCGTCAATAAGCGGGTTGCCTGAGGCCCGCCAGCACGCCCTTGCCTTTGCGCATCACCAGCTCCGCGAGGTTCAGCAGAATCGCCAGGACCAGCAGGGGGCGCCAGAGGTCCATGGTGGTCCGGGCGCCTCCGCCGTGCGGCTCGAAAACCTGCTTGGGCGCGGGATTGAAACGTCCGCCGGTGGCCGCGGCGATTTCGCGGAGGAGCGGCTCTTTGGCCCCGTAATCCTGCAGTTCATCTTCCTGCCGGTAGAATCCGACCTCGGGGAAGGCTCGCGATTCCGCGACGGGCCGGACCAGGAACAGACCTTCGTTGTCGCCGATGGCGAGCCGCCCGCGATAGTGCCCCTCGGCCACTTTGGAGACGCGCAGCGGCGCGTGGAAGCCGTTCGGACCGAAAACGTAGATGCCGGGCGGAGCGCCCCCGTCCGGCGTATCCTCCACGCCGCGGGAGAGGTGATAATCGACGACCAGCTCGTTGGTCGCGCGGTCGTAATCGGCCGTGGTTTCGGAGGGCGGCGCATGCGGCAGCAGGTCGTGAAAGACGTTCGACCAGAAGCGGTCGAAGCCGGTCCAGGCGACCCAGTTGACGGCCCAGCGGTTCTTGGCGTCCGAAGCGAACACGGCGGCGCGGCCCAGGCCGTACTGCCAGCGGACGAACAGGGGGTCGCGTTCACCCGCCTGGAGAATCGTTTCCGAAGTGGGGCGGGATTCGAAGCGCACATATCCGCGCAGCGGGGGCGCGGCGTCCATCCCGGTTCCTTCCAGCACGTCGGCGGCTTTCACGATGCGCGGCCTGATCGAGGTTTCGATGGCGGTGGAGCCGGTGTGCTCTTCCACGTCGCGGAGGAGGATCTGTTCCAGGCCGGAGGGGTCGGTCAGGAAATACGACTTGCCCTGAGCGAGGCCGGCCACTTTTTCCAGGAAGGCGCGGTTGACGTCCTGGCCGAGTCCGATGGTGGAAATGGTGACGTGGTTGGCCTGCGCCTCGCGCGCCAGCGCCATGCTGTCACCTTCCTCCGAGATGCCGTCGGTGAGGAGAACGATGTGCTTGTAGGCGGCGTTCACGGGCAGGATGCGCCGGTAGGCCTCGGTGAGGGCGGGGGCGATCTGGGTTCCGCCGTCGGGGGTGATGCCGGCGATGAGGCGCTGGATGGCGGCGAGATCGTCGGCGCGGCGGATGGACGCGGCCCATTGATAGGAATTGTCGAAGACCAGCACGCCCACGGAATCGATCGGCCGGAGATTCTGGACCACGCCGGCGGCCGCGAGCCGCGCCAGTTCGATTTTGCGGCCCTCCATGGAAGAAGATTTATCGACGATCAGAACAACGGCGGCCCCTTCCAGGGAACGCGGCGGCGCGAGCTTCGCCGGCAGCGTGCGTTCGAGGGGATCTTCGGTTTTCTTCTCGACGTAGACGTTGCGCTCACCGGCCACCCACAGCAGTCCGCCTCCGTCTTTAACGAACTGCTCGACGGCGGCTTTGCGCGCCGGGGGGACGGAGTCCGTGTCCCAGTTATTGAAGATGACGACCTGGTAATCCTGCAGCTTGTCCGGGAGGGCGTTCGCGCGGACCACTTCGAACTGGTTGGCCTCCAGGGCGCGGACCAGGTGCTGCTCTCCGGCGGCGGGATCGCGCGAAAGGAAGAGAACGCGCGGGCGGCGGAGGGGGACGGCGTCGTCGAAGCGGATCTCGCCGAGCCCGGAGGCGCCGATCTTCCCTTCCAGGGCTATGGCGCCCACGGAATTGACGCTGGCCTGGAGGCGCAGGTGGTTGGGGCCGGGGTCCAGATCCACGTCGCTGGCGCCGATGGTCTTCCCCTCGGCGGCGATCTCCACGCGGGCGGGAGCGGCGCGCGGCGATTCCAGCTTGACCTCAATGGGAAACCGCTCGCCGCTGAATACCTGCCCGGGTATGGCCACGGAATCGAGCCGCAGGCCAGGCGCCGGGCGGCCCGCCAGCGGCG
>JAIQFU010000472.1 GCA_020073115.1 Terriglobia bacterium
GAGGCTGCGCCACAGCGCCTCTACTTCAGGCGCGCCCCCACCGGTATGTCTTCGAGGAACCCCGCCAGCACGGGCTTTCCGCCCTCGACCGACGCCGCAACTATCATCCCGTTGGAGGTGATCCCGCGTAGCTTGCGCGGCTCCAGATTCGCCACGATAACCACCTTGCGTCCCACCAACTGCTCGGGCTGATAGGCCTCGGCGATGCCGGCCACCAGGGTGCGCGGCTCCGCCTCGCCCACGTCGATGGTGAGATGGAGCAGCTTGTTCGCGCCTTTCACCGGCTCGGCTGTCAGCACCCGCGCCACGCGCAGGTCCACCTTGGCGAAATCGTCGATCGTGATCTTCGGCGATGCCTCGACAACGGGCGCGGGCGGTGCGATCGTCTTGCCCAACAGTGCCGCCTGCCGCGCGGCTTCCTCCTCTTCGAGCGCGCGCATCTGGGGGATGGCCACCTTGGCGTCGATGCGCGGGAACACCCCCGTCACCTCGCCGATCTTCTGGCCCGCGAGCAGCTGGCCCCAGGCGCCGCGCGCCCTTCTTCGCCCTTCTTGAGCAGGGTCCATGGCGCCTGCTCGACGATGTACTTATCGGTGGCCGAAAGCAGCGCCCACACCGCTTCCAGACCCTTCGAGAACTCGAATTCCGCGAATGCCGCGATCATGCTCGCCGTCGTCGTGCGCGCCAGCTCCGCAATCGTGGGAGCGCCGTTACCGGCCGGCACGGCACCGGCGTTGTACTGCCGGATCATGGTCAGCGTGCGGCTCGCCAGGTTGCCCAGGCCGTTCGCCAGGTCCGAGTTGTAGCGGCCGACCAGCGCGTCGTAGCTGAAGCTGCCGTCCTGCCCGAACACCACCTCGCGCAGCAGGAAATACCGCAGCGCGTCCACGCCCATCACGCGCCGGATCGGCTCCGGCCGCACGATGTTGCCGCGCGACTTGCTCATCTTGCTCTCTTCGAACAGCAGCCAGCCGTGCGCGAAAATCCGCTTCGGCAGCTCCAACCCCGCGGCCATCAGAAACGCCGGCCAGTAGATGGCGTGGAAGCGGACGATCTCCTTGCCGATCAAGTGCAGGTCGGCCGGCCACATCGCTTCGCCGTCCACGGCGCTCATGTACGCGGTCAAGGCGTCGAACCACACGTAGAAGACGTGCGGCGCCTCGCCCTCGACAGGAATGCCCCATTTGATGTTGCTGCGCGTAATGGAGAGGTCGGTCAGGCCCTGCTTGACGAACGCCATGACTTCGTTGCGCCGCGTCTCGGGTTGGATGAAATTCGGCTCGCGCTCGTAGAGCTCCAGCAGCCGCTCCCCGAAGGCCGACAGCTTGAAGAAGAAGTTCTCTTCCGTGATGGTCTCGGTGGGCCGCCCGCAATCCGGGCAGGGATCGCCGGGCTTGGCGTCGTTCACGTACAGGTTGTCGAAGATGCAGTACTGCCCGGTGTACGACCCTTTGTAGATGTAGCCGTTCCGGCGGCAGCGTTCGAACAGGTCCTGAACCACGCGCGCGTGTTGCGGGTTCGTGGTGCGCTGAAAGTAGTCGACCTGCAATCTGAGCGACTGCCACTCCTTCTGGAATGCCGCCGCGATCACGTCGGTGAACTCCTTCGGCGTCTTTCCCGCGCGCTCCGCGGCGCGCTCCACGTTGACGCCGTGCTCGTCCGAGCCGGTCGTGACCGCGGCCTCGTAGCCCTGCATTCCCTTGAACCGTCGGATCATGTCCGCCACGATGGTGGTGTAGGCGTGGCCGATATGCGGCGCCGCGTTGACGTAGTAAATGGGAGTCGTGATGTAGTATTTCATCTGGATTGTTTGTTCAGGTACGCGTGATTCGCTGCGGCGATGACGTGTTTGAGCGCCGCGCCCGTTTCGAGCGCCAACCGGCGGCAGTCCTCGTACTCCGGCGCGTACGACCCCTCGCCGGAGACCTTCACCCGCACTTTTCCGTAGCGCGTTTCGACCTCGGTCCAGTCGCGCGCCTGCACCCGGCGTTCGGCGGCGTAGACGCGCACGCCCAGCGTCGAGGTCTCGGAAAATAGCATCTGCGCCAGGGCTTCGCGGTCTTCGGGGCGGGCGATGACCTGCAGCATTTGCCCCGGGCGGCCTTTCTTCATAATCACCGGCTGTAAAGTGACGTCGAGCGCGCCCGCCTCGAGCAGGCGCTCGCAGGCATAAGCCAGCACCTGCGGGTTGCAATCGTCGATATTGGCTTCGATGACGCTGACCGCGAGGGCCTCGTCCGCGCCCGTCGGCTCGCCGAGGATCACCCGAAGCACGTTCGGCTGTCCCGGAAAATCGTGGTCCCCCGCGCCGTAGCCCGTGCGCCGGATCGTCATGGAGGGCAACACTCCGAAGGACCGTGCCAGGGTGGTCGCCACCGCCGCGCCCGTAGGAGTAGTCAGCTCGACCGACGGGCCGCGCGAATACACCGGCGCGTTGACCAGCAGGCGCGCTGTGGCGGGAGCCGGCACGGGCAGCATCCCGTGCTCCGTTTTCACCGTGCCGCTGCCCACGTTCACCGGCGAGCAGACCACCGTCTCCACACCGAGCAGGTCGAAAGCTACGCACGCGCCGACGATATCGGCGATCGAGTCCACCGCGCCGACTTCATGAAAATGCACCTGCTCGATCCCCACCTGGTGCACCTCCGCCTCCGCCTCCCCCAGTCGGCGGAACACGGCGATGGCGTTGTCGCGGGCGCGTCCCGCGAGGTCCGCCTGCTCGATCAGCTTCACGATGTGCGAGAGATGCCGGTGCGCGTGCGCATGGTGCGCGTGGACATGGTACTTCGTGGCGCCAATGCCGCAGCGCTTCACCTTTTCGAAAGAGACCTCGGCATCCGCCCCCAGCGAGGCGATGGCGGCCGTGATCGCGTTCTGGTCCGCGCCGGCGTCCGCCAGCGCGCCCACCAGCATGTCGCCGCTAATTCCCGAAAACGCGTCCAGATAGCAGGTAAAGGGCACAGAATTTCATTGTAACGGTAGCCGCCCCGGCCGCCTTGCCCCATGCCGAATGTGCAACACGCGGACGGTGCGATTCTTGGAGTCCGTCTGGAACAGAACACGGTAGATGTGTGGTTTTCGGCCGTAGAGCAATTGCCGGATCACCCGGCGGGAACGGCTCTCGGGCGCTACCGGGCAACAAGTCGGGCGCTCGGCGAGGGACTCAATGGCGCGCTCCATTCCGTTGAACCATCGCGCCGCGGATTCGGACTCGTCGGCCCGGATCGCGAGAAACAGCAGTTTCAAATCGCGCGCTGCGCGCTCCGATACGTCAACGCGGAATTCCATATTCGCGGCGCAGGGCGTTGAAGACGTCGCGCGCGGGCCGCGTTCTGCCCTGAGAGACATCCTCCAGACCCTGGCGGATGCCTTCGCGGGCGTCGGCCTGAGCCGCGATGTCCAGCAGGCGCTGATACGCGGCGGCGTCCTGGACCACCAGTTCCGCTTTGCCGTTAATCGTCAGGACCATGGGGCGGCGGGTGGTCTTCAGACGTCTGACGGCTTCGGCCGACTTCCGCCGGAAAGACGTCAGCGGCTGGATGTCCCTTACGATATCCATAACCCATGTATAGCACCTTTAAAGGCGCCCGGAATGCGTCAGGGTCTGACGCTCAGCACGTAGGCGTAGATCACCGGCAGCGCGAATAACGTGCTGTCCACGCGGTCCAGCATGCCGCCGTGCCCGGGAAGCAGCGACCCGCTGTCCTTCACCCCCGCTCCGCGCTTCATGGCGGATTCGGCGAGGTCCCCGAGTTGGCCCGCAACATTCGCCGCCGCCGTCAGAGGCACGGCGGCCAGCGCGGAGACGCCCGCGAAGTACATCAAGTAGCCGCCGCCGATGAGAATCGCCGTCATCACCGAAGCCACCGCGCCTTCCCACGACTTCTTGGGACTGACCCGCGGCGCCATTTTGTGTTTTCCGAATGCGCGGCCCACGTAGTAAGCTCCCGCATCGCCCGCCCAGTTCAACAGCAGGGCGTACATCAGCCAGTGAGGATTGGCTTGGCGCAGCGGCAGGGCGCATTTCCAGGTCCCGAACACGTACGCCACGCCCATCAGCAGCAACGCCGCGTGCGGCAGCGCCTTGGATAATTCGCGCGCACCCATCGCCAGCGCCATTGCCAGCAGGGCCGCCGCCGCCAAGATCATCCACGCGTCGCCTTCCCAAACGAGCAGCAGCAGTCCCAGCCCGTAGCCCAGCGGCCCCGGCGCGCCGAAGCCGTACGCCGCCGCGATGCCGTCGTATTCGCGATAGCAGAGCACGGCTACGGCAACCAATACAGCGAGGAAAATCCAGAAGTTCGCGAAGAGAACGACGTAAACGATGACCGGGATCAGTGCGGCGGCGGTCAGAACCCGCTTCATGAGGGGCGAAGGGCTTCGAGCAGGGCCGGCCGCTCCGGCCGCGCGACGCCATTCACGGGCCTCGCCGTGTGGCCGCCGCTTAATCCTCCGTAGCGCCGGTCCCGCTTCTGGTATTCGAGAACCGCGCGCAACAGGTCGGTCCGCGAGAAGTCCGGCCACAACGTCTCGGTCACGTACAATTCCGCGTACGCGATCTGCCAGAGAAGAAAATTACTGATACGCATCTCGCCGGAGGTCCGGATCAGCAGGTCCGGATCGGGACAGGATTCCGTGTAGAGGCACGTCGCGATCAGGTCCTCGTCGATCTTCAGGCGGCCGATGCTGCCGTCCAGCCGCGCCATGTCGAGGATGGCGTTCACCGCATCCACGA
>JAIQFU010000022.1 GCA_020073115.1 Terriglobia bacterium
GCCGCGATCTGGAAATCATTTAATAGCATTCCCCGTTTTCGTCTTTTCCTTATGGCTTTAATTCTTGCCATCTTCTCTTTTCTCTCCTGGAACCAATGCCATATTTACAAAAATCTGGAAACCCTTTGGCGTGACACCCTTGAAAAAAATCCGGGGGCCTCGATGGCGCACAACAACCTGGGTACCTTACTGCTGGAAAGCGGCCGGTACCAAGAAGCTGTTTCCCATTTGGAAGAAGCGATCGACAATGTCCTGGTCGAGCCGAATCGTGATGCGGACCTTGCCTTCGGGCTCAGGTTCCGCCGGAACAACCCGGCCCCGCTTGCCTTTGCTGAAATCGTATCGGTCTTTCATCGTTCCGCCTCGTACTGCTCACGCTCACGGGCCTCGGCGGGACGCGCCGAGATGATGCGAATGTTCTCGCCTTGCCACGTGAACACGACCACGAGCAATCGGCCCATCGCGCCCATGCCTAGGCTGACGAAGCTCTGCTCGTCCGGATCGGATTCATCATCCCTGATCGTTCTGGCATAAGGGTCGTCGAAAACCGGAATCGCTTCGGGCATGCGGACGCCGTGCTTGCGAAAATTAATCCCGGCTTTGCTCGCCTCATCCCATTCGAAGCCCATCTCAAAGTGTACGCACAAGCTGTGCATACGTCAACAATGCGACGGGGAGAAGTGTGGGGGCATGTGGAGGGGTCGCGGGGGCGTACACTTTCTGCGTCCAAATCGCGTCCAAAACCCAAATTGCGTCTGGCTGGCGCCGGCGATACCGATTCCGTGCCTGGCCACTACCCTTATCCAATAGATAGCGCGCCGCTTACAAGTTGATTTCCACGCCTTAGAACCTCCGAAAGCGCATCGGTGGAGTCCAACTGGAATCCAAACTCGGTAACCACTGGGCGCGCCTCCCGGACACTACCGGCTGCGGCGTCGGGGTGATCTTGACTGAGCGCCACGGCGGGTTCCGTTGTTCCTCATCGGGAGCGCAGGCGTTTAAGGGTGGTAGACACGTCGTCGAGTAGACGGCCGGTGAAATGAGCTGAGCGCATCTTGCCGTCGAGTTCTGTAAGAAGCGTAAGCGCCTCGGCCGTTTTGTCGTCCAGTTCGAGCACGAGGGCGTGGATGAACTCGCGGCGAAATCCCTCGTATTTCAAATCGTCTCCCCGGGGAGAATCGTCAAGCCAGAGGAATGTCGCCCAGGCGTCGCTCGGCGGCACTGCCGAGAGCATCTTCCGCGACTCATCACTGTTGCCGGGCCGGAAGTAAGACATGAGGCGCGATCGGTAGTGTCCGTCGAGTGTCTCACCGTCGATGCGCATATGGTTGACCACGCGCATGAGCGCCGCCGGAATCCGTGGATCGTCATTGTAGATCATGCCGCCGAGCTGCATCTGGCGGAGAAGGGGCCGCTGTTGCCCAGTGTGTTCCGCCGCCTCGAAATGGCGGAGCGCTTCGGCGGTATCGCCGTGGGTCTGCAGCAACCAGTTTCCGAGCATCGCGTGAGCGAAGACATTCGTTGGATCCACCGTGAGGGACTGCCGCATGGCTCGTTCCGCAGCGGGGCCGAATTCCTTGTAAGCGATATGCTGATTTAACCAGTGTGCCCACCCGATGTGCGCCAGGATGTCGCCTGCCCGCGGTCCGCGGCCTCCGCTACGTGCGAGGGCAGCTTCGAGGACGCCGATAATTTCGGCCAACGGAGGTCCGGCGATATCTTCGGCTTTCTGGCCTTCCGGGATGGCCACACGGAAATCGCGAAGCCACGCCATGGCGGCCGCGGCCTGCAGATCCATGACAGCCGGGTCGGCGGGTCCAGTCTTGAGGGCTTCTCCGTAGGTTCGAAACGCGGATTCGTGTTCGCCCAGCTCGGTCTGAGTGCGTGCGGTGGCGAGCCGTGGATCCGCGAGCGGCGTGCGGCGGGGCCAGCGGCTCCAAACCCCCAGCAAGACGGCTGCGGCCACCACCATCGCGATTGGGATCAACCTGCGGCGAGTGAACTTCGGGGAGGCCGTGAGCCGGAGATCCTTTGCCAGCCGCTCGCAGTCCTCTTTGAACGCGCTGTCGTGCAACTCGGCCGCTTCGTAAAAAGGCAAACCAGAGAGCGAGGCCGGCAAATCTTCCTGGCGCGGCATGACGGCGCCACCCACGAGAACGGGAACGATCTTGAGCTTATGGGCAAGCGCGGAGGACACCTCGTGACACACGTAATCGGGCGTCTGTTGTTGCGAGCGCTCGCGCAGAATCTGACTCCAGTGCGGTCCGATCACAACCAGCGCGGTCGCACAGGCCGCGATGGAGCGGTCGATGGTTTCGACGAAATTCTGGCCCGGCGCAATGTCTTCGACGTCCATGAAGACGTGATCCGCGCCGAAGATCGCCGCCAGGTGATCGCACAAACGGCCGGCATATGCCGCCGCGTCCTCACGGCGGTAGCTGATGAAAATGCTGTTCGTGGTTGAACCTATCTGTTGATTTTATCCTGGAAGGCCGCAGGCGAAGGAGCCTCCCGACGGCGTGCGCATCCAACTCACCGTTCCGCCTGCATCAAACCGGGAACGTGATCGAAGGCCTGGCGATTTCCCCGGGCTTGACTTCGACGATCATCGAAGTCGCAATGGGAGCGCCGTGGACCTTCGCTTCGAGCGCGACCTTGTACTGACCCGGCGCCGTACCGATCCGGGTCCACACCTTCGAGTTTGTCACCGCTTCCGACTGCTTTGTGTCCTTACCTTCCAGTACAATCGCCACGTGAAAGCCGTCGGTCTTGTCGGCATTCGTTATTGTCAATTCAATGCCGCCGGCCCGCGCTGCGTCCTCGCGCTCTTTCGCAACTTTGTCTACCTGAGCACTCAGCGTATCGAGCTGCGCTCTTACGTCCTTCTCCAACTGCGCCGTATTGCTCTGGAATTCCGTCGCCCATTCTTTGGTTTCCTGCTGCAGGGCGCCCTGGATGGCGGATACAAAGTCTTTGGCGCGCTGAATCAAACTGGCCGCCTTTTCAGGCGTCGGCGGCAAAGTACACGAGGCGTAAAGCAGCACCCAGTCCATGCGGAATTCGTTCAGCAGCTTGGTCATCGATGTAGCGGTCAGGACGTATCGCGTCCATCCGCTTGAATAGCCGAATGCCTTATCCAGGCCGAGGAGTGCGGCGGCTGAGCCCACAAGCAGCGATGCCACCGGTCCCGAATCGAAACCTTGTAGCTTTTGGCCATCCCAGTTCTTGACGATCTGAACAACCACAGGTATTAACCCCGCCGCCGCCGTGAGCGCCAGGGCCAGAAACTGAATGGCTCGTGACGGCGTCTTCTTGCCGTTCTTTTCTCGCCAGTACCAGCTAATCGCCTTCTGCGATTCCTCTTCAACAAATGTTCGAAGCTCCTGAAGTGATTTCACAGGATCCGCGGGATCCCAGTTCAGACACTCCGGACCGGCGGTGTGGATGTCGTTCTTGCCGTCTGCCATATTCCGGGTCATTATATTTCAATTTGTCGGCGGTTTTAAGTGCGGGCTGGAAGATCGGCGCCGTCGCATGGCGCTGCGGAGCGTCTTCGCCCCTTCCCGCTATCCCGATGGAGATGGGTTCGCGCTGCGATCGAGCCGGCGTTGCCCCCCGGACCCCTTATAATCGAATCAGTGGACCTGGAAAAATCCCTGTTACGCAAGGTGGGCGAAGCCATACGCCGTTTCAGCATGGTGCGCGATGGCGATCGTGTGGCGGTGGCGCTCTCGGGCGGCAAGGATTCCGCCACCCTCCTGGAGATTCTGCTCCTGCTTCAGAAGCGCGCGCCGATCGACTTCTCCGTCTGCGCCTTCACCGTGGAACAGGGGAAATTCCTGCGGCCCATCGAACCCCTGGCCGAATACCTGAAACGCAGCGGCGTCGCCTGGACCTACTACCGCGACGCGCCCTCTCTGCGGCTCCTGGAAGAGCGGCCGGACCACGGCTGCGACCTGTGCAGCCGCTACCGGCGGCGCGCGGTGTACGAGATCGCCCACGGACTGGGGGCCAACGTGATCGCCTTCGGGCATACCGCGGACGATTTCTGCGAGGCCCTGCTGCGCAATGCCATGTTCACCGGAAGGCTGAGCGCCCTGCCCCCGGTCACCGCCTCGCGCGACCGCGAGTACCGCCTCATTCGCCCCCTGGCCTTCGTCACCGAGGACCTGACCCGCGCCTACGCCGAAGCGCGCGGCATCCCCGTGGTGCCCTGCGGATGTTCGCAGAAGACCGGGACCGTGCGCCGCTCGCTGCGCGATCTCTTCGCCACCTTGGAGCGCGACTACCCGCACCTCAAGGAGAACATGATCTCCGCCATGGGCAACCTTGACCCGGGGCGCATGCTCGATCCCCGTTTTCTGCGCCTCGATGGCGCGAAATCGCCCGAACTCTTCCCCATCGTGACGGAACTGTGATGCCGCGCTGTTTGACCCGCATTGCGCCACCGATTAAGATGGGGTTCTCTCTTTCCTTTCCATTTTCTTTATGAGACTCCTGCCACGAGAAGAGAAGTTCTACCACCTGTTTCTCAAGCAGGTGGAGATCATCTCGGAAGCCTCCAGGCTGCTGCTCGACGGTTTGCGGGCCGGGAATTCCCGCCTCGCCGAGGCGGCCACCGAGATCAACGTCCTGGAGCACCGCGGCGATGAGGTGATCCACGAGATCTTCACGCGCCTCAACCAGACCTTCATCACGCCCATCGATCCCGAGGATATCCACAACATTTCGTCCGCTCTCGACAACGTCCTGGATGGCATCGAGGACACCTCCCACCGCCTCGTCTCCTACCGCATCGATCCCATTCCAGCCACCATGGTGACCCTCTCGGAGCTCGTGGCGGCCTGCTCCAGCGCGCTGCATAAGGCCTTTTCCGCCCTGGAGCGAAACGGCCCCATTATGGAGCACTGTATCGAGATCAACCGCCTCGAAAACGAGGCCGACCGCATCGGGCGCAGCGCGGTGGCCGATCTCTTCAACAAGGAGAAGGATCCCATCACTCTCATCAAGCTGAAGGAAGTCTACGAGTTCATCGAGGCCACCATCGACAGTTGCGAAGATGTAGCCGACGTCCTGCAGAACGTCGTGGTCAAGAACAGCTAGCGGGCGATGTCGCAACACGAGTTAGTAATTCTCATCATCGCCATCGCACTGGTGTTCGATTACATCAACGGTTTTCACGACGCCGCCAATTCCATCGCCACCGTCGTGGCGACGCGCGTCTTGACCCCCTTCCAGGCGGTGGTTTGGGCGGCGTTCTTCAATTTCGTGGCCGCCTTCTTCTTCGGCACGGCGGTGGCCCAGGCGGTGGGCAGGGGCTTCGTGAACATTGACTTGGTGACGCCCTGGGTGATCCTCGCGGGCCTCGCCGGAGCCATCGCCTGGGACCTCATCACCTGGTGGCTGGGCCTGCCTACCAGTTCCTCCCACGCGCTGATCGGCGGCTATGCCGGCGCGGCCGTGGCGCATGCGGGCTTCCGCGGGTTGCTCATCCCCGGCAAGTGGCCGCTGACCGTCACCTTCATCTTCGTCGCCCCCATGGTCGGGCTGATTTCCGCCTACGTCCTGATGGTCATGGTCCATTGGCTGTTTCAGCGCTCCAGCCCCTCCAAAATGGACAAGTACTTCCGCCGCTTCCAGTTGTTCTCGGCGGCCGCGTTCAGCCTTTCCCACGGCTCCAACGACGCGCAAAAGACCGCCGGGCTCATCACCGGCCTGCTGTACACCTCCCACCGCCTGTCGAAATTCGAGGTGCCCGCCTGGGTCTTGATGGCCGCCTATTCGGCCATCGGGTTGGGCACGCTCAGCGGCGGGTGGCGCATCGTCCACACCATCGGAGGCCGCCTGACGCGCCTCAAGCCGCGCAGCGGATTCTGCGCCGAAACCGGCGCCGCCGGGGCCGTGTTGCTGGCCACCCACCTGGGCCTGCCCGTCTCCACTACCCACGCCATCGCCGGGGCCATCGCCGGGGTGGGCAGCATCCACCGCATGAAAGCCGTCCGCTGGGGCATCGCCACGAATATCGTCTGGGCCTGGGTTCTGACCATTCCCATGGCGGCGATCATCGCCTGGATTTCGTTCCGGATCCTGCATGCCATCGCGGGCGTGTAGCCCCGGAAATTGGCTCTTGACAGACAATTGCAATTTGCAATATACTGATTGCGATTTGTAATGGAGGTCTCCATGACACGCCGTTCGTTGCTGCTCGCCGCCCTGTGCATCCCGGCGGCCCTGCCGGCGCAGGACATCGCAGGCGACTGGAAGGCAACTCTCAAAGCGGGCGCCGCCGAGTTCCGGCTGGCGCTGCACATCGCCAAGGCCGATACCGGCTTCAAGGCCACCCTGGACAGCCTCGATCAGGGCGTCAATGGGATTCCGGTTTCGGGGATTTCCTTCCAGGAATCGAAGCTCAAGCTGAAGGTGGATGCCGTTGCCGGCTCCTACGAAGGCGCCCTCTCGGCGGATGGCGCTTCCATCCAGGGGACCTGGACGCAGGGGCAGCCTCTGCCTCTCACCTTCACGCGGGTGAAGGATGCGGCGGAGTTGAAGCCGCCGCGCCGCCCGCAGGAGCCGGTGAAGCCGTATCCGTACCGGGAGGAGGAGGTTTCGTACGAGAACAAGTCCGCCGGCATCCGCCTGGCAGGCACGCTCACCCTGCCTCAGGGCAAGGGCCCCTTCCCCGCCGTACTCCTGATCACTGGTTCAGGGGCGCAGGACCGCGATGAGTCCCTGATGGGGCACAAGCCGTTTCTGGTCCTGGCCGACTACCTGACGCGCAAAGGAATCGCCGTGCTGCGCGTGGACGACCGCGGCATGGGCCAATCCGGCGGCGCCGCCACCATGGCCACGGCTACTACCGCCGATTTCGCCACCGATGTCGAGGCCGGCCTGGCCTGGCTGAAGACCCGCCCGGAAGTGAACGCGCGCAAGATCGGACTCCTGGGCCACAGCGAAGGCGGCGTGATCGCTCCCCTGGTGGCCTCCCGCAACCCCGACGCGGCGTTCATTGTCATGCTGGCGGGCACGGCCGTGCCGGGCGACCAGGTCATCGTGGAGCAGGTCCGGCTTCTGGCCACAGCCAGCGGAGCGACGCCCCAGCAGGCGGAGCAAGCGGCGGCGAAGCAGAAGGAGGTCCTGGCGCTGGTGAAACAGGAGAAGGATGCCGCGACGCTCCGGAAGAAGCTTCAAGAGGGCCCGCTGGCGGAAGTGCCCGGCGCGCAGGCCGACGCGGCCCTGCAGTCGCTCACCTCTCCCTGGTACCGCTACTTCCTGGAATACGATCCCGCGCCCGCGCTTGCCAAGGTGAAGTGCCCCGTCCTGGCGCTGGACGGCGGGAAGGACACCCAAGTCTCGGCGAAGCAGAACCTGCCGGTCATCCGCAAAACGTTGGAAGCGGCCGGCAACAAGGATTTCGAGGCGCTGGAGATGCCCGGTCTCAACCATCTCTTCCAGACAGCCAAAACCGGCGCCGTGACGGAATACGCCCAGATCGAAGAAACTGCCAGCCGGCGACTAACGACCGACGACTAACGACTTGTTCTTATGTTCGCAAGCGTAGATATCGGCGCCGCCCAGACCGCGTGCGCCCTGGCGACCGGCGCGGGCCAGATGGTCGCCGAACGAACCATACCGACCCTGGCTCATGAAGGGCCGGATGCGGTCCTCAACCGTGTCGCCTCCGCCATCGGCGACATGGCGTTGGCGGCCGGCCAGCGGCTCCTGGCCGTGGGCGTGGGTGTGCCCGGGCTGGCGGATTTCCATCGCGGGCGGGCTCTTTTCCTTCCCAACCTGCCGGCGGGATGGCGCGATCTTCCCGTGACCGACCGCCTGTCGGCCAAGTTGTCCTGTCCCGTCTTCCTGCTGAACGACGCGCGCATGGCGGCGTTAGGCGAGTTGTGGTTCGGCCATGGCCGCAACGCCAAAACCATGGTGGTCTTTACCGTGGGCACGGGCATCGGCGGAGGCGTGGTGATCGACCGCAGGCTGCGGCTCGGCCCGCTGGGCGCGGCGGGCGAAGTCGGACATCAGACCATCCTGCCCGACGGCCCCTTGTGCGGCTGCGGGAACCGGGGCTGCCTGGAAACCCTCGCCAGCGGTCCGGCCCTGGTCGGGGAGGCCACCCGCCTTCTGAAAAGCGGCCATGCGCCGCATCTCTACGATATGGTGAACGGCGACGCCGACAAGATCACGCCGCGCCTCATGACCCAGGCCGCCGCCGCGGGCGACTCTTCCGTGCGGGAAGCCATCGTGCGCGCCGGGCGCTTTCTCGGAATTGGCGTCTCCAACGTCATCACGGTACTGAATCCCGAATTGGTGGTGGTAGGCGGCGAACTTGCCGCCGTGGGTCCCCTGCTGATCGACACCGTGAGACGCGAGGTCCGCGAGCGGGTCCGGCTGTTCCCCGTCGAGAAGGTCCGGATCGAGACTTCCGCGCTCGAAGATAAAGCCGGACTCTGGGGCGGAATCGCCCTGGCCATCGCCCGTGTCAAGCAACCCGCCGGCCCTCCCACGCCCGAAGGAATCTGAATCGAGCCGCCGCCGTAAGGGGGCGAGACGCACTTTCGTGGCGCGCCTCCGAGGCGCTGAAAATCGGTTTTTCACATCCTGAGGTGTGTAGATTTCCCTGCTTTGAACCGATGGGTTCCACAGGCTCTCGGGATGAAGCTTCTTACGATTGTTCTTTTCCTCCTGGTCCCCTTTCTCCGGGCTGCGGAGATGGGGGCCTGCGCCGCGCTAAACGGCGGCGGTTCCGTACAGACCAGGGATAGCTGGGACGTGTACAGCGACCAGGTCGTCGAGAACCAGACCATCCAGCTCAACGGCATGCTCGATATCCACGGCGGCGTTCTGACCCTGCGCAACGTAAACCTGGAGATCAACTCGACGCAGGCCATCGGCTGGATGGCAGGCGCGGTGCAAGCGATCAAGATTGGCCCCGGCGCCAGGCTCGTGATCTCCAACTCCCGCATTGCCGCGACCAGCGCCGCGGCGGCGGTCGTGCTGGGCGATACGGCCGACGTTGACCATACCTGTTTCACCGGTGTTGCCTTGTTCCTGTCGAAGGCCGGCGCGGCCGAAATCCGGAGCAACGAATTCGAGCTGGCGGGAGGCGGCGGCATGACCGCGATAACTCTCAACTTCGGGGCGGGCGCCGTCGTCGAGAACAACAACATCCGGTTCGCCATTGACCCGCAGGCGCGATACATCGTAGGCAACGGCGGCATCTCTCTAACCGGCGTCCACGATAGCGCGTTCCTGGGGAATACGATCGTTCCGGGCTACATCAGTCTGGAGCAATCGTGGAATAACCACGTCGCGGGCAACACCTCCAAAGGCGCCATGGTGGACAGCGGAGCCGACGCGTTGACGGCAAAATGGTGGTCCGTGACCAACTCGGGCTGGCTCAGCGATGCCGGCATCTTTCTGGAACAGTGGTCGAACAATAACGTCGTAGAGAACAACACGCTGATGGGGGCCCAATCGGCCATCCTGCTGGTCCACCAATCGGCTTACAACACGATCTCGCACAACACGATCATGGGCGCCGGCTACGGCGTCGTGCTGCGGTGGGCATCCCACACCCTGATCGATGGGAATGAAATGACGGACGTGTACGATAACGCCGTTCACGCCCACAAGTCGCACGACAATACGATCACCAACAACCATATCTATAACGCGGGCGGAGGAGTGGCGCTATATGCCTCCGAGAACAACGTCATACAGAGCAATACGGTGGCCGACGCCGACCGCGCCGTTTTCTTGCACGAATCCTCCCGGAACACGGTGGACGGCAACACGGTTTCGGGCGCTGTGAACGGGCTGTTCGTGGCCTCGAACTCTTCCGGCAACGGCGTGACGAACAACAATATCGTCGCCTCCGACTCGCTGGCGTGGGACGACGGGCGGGGCAATCTATGGAAAGGGAACTTCTGGGGCAAGGTCTCCAACACGGGACAGGCCATCCCGCCCGCGGCCGCCGCGGATGCCGCCCCGGCGCCCGCTATGCTGCCGCTCACCGCGGCGCCCGTGAGGGCGCTTGCGCCGCCTTCGTTTAACGGACCGTTGAACACCACGATTGACATTCAGAACCAGCAGGTGTGGCAGGATGCGCGCACCCTCAACGCGGCGATCGTGATCGAAGACGGCGGGAGCCTGACGCTAAAAGGGGCCGCTCTCACCTACGTCGTGCCGCAGCCCACGAGCAAGATCTGGATCGAGGTGATGGCCGGCGGTTCGCTCGATATCGAGGACAGCAAGCTGATCGGCCCCGATTGGGACCATGCCCTGGCCATCAAAATCTATAAGGGCGGCCATTTCACCATGAAGAACAGTGAGATGCGCAATGCCGGCTCATGGGTGGGGACGTTCTCCGCCGCAATCTCCGCTGAGGCGGACGGTGTGGATATCGAAAACAACACATTCGTGAATGTGTATTGCGCCTTCAGCGGCGAGGGCGGGGCCGTTCAGAATACCCGCTTTGTGAACAACACCATCATCGGCGCGGTCAAAGGCATCGTTCCGAACAACCCCGCGGCGGGGGCGGTTTTCACGGGGAATCGTGTCTCCCGCTACGGGGAATGGGGCAGCGAGTTCGGTGGTTTGACGCAATCGCGCGTGACGGATAACCTTTTTTCCGATGGCTGGGGACCCGCTGTCTTGACCGCCTACAACGCGACAGATACCGTGGAGTTCGCCCGCAAAGCATTCAGCGGAATTGCAGGTCCAGGCAACCTTGTAACCGGACTCTCGGGCACGGACTTTCGCCAGGTCCAAACGACTTCCCGCAGCATCTCTCCGGTCCAGGCCGGCGACGGCGTCGAAACGGAGGTCACGCTGGCGAACATCAGCTATAACCGCCAATTCTTTATGCCGGATTGGGCGGTGTTCGCGGCGACGCTGACCGCGAACGACAAGCCGGTCGAGACGCGTAACGTAATGATTCCCATGGGCCAGTTCGAGCGAATCCGGCTGAAGGGCCCCGCCGGAGAAGCCGGACCGTACGGCATCTCGATCCAGGGGTCTTCCCGCATCGGCGTTTCCAAGACCGCGCTGCGATTCGCGGCGGCGCCGGGCTCTCAACCGGCGCCCCAGGTCGTGGCGGTGGCGAATACGCCCTCGGACAGCAGCAGTTTCGTGTGGAGCGCGGCAGCCGATTCCGCCTGGCTGCGCCTTACGCCCCCGGTGGGCGCGAACGCCGGAGAGTTCTACGTGGACGCCGATGCCTCCGGCCTCGCGTCCGGGACCTACACCGGCAACATTACGGTCACGACTCCGGGCCAGGCGCCCGAGGTCATCGCTGTGACTCTCTGGGTGACCTCGGACGTGCCAGTGGTTGCGTCCAAACCGTCAACGCTCAGCTTCTCGCTGCCGGATACCGAACCGGCTCCGCAAACCGTGGCGCTGTCGCTCACGCCGGGGACCCTCGCTTTTCCCTTTTCGGTTTCCGTGCGCACTGAGCACGGCGGCAATTGGCTCACCGCTACGGCCGACGCCAAAAGTCTGCCGGCGACGGTGACGGTTTCGGTGAATGGCTCGAAGCTGGCCCCCGGGCAGTACACCGGAGAGGTCCTGGTCTCCACGGCTGGAGCGGCGAATAGTCCTCTGGAGATTCCGGTGTCGATCACGGTTCCGTCCAGCGGGCCGGGGGTGACGATCAGCTCGGTTGTGAATGGCGCCAGTTACCTGCCCGGGTTCGCGGCGTCATCCTGGCTCACCATCACGGGCGCCAACCTCTCGCGCACGACCCGCGCCTGGAATGCAGACGACTTCAAGCAGGGATCGCTCCCCACATCACTGGACGGCGTCTCCGTGGTGATCGACGGGTGCCACACGTTTCTTGACTATGTCAGCCCGACGCAGTTGAACCTGCTGGCGCCGTTCGATGTCGATACCGCGTCCGATACGGCCGCCAATGTCACCGTGATAGCGCCCGATGGCGCGGCCCGGACCACGGCCTTAAAACGCCGTTTCGCGCCGGGGGTATTCGTCTTCGGCGGGAGCAATGCGGAGGCCGTTCACACCGATGGAGCGCTGGTCTGCGCGGAGGGATCCGTTCCGGGCGCAACGTGCCGGGCGGCCACCCCGGGCGAGGTCGTACAACTCTATTTGACCGGGCTGGGGACCGGTCTCGACCCCGCGCCGGCAGACGGTGTTCTGATGGCGGCGCCTTCGACGCTTCGCGATCCGGTGGTCGTGACGCTGGGCGGCATAGAGTGCCCCGTGCAGCACACCGCCCTGGTATCGAGTGGGCTGTACCAGATCAACATGGCGATACCGGATCTGCCCACGGGCAGCTATGAGGTCATAGTCCGAATCGGCGGGGCGGCAAGCCAGCCCGGCGCAATGGTTGCGGTTTCGCGCTAAAAGCGTTCAGCTACCCGCTCCTGGCCGGCCGCGGGACTGGCTTCACTGACAGCTGTCAGCCGTCAGCTTCTTTACACCTCCAGAATCACCGGCATAATCAGCGGTCGCCGCGAAGTTTGCTTCACGATGTACCGCTTCAAGTCCGCGCGGATTTTCTCTTTCATCACGCCCCAGTCGGTCTTTTCCTCCTGGTTAGAGCTCTCCAGCGTCTTCACCACGATCTGGCGCGCGGTGTCCACGAACTCGCCGCCCTCCGCTACCGCGAACCCGCGGCT
Organism: Terriglobia bacterium; assembly: GCA_020073115.1. Taxonomy (GTDB): domain Bacteria; phylum Acidobacteriota; class Terriglobia; order Bryobacterales; family Bryobacteraceae; genus BOG-224. Next base: position 12,642 of record JAIQFU010000022.1, read on the forward strand.
CACGATTTCAGGCAGGTTCTCAATCCGCCCCGTGTGGCGGTTGATGGCGATGATCGGCAGCACGATTCCGTCTTCGGAGAGGTGCCGGCGGTCGCGAATCACCATCTCCTCCACCACGTCGTCCACCGACCCGGAATCGATGCAGACGCGCCCCACCGTCACCTTGCCCGATTTGCGCGCGCCGCGGTCGTCGATCTCCAGGATCTCGCCGGATTCCATGATGAAGCTGTCCTTCAGCCCCGCGAAGCGCAGGTGCTCGGCCAGGCGCGCATGCTTCGAAAGCTGCCGGAACTCTCCGTGGATCGGCATGAAATAACGCGGCCGCACCAGGTTGAGAAGCAGCTTCATCTCCTCCATGCTGCCGTGTCCGGAGACGTGCAGCGGCGGGTTCATGGTCCCATACAGGACCTCCGCTCCGCGGCGCGACATGTGGTCGATCATGCGGTAGATGGCCTTCTCGTTGCCCGGGATAATGCGCGAACTGAGCGCTACCGTATCTCCGGCTTCCACCGCGATGTGCTTGTGGTTGTCCACGGCCACGCGGGCCAGGGCCGACATGGGCTCGCCCTGCGTGCCCGAAATCAGGATCGTCACCTTGTCCGGCGGCAGGTCCATGGCATCCTGCGGCCGCAGAAGGGTATCGTCCGGGATTTCCAGCAGTCCCAGCGAGTGGGCGATTTCGGTCACCGACACCATGCTGCGCCCGATCACCGCCACGCGCCGGTTGTACTCGTGCGAAAGGTCCAGAATCAGCTGGATGCGGTGGATCGAGGAGCTGAAACAGGAAACCACGATCCTGCGCTCCGCGCGGCTGAAGATCTCTTCCATCCGCGGCCGCACCGCGCGCTCGGACTCGGTATAGCCCGGCCGGTCGGAGTTGGTGGAGTCCGAAAGCAGCAGCAGTACGCCCCGCTTTCCGTAATCCGCCAGCGTGTGGAGATCGAACAGCTCGTTATCCGTGGGGGTGGGGTCCACCTTGAAGTCCCCCGTGTGGATAATGACGCCCAAGGGCGTGGTGATGGCCAGGGCGACGGCGCTCACGATGGAGTGCGTGACGTGGATGAACTCGATTTTGAACGGCCCGATCTCGACGATCTGTTTGGGTTTGACGTGCACGAACTCGGGAGCCTGTTCGAGCTCGTACTCCTCCAGCCGCCGGTCCACCAGGGCCAGCGTGAAATCCGTGCCATAGACGGGCACGCGGATATCCGAGAGGAAGTACGGCGTGGCGCCGATGTGGTCCTCATGCCCGTGGGTCAGGATGAGCGCCCGGACGAACTGCTGGTTCTCTTTCAGAAACGTAAGGTCGGGCATCACCAGGTCTACGCCCAGCAATTCGGCCTCAGGGAACATCATCCCAGAGTCCACGACGATGATGTCGTCGCCATAGCGGATGGCGGTCATGTTCATGCCGAACTCGCCCAATCCGCCCAGCGGGATTACCTGCAACTTGCGATCAGTCATTCAACTTTGCTTTCAATCCGGGGCGGTTCCGCCCCAATACTCAACGATAACCCGCCGCTTGGAGTTCGAACAGCTCGGCGTAGCGGCCGCCCAGGGCCAGGAGTTCCTTATGCGTGCCCTGTTCCTGGATCGCCCCTCCGGCGAGGACCAGGATGCGATCGGCCATCCGGACTGTGGAAAACCTGTGCGAAATCAGCACCGCCATGCGCCCGCGCGTCAGGTCGGCGAAACGCCGGAACACCTCGTACTCCGCACGGGCATCCAGGGTGGCGGTCGGTTCATCCAGGATCAGGAGCTGCGCGTCCCGCATGTAGGCCCGGGCCAAGGCAAACTTCTGCCACTCGCCGCCCGAGAGATCCATGCCGCCCTCGAAACGCCGCCCTACCATTTGATCGTAGCCGTTCGGCAAACGCTCCACCACATTTTTCGCCATGCTGCGGGCCGCCGCCCGTTCAATCCGGCTCCGGTCCTCGAGGGATTCGATCCTGCCGAATCCAATGTTCTCGCGAACGAACATGTCGTAGCGCATGTAATCCTGAAAGATCACGCCGATCTCGCGGCGCAGGGACTCCACATCATAGTCGCGGAGGTCCACACCATCCAGGAGGATCTGTCCCTCGGTCGGGTCGTAAAGCCTCGCGAGGAGTTTCACCAGTGTGGTTTTCCCAGCTCCGTTTTCGCCGATTAATGCCAGTTTTTCACATGGATACAGGCGAAAGTTGATATTTTTCACCACCATTCGCTCCGACCCCGGATAGGCGAACCCGACGTTGCGGAACTCCAAGCCCTCGCTTATGGGACGGGGCGCGGGGATGGCGTTCGCCCGAGTGCGGATCGAAGGCTCCATGGCGAAGAATTCGAACAAGTCCTTCAGGAACACCGCCTGTTCGGAGATGTCCGTGAAGCTGGAGAGGATGCGCTCGATATAAGTGCGGGAGCGGGAGAACGCTCCGGTGAGGAAGGTGAAGGTTCCTAGGGAGATGGCGCCCGCCAGGGTCTGAATCAGCACAACGGCGTAAGCGCCGTAATAGCCGCCGGTGGAAACCAGGTTCAGGGCCGATCCGACGGCCGCACGCCGGATAGCAAGTGCCTTGTTTTCCAGATAGATGTCTTCTGAAAGCTGATGGTATCGTTGAGACAGGTGGCGGCCCAGCCCGAAAATCTTCACCTCTTTGGCGCTTTGGGCGCTGGCCCCCAGCAGGCGCAGGTAGTCCAATTGCCTCCGCTGCGGCGTCCAGCGGTAAAGCACGGAGTAGGCAAGGGTTGTGAAGTGAGTCTCGCCCAGGAACGCGGGAATGACGGCCGCCACCAGGAGCGCCATCAGCCACGGCGAAAACAGCAGTAGCCCGGCGGAGAGCGAAAGCAGGCTTAAACCATCCTGGCAGACGCTCAACAGGGATGCCAGCAAGCCGAGCCGTCCGGTGGTTTGCCGGCGCGCACGCTCCAGTTTGTCGTAGAACACGGGGTCTTCGAAGGAAGCCAGGTCGAGTTGCGTGGCGTGTTCCATCAGGCGGACGCTCACGCGATTGGTGAAGCGGTCTCCCAGAAGGCTGTCGCCCAGAGTGTTCGCGCGGCCGAGGACGTCGCTGGCCACCGCCAGCGCCAATTCCAGGGCGACCAGCCTCCAGATGTCTCCCAGCGTGCCCGTTTTATGCGAAATCCGGCCCACCACTGCGTCCAGAATGAGCTTGGAGACCCAAAGCATCGCCACCGGGATCAATGCCCGGAACAGGCGCAGAAGAACGCTGGCGCCCACCAGCGCCGGGCTGGTCTCCCAAACCATGGCGAGCAGCGGCCGCACATTGTGAAGCGATGCCAGGCGTTCCCGCCAGGAGAGACTCCCGGCAGCGGATTTCGGGGCGTGTGGTGGCATGAAGGGGGACAGCTGATTGCTGATAGCTATAGGGTAAAACACAAATGCTCACCCCCATTTGGGGGTGAGCATTGTCTCCCCTGTTCTACCAGGGGCGATGTTCGATGGGAGAATCAGTTTCGACGGAATCGCAACCGTCAAAAACTTTGTAGTTGGATATTATTTCCCCACGGCCCTGAAGTCAAGAAAAATCCCGGCTCAAAATTCCTGTTCGTAACCCCCTCTTCCAGGGTGACTTGCAGGCCCGAACCTTTTCCACAGGGCCGCTCCGGGAATGTCGAAAACCGAGATTTCGGAGTCGCGTTTTCTTTCTAAGGCAAACAAAATCGGAAGCTTATGTACCCGCGTCAGCGCCTCTCCAGGTGCAGCATGATCATCGGCTCCAGGTCCCGGCCCTTCCTTCCGCGCAGGAGGACCGCCCGAAAACCGCCCACGAAAAGCCCGGAGACGAGGGCGAACGCCAGCAGTATCCCGATGAGGAGAAATGCATTTACAACCAGGTCGCCGATGTTGTCCCGGCGTGTGGGAACATACTCGCTACGGGTGATGGCGGCGTCATAACGCACCTGCGACAAAAGTCGTTCTGCGGCGTCCGGATCGGGGGGCGACAGGATCACCGCCACCAACGGCCCACTTCGTTTCACCAGAGACCCGGGCAGTTTCTCGAAATCCGCCACTTTCTGCATGGCTATCTGGGGTGTGGGGTAGTTGAAAATGGCCAATCCCATCTCTCCCTTCGGGCTACGGAATACCCCCATTTGCGCCTCGGCGCTCAGGCGGAATCCAGCGGCGGAAGGCGGGATGCCGGGATCGAACTTCTGCAGCCCGACTGGTCCGGTAACGTACCGCTCGCTGTTGGGAACCAGGTTTTCGGAGGGGAGAAACCCGGGCAAAGTGGGCAAGGCGGTGGAATCGACGTTGAGCAACCCGGCGGCGAGGGCGTCCAGTTCGGGCATCCCCGGTTTATAACCGGTGAACGAGAGGAGATAGTTGCCATGAACCAGCAGCAGGGTGTCGGGCGTTTCCGCGGCCAAAGACGCCACTTTGGAAGGGACCGCCTTGGGATTGCGCTGCCAATCGAAAGCGGCCATCGCGCCCGTGGTGTCCTGGAGACGCCACGCGGTGGCGGTGAACCGGTTCCCGGCGTTCTCGTAGATGGCGGTTTCAGTCTCTTTCAGGCCGTACTCGTCCCAAAGGGGGCGGTCCATGACGGTGGTCTGCGGGGTCGAGGTTCTGTGGTATGGGCCGATCGCGTCGGGCCAGATGGCGGCGCCGGCCAGGGCGGGCAGCAGTAGGGCGGTGAAGAAAAATCTCATCTATTTTATTAGACGCCGGAAAGGGGAATCTGGAGTCAGGGCTGGGGGATCAGGCCCGATGTTCACGCCACGGCCGTTAGGGGGTGCGGGCGAGTTTGTTCAGGCCGTCGATGTAGGCCTTGGCGCTGGCCTCGATGACATCGGTGGACGCGCCGCGGCCGATCACACGGCGGCCGTTCATCTCCAGGTGCACGGTGGCCTGGCCCACGGCTTCGGGGCCGCTGGTGACGCCTCGGATTTCGTATTTCTCGAGCCTCGCGGACGTCCCGGTGACCATCGAAATCGCTTTGCAGGTGGCGTCCACGGGGCCGTCGCCGATAGCGGCCCCTTCGCGCACCGCGTCTTTCACGCGCAACCGTACGGTGGCGGTGGGGATGGCCGCCGTGCCGCTGTAGATGTGCAGGTACTCGAATCCGTAGACCTCCGGGGCGGCGTGGACTTCGTCGTGGACGATGGCGATCAGGTCCTCGTCGAAGACCTCCTGCTTCTTGTCGGCGATCGCCAGAAATTTTTCATACGCCTGGTTCACCTCTTCCGGCGCCAGCTCATACCCGAGTCTTCTCAGGCGGTCGCGCAGTCCATGGCGACCCGTGCGCGCGGTCAGGACCACGCGGCTTTCTCCGATGCCCACGTCTTCGGGGCGCAGAATCTCGTAGGTTTCGCGCTGCTTGAGGAAGCCATCGACGTGAATCCCCGAGCTGTGGGAGAAAGCATTGCCGCCGACCACCGCCTTGTTCGGCGGGACATGCATCCCGAGAAGCTCCGAGACCATGCGGCTGGTGCGGTAGAGCTCGCGGGCGTCGATGTCGGTTTGAAGGTGGAAGAAATCGGCGCGCGTGCGCAGCGCCATGATCACCTCCTCCAGCGCCGCATTGCCGGCGCGCTCCCCCACGCCGTTGATGGTGCCCTCCACCTGGCGCGCGCCGTTCAGAACGCCCGCCAGGGAATTGGCGACGGCCATCCCGAGATCGTCGTGGCAGTGGACGCTCACGACGGCGCGGCGGATATTCGGCACGCGCTCGCGCAAGGAGCGGATGAGACAGCCGTACTGCTCCGGCACGGCATACCCGGTGGTATCGGGAATATTGACCACGGTGGCGCCGGCATCGATCACGGCCTCGATCATCTGAAAGAGGTAGGCCGGATCCGCGCGCCCGGCGTCCTCGGCGTAGAACTCGACGTCGTCGGCGTACTGCCGCGCCAGCCGCACCGACTCGACGGCCATGCGGAGAATTTCGGCCTTCTTCTCCTCGAGGGTATGGCCATAGCGTTCGTCGCGGAATTTCCCGGCGATATGGACGTCGGAGGCGCCGATGCCGGTGTGGATGCGGGGGTGCGCGGCCTTGGCCAGGGCTTTGCCGCAGGCTTCGATATCGGAGGCGACGGCGCGCGACAAGCCGCAGATGGCCGGCTCACGGATCTCCTGCGCGATGAGCTGCACCGCCTGAAAATCCTCCGGCGAGGAAGCGGGGTAGCCCGCTTCGATCACATCCACGTTCAACTGCGCGAGCTGCCGGCCGAGCATTAGCTTTTCGCGGCTGCCGAGGCGGGCGCCGGCGGCCTGCTCGCCGTCGCGGAGAGTGGTGTCGAATACGGTGACTTTCTCAGACATGATTCAGAACCAAGGCGGGCAGGCGCTGCACCTGCCCCACGTTCACGGTGATGGCATTCTACCAGGGCGTGGATTCCCAGATGACCGGCTTGCCCTCGCGGTCCCACTGCTCGATGAGGGGCTGATATTGGCTTTCCAGGATGGAGCGCTTCACTTTCATGGTGGGGGTCAGAAACCCGTTTCCGATGCTCCAGGGGCCGTCCACCACGGCGATGAAGCTCAGCCGCTCGTAGGGATCGAGTTGTGAGTTCACTTGCTCCCGCAGGGATCTCAAAGACTCCTCGATCTTCTCGCGCTCCTTGAGTTCGTTCGAGCGCTTCTGCGCTTCGGGCGAAAGCACGATGAGGGCGCACGGGGCGGAGAGCCCCGCGCCCAGCAGGCAGCAGGATTCGACCGCCGGATTGGCCGCCAGCCGGCTCTCGATGGGGGCGGGAGCGACGTACTTTCCCTTGCTGGTTTTGAACTGCTCCTTGACGCGGCCGATGATGCGCAGTTGCCCATCGGGAGCGATCTCCACGACATCGCCGGTGCGGAAGAAGCCGTCCGCCGTGAACGCCTCCGCCGTGAGCTGCGGGTCTTTGTAGTAGCCCAGCATGTTCATGGGGCTGCGGATCAGCAGCTCGTTGTTCGCGCCGGTTGTCTGTTCCACACCGGCGAAGGGTTGCCCGACATACCCCGGCCGCACGCAACCCGGCGCGGGAAGGTGCGTGATGTTGGTTTCCGACATGCCGTAACCCTCGGACAGGTCCAGCCCCAGGTTGCGGTACCACAGCAGGATGTCCACGGGCAGCGGCGCCGCGCCACAGGCGGCGTGCAGAACGGTCTTCAGACCGAGTTGGTTGAGGATGCGCCGTTTGAGGGGGCGATTGACGATGGGGACCCGCAGGAGCCTCTCCAGCCTTTCTTTTGGAATCTTATGGAAGACGCCCTGCTGGAACTTCAGGAGGAGGCGCGGCACGGAGAGGAAGATGGTGGGCCGGGCGCGGCGCAGATCCTCCAGGAAAGTTTCGATGCCCTCGGAGAAGAAGAGATGCCAGCCCTGGTGGAGGGCGGTGGCTTCCACTCCCCCGCGCTCCACGATGTGGGCCAGCGGGAGGTAAGACAGGACGCGCTCATCCGGGCTCAAGCCGAGCAGCTCGGCGGCGGAAGCGGCGATGAAGGCGAACCCCAGGAAGCGATGCATCACTCCTTTTGGCTTTCCCGTGGTTCCGGAAGTGTAGATGATGGTGGCCAGGTCGTCCGGCTCGCGTCTGGGGCGGCCGGGGATAGGAGCGACGGACGCGATCAGGTCGTCCCACTCGGGGCACTCGCCCATGCCCGCGGTGGGGAAGCGGGCCACGCAAACGCCCGGCGGGATGCCCTCCTGGGCCATTTCCTTCTCATCGGTGGCGCCCAGGAAGCAGGCTTTCGCCTCGCTGTGCTCCATGATCTGGCGCACCGACTGCGCCCGCAAGGAAGGGTAAATGGGCACGCTCACATACCCCGCCATCCAGACGGCGAGATCGGCCATGACCCACCAGGCGCAATTCCGGGAGAGAATCGCGATGCGCGTTCCGGGTTCCCAGTGTTGCGCGCGGAGATGCGCCGCCATGCGGCGCGCCTCGTCCATGGCCTCCGCCCACGTCCATTCGCGGACTTTGCCGTGATCGTAGGGCTGGGTCAGAAAAATGCGGTCCGGGCGCTCGCGCTCCCAACGATAGGCCCGCTCGAGAGGCAGGTCGTCATCGGTTAAAGGGCGTTTCATAACTCCTCCGGCTGACTGAAGGGTCTCTCAGCGTACGCACGACTTATTTCCCCTTGCGCCGGTATGTTACCCGTGGGTAACATAGCAGTTGGGCTTTGCGGGTGTCAACCCGGTAAGTCCAGTTAAGTCATGTCTATGGACTTAATTCACACCGATCCTCGACCCGGAGCCTTCGCCAGCCGGCGGGGCGATGCGGCCGCCAAGCGCGAAGCCGTGTTGAAGACCGCCGCGCAGCTTTTTCTGGAGAAGAGCTACGGGCGAACCTCGCTGAACGACGTGGCCGACCGGCTAAGCGTCACGAAGCCCGCTCTTTACCGGTATTTCCGGAACAAGGAAGAGATTCTGTTGGAGTGCTACCGGGTGGGAGTGGGGCTGATCGGCAGCGCGCTGGACGACATCGCCCCGCGTTGCGGAACCGGCCTGGAGAGGGTCGAAGCCTTTATTTTGGCCTATGCCAACGCCATGACCGTAAATTTCGGCCGGTGCGTCATGCGGCTGGACGAGGGCGATCTTTCGGAGGACGCGCGGGGCGAAGTCCGGGCCTACAAGAGGAAGTTGGACCGCCGCCTCAGGTCATTCATTCAACAAGGGATAGAGGAAGGATCGATCGCCCGGTGCGACCCCAAAATCGCGGCCTTCGCGATCGCGGGCGCGCTGAACTGGATCTGCATGTGGTACCGGCCGGACGGCGCGCTCTCGCCGCAGGAGATCGCTTCGCAATTCGCCGGCGTACTTACTCGCGGGCTGGCGGCGGGGGAAAGCCGGCGTGTTGTTCGCAAGAGCACAAATTCAGACAGCGGCAAGGTCGACGGCCGCAGGTTTGTAAAGAAAGATACAAATAACCGCCATCGGAATCACTCACTTCTGTATCAGGAGCCACACGAATGACAGTAAGTCCCGCGTTGAATCCCGCCAGCGACGGAGTATCTCCGCATGCTGGCGCGTTCCTGGTCCGAAAAGCCGGCGTGCTGGGCGCCGGGACCATGGGTTCGCGGATCGCCGCCCATCTGGCCAACGCCGGCGTGCCGGTGATCCTGCTCGACATCCCGGCGCCAAGCGGCCCGCGCAGCGGGATCGCCGCTCAGGCGCTGGAAAACCTCAAGAAGAGCAAGCCCGCCGCTTTCTTCGACGCCGCGTTCGCCTCGCGGATCTCGATCGGGAATTTCGACGACGATCTCGCCATGCTGGCGGGCTGCGACTGGGTGATTGAAGCCGTCGCCGAAAACCTGGAGATCAAGCGGACGTTGCTGGCGAAGGTTGCGCCGCACCTGGGGCCTCACGCCGTCTTCACCACGAACACCAGCGGGCTGCCCATCACCTCGATTGCGGCGGAGCAGCCGGCCGAGTTCCGGCGGCGGTGGTTCGGCACGCATTTCTTCAACCCGCCGCGTTACATGCGGCTGGTGGAGATCATCCCCACCCCGGAAGCAGACCCCGCGGTGGTGGAGGCGATCTCGCATTTCTCCGACCTTCGCCTGGGCAAGGACGTAGTGTTCGCGCGCGACACGCCGAATTTCATCGCCAACCGCATCGGCGTTTACATCATGCTCGAAGCGGTGCGGCTGATGCAGTCCGAAGACCTCACCATCGAGGAAGTGGACGCGCTCACGGGGACGGCGATCGGCTGGCCGCGGACGGGAACCTTCCGGCTGGCGGACCTGGTAGGGATCGACGTGATGGTCCACGTGGCCGCTAATTTCCCGCGGCGCTCGGCGGTGGACGAGGCGCAGATGGCGGTTCCGCAATTCGTCTCGGCCATGCTGGAACGGAAATGGCTGGGCGACAAAACCAAGCGCGGCTTCTACCGCAAGGAGAGGGACAGCGAGGGCAAGGAGGCCCGCTTCGCGCTGGACTGGAAGACGCTCGAGTACAAGCCGGCTTCCAGGCCCAAGCTGCCTTCGCTCGAAATGGCGAAGAACGAAGAGCGCCTGCCGGAACGGATCCGCACGCTGCTGGCGGCCGACGTCAAGAGAGATAAAGCGGCGCGGTTCCACTGGCGGCTGTTGACGGCGCTGTGGAACTACGCGGCGGATTGTCTCCCGGAGATCGCCGACAACGCCGCCAGCGTGGACCGCGCCATGCGCGCCGGATTCAACTGGCAAATGGGGCCGTTCCAGCTTTGGGACGCCGCCGGCGCGCCGGAGACGGTGGCGCGGATGAAGGCCGCGGGCGACCGCGTCAGTCCGGTGGTGGAGCGACTGCTTGCGGCGGGCGCCGCGTCGTGGTACCGGAACGGCGGGCGCGAGTGCTTCGACCTGGCCTCGGGCGCGTACCGGCCGATTGAGCGGCCGGAGGGCATCGCGCGGATCGCGGATTTCCGTGAATCGCACGGGGTGGTGAAGCAGAACGCCGGCGCCTCGCTGGTGGATTTGGGCGACGGAGTGGCGTGTCTCGATCTTCATTCCAAGAAGAACGCCATCGGTGAAGACATCGTGCGGCTGGTGGCCGAGGTTCTCCGGCCCGACAGCGACGCGGTGCGCAACTTCGAGGCCTTCGTGATCAGCGGCGACGCGGAGAATTTCTCCGTAGGGGCCAACCTGATGCAACTGCTGCTGAGCGAGCAGGAAGGCGAATGGGACGAGGTCGATTTCGCGGTGCGGGCTTTCCAGAAAATGACGGCGGCCATCAAATTCTGCCCGCGGCCGGTGGTGGCGGCGCCTTTCGGGTTCTGTTTTGGGGGCGGGGCGGAGATCGCGCTGCACGCGGTGCGCCGGCAGGTGCACGCGGAACTGTACATGGGGCTGGTGGAGACGGGCGTGGGGCTGCTGCCGGCGGGCGGCGGCTGCAAGGAAATGACCCTGCGCGCCATGGACGCCGCGACGGCGGTGCGGGAAGGCGGCCGCGGCGAGTCCGTGGAGATCATGGAAGCCCTGAAGAAGACTTTTGAGACGATCGCCATGGCGAAGGTCTCCGCGTCCGCGGTGGAGGCGCGGCGCCTCGGCCTGCTCTCCCCGGGCGACCGCATCACCATGAACCGCGACCGCCTCATCGCCGACGCCAAGGAACTGGCGCGCGAGATGGCCGATTGCGGCTACGCTCCGCCGCTGCCGCGCACCGATATCCCGGCGCCGGGGGAGAACGTGCTGGCCACGCTCAAGCTGGGCGCGCACATCATGCGGGAGGGAGAGTTCATCAGCGACCACGACGTGAAAGTGGCGAACAAGGTGGCGCACGTGCTGTGCGGCGGCGCGATCACCCCGGGCACGCCCGTGAGCGAGCAGTATTTCCTGGACCTGGAGCGGGAAGGTTTCCTTTCGCTGTGCGGAGAGAAGAAGACACTGGAGCGGATTGCGTACACGTTGAAGAACGGAAAGCCGCTGAGGAACTAGCGGGGAGCTAATTCGGGGACAGGCTACGAGGCTAATTCGGGGACAGGCTACGAAATCCCCAAACTGCGGGGATTTCGAAGCCAGTCCCCGGATTAGGGTCCCCGAATTAGGATTTAGCGGCAAAAGAGGAGCATTGTTCATGCAAGAAGCAGTGATTGCCAGCGCGGTCAGAACGCCGGTAGGCAAGGCGCCCAAAGGGACTTTACGGGCGACCCGGCCGGACGACCTCGGCGCCATCGCCATTAAGGGGGCGCTGGAGCGCGTACCCAACCTCGACTGGAAAGAAGTGGAAGACGTCATCATCGGCTGCGCCATGCCGGAGGCCGAACAGGGGATGAACGTGGCGCGGACCTGTATGTTGCGGGCGGGCCTGCCGATCGAGGCCTCGGCCATGACGCTCAATCGGTTCTGCACCTCGGGGCTGCAGGCCATCGCGCTGGCGGCGGAACGGATCCGCGGCCGCGGCGCGGAGGTGATCGTGGCCGGCGGGACGGAATCCATGTCCTTCGTGCCGATGGGCGGCAACAAGATTTCAATCAACCCGTGGCTGATGGAGCACTATCCCGATTCGCTGCTGTCCATGGGACTGACGGCGGAACGCCTGGCGAAGCATTACGGGATCACGCGCGAAGAGGCCGACGGGTTCGCTTTCGCGAGCCACCAGAAGGCCCTGGCCGCGCAGTCCGCGGGAAATTTCCGGGACGAGATCGTGCCCGTTCCGGTAACCTTCGCGACGCCGAACGGGAGGGGCCCCAAGGTCACGAAAATCGACTTTGCCGCGGACGAAGGGCCGCGGGCCGACACATCGTTCGAGGCGCTCTCCCAACTCCGCGCGGTATTCCACGCCAAGGGAACGGTGACAGCGGGCAATTCCTCGCAGACCTCCGACGGCGCGGCGGCGGCGGTGGTGATGTCCTCCGCACGCGCCGCGGCCCTGGGGATTCAGCCGATGGCGCGCTTCGTGGCGTTCGCCTATGCCGGCTGCAAGCCGGAGGAGATGGGGGTCGGGCCGGTTTACGCGATTCCGAAAGCCCTGAAATTGGCGGGGCTGAAGCTGGAGCAGATCGAGGCAATCGAATTGAACGAGGCGTTCGCCGTGCAATCCCTGGCGGTGATCAAGACGCTGGGGCTGGATCCGGCGAAAGTGAACCTGAACGGCGGCGCCATCGCGCTGGGCCATCCCCTGGGATGCACCGGCGCGAAGCTGACCGCGACGTTGTTGCAGGAGCTGAAGCGCCGGAAGGCGAAGTACGGAATGGTAACAATGTGCGTCGGCGGAGGAATGGGAGCCGCCGGCATTTTCGAGAATTTGAGCTAAAGACATCGAGGCAGCAATGGCCACAAGCACGAAACAGATCACGCCGAAGCGCATTCAGGGCGGCAGCTTCCTCACGGAGGAACGCGACCCGCAAGACATTTTCACTCCGGAGGACTTCACCAACGAGCACCGGCAGATCGGCAAGACAGCCGCCGAGTTCACGGTGAACGAAGTGATGCCCATGGCCGACGAGATCGAGGCCAAGAACTTCGAGGTTATGCGCGGCCTGCTCCGCAAAGCCGCCGAATTGGGGCTGATGGCCGTGGACATCCCGGAAGAGTACGGCGGGCTGGCGATGGACAAAGTGTCGTCGGCCGTGGTGACGGAAAACATGAGCATGTTGGCCAGTTTCTCCGTGGCCTTCGCGGCCCACGTAGGGATCGGCACGCTGCCCCTGGTGTGGTACGGGACCGAGGAGCAGAAGCGGAAATACCTGCCCAAGCTGGCCTCGGGCGAGTGGATCGCGGCCTACGCCCTTTCCGAATCCTCCTCCGGCTCGGACGCACTGAATTGCCGGGCGCGCGCCACGCTCTCCCCGGACGGCAAGCATTACATTTTGAACGGCGAGAAGATGTGGATCACCAACGCCGGCATCGCCGACCTGTACACGGTGTTCGCCAAGATCGACGGGGAGAAGTTCTCCGCTTTTCTGATCGAGCGGAACACGCCGGGGTTCGCGGTGGGCGCCGAGGAGCATAAACTCGGGATTCGCGGCTCTTCCACGTGTCCGCTGATTCTCAGCGACTGCCAGGTTCCCGTGGAGAACCTGCTGGGCGAAGCGGGGAAGGGCCATCACATCGCCTTCAATATCCTGAACATCGGCCGGTTCAAGCTGGGGGCAGCGTGCGTGGGCGGGGCGCGGAACAGCCTGCGGCAGGCGGTGCAGTACGCCAAGGAGCGCAAGGCGTTCGGGAAACCGATCAGCGAGTTCGGGTTAATCCAGGAGAAAGTGGCGGAGTGCGCGGCCGGCATCTACGCGGGCGAGTCGCTGGCGTATCGCACGGTGGGGATGATCGACGCCGCGCTGGCGGACGTGGACACGCACGCCGCAGGCGCCTCGCGCGAGATCCAGAAGCGCATTGAGGAGTACGCCATCGAGTGCTCCATTCTGAAGGTCTGGGGCTCCGAGATGCTGGACATGGTGGTGGACCACGTGGTGCAGATCTACGGCGGCTACGGGTACGTGGAGGAGTACCCCGCGGAGCGCGCGTACCGCGATTCGCGCATCAACCGCATCTTCGAGGGGACGAACGAGATCAACCGGCTGATCATCACCGGGTTTCTCATGAAACGGGCCATGGCGGGGCAGGTTCCGCTGCTGGCGGCGATCAAGCAGGTGATGGACGAGGTGATGTCCGGCCCGGGGTCCGCCGACGAAACCGAGGGTCCGCTGGCGGCCGAGCGGAAGATGCTGGCGCAGGGCCGCAAGATGGCGCTGTTCGCCGCCGGCGCCGCCACGCAGAAATACATGCAGGCGATCGCCGACCAGCAGGAGATCATGGGCGCGCTGGCGAACTGCATCATGGAGATCTATGCCCTGGAATCGTGCATTTTGCGCGCCGAGAAGATGGCGGCGAACCAGGGGGAGGCGGCGGCGAAGCCGGCCATCGCGATGACGCGGTACTATGCCGCGAAGGCGATGGCGACGGTGGAGTTGGCCTCGCGCAAGGTTCTGGCAGCGGTAGCCGAAGGCGACATGCTGCGGACGCAGATGGCGATTCTGCGGAGATTGGCGAAGTATGAGCCGGCGGATACGGTAGCGGTCGGGCGGCAGATTGCGGCGCGGTTGACGGCGTAGGAGGGTTGGGGGGCGGGCTTTAGCCGGCTTTAGCCTGCCCACCAAATCGCGATGACCAATTCCGCTCTTCACCCCGACCTGAGCGGCCGGGTGGCCGTGATCACAGGGGCCAGCCGCGGCATCGGCAAAGCCCTGGCTTTACGCCTGGCGCGGGAAGGCGCCGACATCGTGGTGGCCGCCAAGAGCGAGCGCTCCACCGAGCGCCTGCCGGGCAGCATACACGAAACCGCGGATGCCATCCGCGCCCTCGGCCGGCGCGCTCTCCCCGTGGCCGCCGACGTCTGGTGAACAACGCCGGGGCCATCTGGCTGCAGCCGATTCTTCAGACCCCGCCGAAGCGTTTCGACCTCGTGGTGGGGGTGAACGTCCGGGCGGCCTATATCGCGTCGTACTACGCGCTCCCGCACATGGTGAAGCAGCGCTGGGGGCATGTCCTGAACATGTGCCCGCGGCTTTCGTGCGAGGCGGCGCCGGGCCGCGTGGCGTACAGCATTTCCAAGCAGGGGATGGCCCGGCTGGCGATCGGGATCGCCGCGGAGCACCGGGGCGACAACGTGGCCGCCAATTCGCTGTGGCCGCGGACCATCATCGAGAGCCAGGCATCCATCAACTGGGGGATGGGAGAGCGGTCGCAGTGGCGCACGCCGGAGATTCTGTGCGACGCCTGCTCCGCCATCTTCGGGCAGGAGCCGCGGACGTGCACCGGCCGGCAGTGGATCGACGAGCAGGCGCTGGACGAGTTAGCCGGCGTCAAGAACTTCGACCATTACTGGTGCGAAGGGCGTCCGCCGGCCGAGCCGATCTATATCGATAAGTGGTAAATCACTTCTTCCCGCCAACCACTATGTCCGCCAGGTTCAGGCAGATGGTCCCGCTGGTATCCTGGACTACGCCCATTACGGCCGCGGAATCCGCTGGCAGAACTCCCGGACCGAAGACGCCGTGAGTCGTGAAATTTCCGGAAGCATTGGTGAACGTTCCCGTCCCCTTCTCAATCGTGCCGGATTCGTTCAGGCGAGCAACGCCGTTGGGCGCCCATAAGCGGACCGCAGTAAAGTGGCCGGGCATTTCGAGTTTGCTGCCGTCGTCAAACGTCAGCTTGCCCGTTTCGGTTCCGATGGCGACGTTCCGGCCTGCTTCCGGCGGTATCTTCGAGGTATCGTCGATAATAGGCGCCGATTTCCGTGGCGTCAAAAGCCATGCAGTGTCCCTGCCCCCAAGCCGAGGGGGCGGCCGCGACGAGTATTCCGATGGCGATGGCGGCGGCCGGCAAAAATCGTTTCCAGTTATCCATATCCAAACCTCCTTCATTCGGGTAATGCGCAAAAGCAATCTGAAAACCCGCAAAGCCCGGAGTTATAATTCGCAAGTTGGAAGCCCATGGAACCGCGCCGGACATCACGGAGCTGCTGAGGGCCTGGAGCGGCGGCGACCCGGCGGCGCTGGACCGCCTCGTGCCGTTGGTTTACGGCGAATTGCACCGCCTGGCGCATCGCTATCTGGGCCGCGAACAGTCGAATGACATGCTCCAGACGACGGCCCTGGTTCACGAGGCGTACATCCGGCTGGTGGACGCCCAGCGGGTCGGGTGGAAGGATCGGGTCCACTTTTTCGCCATCTCCGCCAACCTGATGCGGCGCATCCTGGTGGAATTCGCCAGGACGCGGGCCAGCCTCAAGCGGGGCGGCGGAATGAGCGTGATGCCGCTGGACGAGGCGGCGGTGGCGTCGCCCGCGCCAAAGCCGGGATTTGCAGCGCTCGATGAGGCGCTCGAGGCTCTGGCCGCAATCGACGCGAGGCAAGGCCGGATTGTCGAATTGCGGTTCTTTGGCGGACTTACGGAAGACGAGATCGCTACCGAACTGGGGATCTCACCGGACACGGTGATGCGGGACTGGAAGCACGCCAAAGCCTGGCTGCTCCGCGAGTTGAAATCGAATCGGGGCCATGCAAGCTGAACGATGGGAACGGATCAAGCAGGTCTATAACTCGGCTCTCCGGATCGAGCCCCAGCAGCGGGAAGCTTTTCTCGACGAAGCCTGCGCGGGAGACGAATGGTTGCGCCGCGAAATCGAGCAACTGCTGGCGCAAGGGTCGCAAGCCGACGGATTCCTGGAGTCGCCGGCCCTGGAGATCGCCGCCAGAGCGATTGCAGTGGAGGAACAAGGCTCCGAACTGGCCGGCCGTGCTCTCCTCCACTACCGCGTCATCGAGAAGATCGGGGAGGGCGGCATGGGAGTCGTATACCGCGCCCGCGATGAGCGGCTCCAGAGAGACGTGGCGATCAAGGTGCTCGCCGGAGCGGCGCTCCCGAACGAAAGGGCCCGCACCCAGCTTCTCCGGGAAGCGCGCGCCGCGGCGGCTTTGAACCATCCGAATATTTGTACCGTGCACGAGGCCGGGAACGCCGATGGGCATGCCTACGTCGCGATGGAGCTGGTCGAAGGCAAATCCGTCAGCGCGCTGCTGGAGCAGGGGCCGCTCTCGTTTGAGCACACGGTCCGTTACGGCGTCCAGTTGGCGGACGCGCTGGCGCACGCCCACCCGCGTGGCATCGTGCACCGCGACCTGAAAAGCGCGAACGTGGTGGTCAACCGAGAGGGCCGGGCGAAGGTGCTCGATTTCGGTCTGGCGAAGCGGCTCGACGTGCGGGCATGGAACGAGATCACGCGGTCGCAGGCTACCGAAACCGCGCCGGGAATGGTGGCCGGCACGCTGGCGTACATGGCGCCGGAACAGCTGCGCGGCGAGGCGGCCGATGTCCGGAGCGACATCTGGTCGCTGGGCGTCGTGCTCTACGAAATGGCGGCCGGCGTCCGTCCCTTTCGGGGCCGCACGTGGTCCGAGCTGAGCTCGGCGATTTTGAACGAGGGGCCGGCGCCGCTCCCAGGCAGGGCGTCCGGAGCGCTGTGGGCGGTGATCGGCCGCTGCCTGGAGAAGAATCCCCAGCGGCGCTATCAGACCGCGGACGACGCGCGCGCGGCGTTGGACGCTCTCCAGACGGGGAGCGCGTCATTGTGGGCCACGTGGAGCAGCATGCCGCCGCGGCGGCGGTTGCTCGGGTTGGCCGTCCTGCCGCCTATTCTGGCCGCGTTGCTGGCGGCGGTCCATCCGGCGTGGTTCCGGCAGGCGCTGGGGAAGGGGCCGCCACGTGTCCGAACGGTGGCCGTGCTGCCGCTCGAAGACCTTACCCCCGGCTCCCAGGAAGGATACCTTGCCGAAGGCCTGCACGAAGCGTTGATCACCGACCTCCACCGCCTCAACGGTCTCCGGGTGATCGCGCGGCCGT
>JAIQFU010000473.1 GCA_020073115.1 Terriglobia bacterium
CCGGCATTCCGGTCCTCGGCGTAAGGGTGAATGTAGACGTCGCACCCCTCGCGGTTGCGGACGCGCAGAAAGCGGACAGTGGCAGCGCTGCCCAACTGTTCCGCCGTCCAAAGTCGTTCGCCGGGAAACGCCTTCCGCGTCTGATGGTGAATCAACCGGACCAGGTACAACTCGCTGGGCATGGCGGCGAGTTGTCTGCGAATGGCCTGCAAGGTGAGAAAGAAACCGCGGTCGTCCATGACCGCAATTTTGCAGCCGAAACCAACCGCCGTACAATGAACTTTCAGCGGACGGCAAACTGTGTCTTAACTGTTTGTCTCAGCGCAGGGGGCAGGTTCAGTATGCGTCCTCCGGGTCCGGAAGGTATGCGCCGCTATACAGGGTCAGTTCCGCTTCCCTTGGTGTCCAGAACCGAGTCCAAGGATATTCCTTCTTCACTCACACCCTCCTTCGACGTTTTCGAGAGAGTTCCAACATTCGCTTCCTCAGCAGAATTTGTGGGGCGATTCTGGCTCTGGGAGTCGTCCCAAGTTGTGATACAGGGCAATTTCCATGGCGTCGAAGGTGCGAAAGCCGTAGGATCGTCTGGTAACTACTCGGATTTTGTTGTTGAGGCCCTCGACGGCACCGTTGGAGATTTCTCCTTTGGCTCGAAACCAATTCAGTATCAGCGGCTCATGGGCGCGCAGCATCCGGGCCACCTTTTTCATCGGTTCGAGTCGGCTCCGAATGGCCCGGAAGCACCAGTAGTCGAGAAAGCCACCGGCCCACATCTCGGATTTGTACTTCCAGAAATGGGAGAAGGTCTCCTTCAACTCCCAGGCGCGTGCGGTAGCCAGTTTGCTCGCGAGCAGGGCATTGAGCTTTTGCCGGGCTCGCCCGCGCACCCGGCTGCCGCGGCGTAGTAGGGGCCACCGCATATGCTTGAGCCGCTGCGCTGCTTTCTTGCGTTTGGCCCCCAGACGTGTGCTTTCGGCGCGGCGCACCTGATCCACCGCCTGATTCAAATGGCTCGTGATATGGAATCGGTCCAGCACGTGCAAAGCCTGACCCGCCTGGGCTGCGATGACCCGGAAATGGCAAGCTCGCCATTTGAAAGTGAATGGCGAGGAGCCAATAATGCGAAGGAAGTGGCCGGACACCTGTTTTTTTCTGGTGTCCGGCCGTGCTTACCTCGTGATAATTAGGCGGCTCTTCAGAGCGAGTCGAGCCACGCCATCAACTCCACCTCGCGTTTCCAGCGTGGAGGCTTGGAGGATCTGGCGGCCCCATCCACTTTTTCCAGAGCCTTGCGTTTGGCTTCAACATTGGCTCGCGCATAGATATTGGTCGTGTCGAGGCTTGCATGCCCAAGCCAGCTACGAATCACTGTTACGTCCACCTCTGCCGTGACAAGACTCACGGCTGTGGCGTGCCTGAACCTGTGTGGGGATACTCGCTTGCTGAGCAGGGAGGGGACCTTCTTGCCCGCCGCGGCGGCATATTGCTTCAACTTGAAACGGACCCCGGAGGCTTTGAGGGGATTTCCATACCGGTTCACGAAAATGGGTTCGTCTTCCCGCCGAGGCTTTCTTTTCAAGAGAGCCTTCAGCAGTTCAACAGTTTCGGGCCAAAGAGGGCAGATTCGCTCTTTTCTGCCTTTACCGAACAGGCGAACCTGAAAGGGCGATTCCAAACGAACGGCCTGGACAGAGAGATCCAACGCCTCTTGAATACGTGCACCGGTGTTATATAGGAACGCCAATAAGACGTGATCGCGCTGGCCTTCGAGCTTCAGGCGATTCGGTTGTGCGAGAATCGCGCTGATCTCGTCCTCGTCGAGATCGCGGACCTCCGCTACCGGTGCTTGTTTGGTGGGTATGCGCAGGACCGCGGCGCACTGTGCAGCCGCCAACGGTTCACGGTCGGCGACGAATCTATAGAAGCTGTGCAGCGCCGACAAGCGGCAGTTCCGTGTTCCGATCGAGGACTTGCGAGTCTGTTCGATGTCTTTCAAAAACGCGAGAACCTCGACGGCCGTGAGATCGTCCATGCCGAGATTGGCAACCGACTTCGTTTTCTGTGCGGCGACGAAGCGCAAAAACAGCCGCCAACTGTCCCGATAGGACAACACGGTGTGATGGGAAACATTGCGCTGTTGCACCAACCAGTCGTGGAAGAAGGCGTGTAGCAGCAGAGGAAACTGATTTGTCTTCAAGCGTTTCCTCCTTCTGTCAGAAGCTGCAGGAGTCGGGCGCCCCGCACGCGAAATCGCTCGCTGGCTTGCTGGAGCAGATTCTGGGTAACGGTGAGGTACACCAGCGTCGAGTTGATATCCTTGTGCCCGAGATAGGTGGCCAGGTACGGGAGGCGCGACTGAGGATTGATACCCTCGCGGTACCAAGCGAGCCTGCGGGCTGCGACGAAGGCATGACGAAGATC
This sequence comes from Terriglobia bacterium, assembly GCA_020073115.1. GTDB lineage: Bacteria > Acidobacteriota > Terriglobia > Bryobacterales > Bryobacteraceae > BOG-224. Next base: position 2,422 of record JAIQFU010000473.1, read on the forward strand.
GTGTACACGCGGACCCACGCGTCCCGGAGCGAGTTTGAGCTTCGCCCGCCGTAGAACACGGACCAGCAGCTTGCTGGCCCTGTCGCGCGAATATCGACCGCCCGCATGTTGATGCCAGAACAGTGCGGCGTCAGGGGACGTAGATGCCCCCGCGCCTTTGCGAGCAGTGAGATACGAATGAAGTGCTGCGACTGCGCTGTCGGAGAGCGGCAGGCGCCGTGATTTGAAGAACTTGGTACCGTGGACCTCGATGACGCGATCGTCAATGTTGAAATCGCCAACGTTCAAGCGCACGACTTCGCCGATGCGGAGGCCGGCGCAGTAGGCCAGCACCAGCATCATGTGGAGTGTTTTGGGCCGCAGGGGCGATTGGGGGGATGGAAAACTGAGCGCCGCCTCCAAGAGGCCGAGAACGTCTTGTTCGCTAAAAATGAATGGCTGCCGGTACCGCTCTTTCGCTAGCCGCCAGATCCGTTTGTCCGAAGGAATCCTCTCGACTGTTGGATCGATACGAGACAGCACACTGGAAAGCAGCCTGCCCGCCTGGTGGCAGTCCAACGCATGCTGCGGGGTGGATCGTGTATTCGTCCATTCTCGAATCAACTCCGTCGGCGGATGGCCAGATAGATCCGGCCGGCCCTGAAGGAATCGATCCAGCCGAAGCAGACGCTCCGCCTGTGTGTTGTAGCGGTAACCCATGGCATGCATAAGGTCCACGTGATCGCACATCACAGGGCCGAGAAAACTGCCGAAGCGGGGAAGCGGGCGTAGTGCTTGGAGTGCCGCTTCAGGGTTAGGATTCAACAGTGCCCGCACAACTGGTGTGGTCGTGCGTTGTCCATACTCCGCTCTCAAGTCGGCGAATGGATTGTTTGCGAGTGCTCGGTTGCTTACCCTCCAGTCCAGAAAACGGTCGACAAGACGCGCACGATCCGTGACTATGTGGAACGGCCACGCCAGGGCTCGATCCTTGAGCCACTGCCGTATGGTTGTTTGCGATACCGATTTGTCCTCTGCCTGCTCGGCGACGAAGCGTTGGAATCCTTTCAGGATGCTCAGGTAAACCTGCGATGAAACCGGACTGCGCAAGCGCAGTTCTCGGACATAATTTTCGGGCGTTGCCCCCTTAGACATGGATGTCGTTTTCATGCCTTCACCCCAGTCGGAATCTCCAAGGCCACTGCGCGCAAATCCTCCGTCGCCAGCTTCAGATACACCAATGTTGAATCTGCTGCACGGTGGCCCAGCAGGTCCCCAATGTCTTTCACTGATACCGTCGCGCGAAGCATGCTCACCGCCCGAGCGTGACGAAAAGCATGGGGGCCTCGTTTGCCTGTAGTGGTGACGTTGGCGGCTTCGAGCCGATGACGGACGAGTCGGTATAGGCTTGATCCGCATCTGAAGGGTCGATACGGGGCACAGGCGCGAATGAATATTTCTCGAAAAGACGTCTTCGGCCGAGAGTCCTGCAGGTATTTCAACACCGCCTCACCGACTTCGGGCAGTAATGGGAGATAGGATATGGCGCCAGTCTTGCTGTGGCGAATCCGAATGACCTCCTTCCGCCAATCTACGTCGTCCAGCCGAAGGGTCGTGATCTCCCCGGAGCGAATCCCGTATTTCGAGATCAGCATCAGGATCGCGTAATCGCGTGTCCCTTTCTGCGTGCAATCTTGTCGAGTGGCAGCCAAAATCTTCTCCACGTCCCCGGACCGAAGAGCAGACGGAATACTTTCGAACGCGTAGAGCATGGGAGCGATCACGGTGGATGAAAGATCGCGGGAGGTCTGCTCCGTCATGTGCAGCCACCTCAAGAAGCTGCGTATTTTGGTGGTCACATCTTGGAGCGAACGCCTGCCCACCGACCCTGCCCGATACTTCATATAGCCGTCCACATCA
>JAIQFU010000023.1 GCA_020073115.1 Terriglobia bacterium
TCGGCGTGCCCCACTCCATTCTGTTCGAAAACCTCTTCGCGAAGACCTACGACATCGCCAAGCTGGAAGACGATAAGGCATACATCCGGCCGACCTACCTGAATCACGGGTACTTCACGGCCCGGGCCCTGGATGAATCGGTCACCGTCGTGCGGCGCGGCGGCGAGGGCTGGCGCATCCCCCTCCTGCACATGAATATGCCGGGGATTTACGCGGACGTCACCATCCCCGTGGAAGAGGGCCGGCAGTACCACCTGCGCAACATTACCTTCCAGGGCGTGAAGCTGTTCCGCACGCCGGCGGCGCTGATGCAGCCCCTGTTCCGGATGGGCCCCGGCGACGTCTTTTCCGCCGAGAAGCTGACCAAGGGCCTGGAGCAGATGCGCAAGTTCTATGGGGCCTACGGGTTCATCGACTTCGTGCCGGAACCCGATATCGAGCCCGTCCCCAATACGGACCAGATCGATCTGACGCTGACCGCGGACGAAGGCAAGCAGTTCTTCATCCGGCGCATCGATTTCTCCGGAAATACCACCACGCGCGACAAAGTGATCCGCCGCGAGCTGCTGCTGGACGAAGGCGACGTGTTCAACACGGAGTTGTGGGACATGAGCATCCTGCGTCTGAACCAGCTCGGCTATTTCGAGATGCTGAAGAAGGAAGACGCGGCCGATATCAAGCGCAACCCCAACTCGAACACGGTGGACCTCACGCTGAAAGTGAAGGAGCGCGGGAAGAACTCCATCGGCATGAACGGCGGGGTCTCCGGGATCGCGGGGAGCTTCGTCGGGTTCAACTATTCGACGAACAACTTCCTCGGACTGGGCGAGACGCTTTCCGTCGATTCCCAGCTCGGCACGCGCATGCGCGACGTGAGCTTCGGGTTCACCGAGCCGTACCTGCTGGACCGGCCGATCCAGGCGGGCTTCGTGGTGTATTACCGGCAGTTCAATTTCGACCAGGCGCGCGAGGCGTCGATCCTGGCCGGGACGAACCTGATCCCGCTCTACAACCAGTTCGGCAACAACAACCTCCTGAATTATTCCCAGAACAGCCGCGGGTTTTCGGTCTCCGGCAGCACCCACCTGCGCCGCAGCTTCGCGCAACTCGGCGTGACTTACGGGTACGACGAATCCAACATCACCAACCTGAGCAGCGCGGCATCGAGCTACTTCCAGTACATCAATTTCACCGGCGTCCAGGGCCCGAACCAGCTCAGCGGCATCAAGACCAGCCACGTCGCGCCGTCCTATTCGTATAACACGGTGAACCACCCGATTACGCCTACCGCCGGGCGGAGCCTCTTCTTCTCGACGGATTTCGCCGGCAGCGTGCTGGGCGGCAACGTCAACACCATCCGCCCGGCGCTCGACATGAAGTATTACCACGTGGCCCCGTGGCACAGGACGCACGTTCTGGCTGCCCATCTTTCGGCATGGACCGTCATGGGGTACGGCGGCAAGTCTATTCCGCCGTTCTCGCGCTCCTACATCGGCGGCGAGCAGGACGTGCGCGGGTTCGAGATCTGGACGGTGACGCCATTCGCCTTTATTCCGTCGAGCACGACGGTCGGAGTGGTGAACGACGATGGCTCACCGCGCACGCAGCGCACCATCATCAACGGCATAAGCCAGCAGACCCAGGTCCAGATGCAGATTCCGGTGTACCAGCTCATTCAACCCGGCGGCGATTTCCAGAGCATCGGGAATTTCGAATACCGGATTCCCATTGTCGGGAATACGGTGACGCTGTCGGCGTTCTTCGACGCGGGCATCAACCGGATCATGATGCCGGGCCAGTTGAAGATGGTCCAAAGCCAGGTGGACAACCTGAACAACCAGTTCCCGCAGGCGGGCTTCGACGGGCGGGTGCGGATTGTGCCGGGCTCGCAGAAGATCCGGACGTCCACCGGGCTGGAGGTCGGGGTGATGCTGCCCATCGTGCAGGCGCCGTTCCGGGTGTATTTCGCTTACAACCCCTCGGTGCTGCGGCAGTGGATGCAGCCGCCGATCGTGGCCGACCGGGCATCGTTTCCCAACAATGCGACGTTCATCCAGTCGCTGGCGAATTACGCGATGCCCATACCCTGGTTCGAGAAACGTACGATGTTCCGCTTCACCATCGGGAGAACGTTCTAGCACGGCGGAACGCCGATCGATTATGGTAGTATTTTCACGTTTAGGAGTTTAACGCTTGAAAAAGAATTTCGTTATATTTCCCGCCCTGGCTTTGGGTTTGGCCAGTGTGGCATTCGGCCAGGCGGCCACCCCCACCAAGATCGGCATCATCAAAGTCGCCGATGCCATCCAGGAGACCAAGGACGGACAGAAAGCCAGCGCCGCGCTGAACGCCAGGTTCGGGCCGAGGAAGGCGGATTTCGACAAGAGACAGACCGAAATCCAGAGCATGCAGGAGCAACTGCGCAAAGGCGGCGCGACCCTGAGTGAAGAGCGGCAGGCTAAGCTCAAGGAAGACATCGATACCTCCACCAAGAGGCTGAACCGGGACACCGAGGACGCCCAGACCGAATTGGACCAGGAGCAGAACAAGGTCATGCAGGAACTGGGGGCCAAGATGATGGAGATCGTCATCAAGTACGGCACGGATAACGGGTACGCGGTGATCGTCGACGTCAGCAACCCCCAGACCCCGATCCTGTGGGCGGCCTCCGGGATCGACATCACGAACGATATCGTGAAACTGTACGACGCCAAGTACGGCGTGGCGACGACGACCTCCGCCGCTCCGCCGGCGGCTCCTGCGAACCATGGTGCGACCGCGCCGGCGAAACCCGCGGCGGCCCCGGGGATCCGTCCGCCGGCTGCGCCTCCCGCCACGAAGAAATAAACTAAACCTGGTTGGCGCGCCGTTCGTCTCAGCTTACGGGCAGGTCGGCGATCTGCCCATAAAGCGGTACAATGCTGGCAGGGGGAGGCTTCCCATGAGGACTCTCGGCGGGCTTTCGATCGCGTTGCTCGTAGCGGGCGGCTTGTTTGCGCAATCTCGTGGAAACAACGGCCTTGGCGGTCCAACGCCGAGAATGACGGGGAATTTCGGGAGCGTCGTGTTCCCGGGCGGGACGTCGGCTAATCCGGGCGTCCAGCGGAACTTCGGCAATGTCGCGTTTCCGGGCGGCGGCGGCCCACGCCTGGTGGTCCCCGGGACCATCACCGACCCTACGTTCGGCTACAGACTCGGAAACACGGTGGCCGGGCGCTCGTACGATGGCAGGCGCCGCGGCGGCTCCGCGGGTTACGCCTACCCCGTTTACGTCGGCGGGTTTTACGACAGTTCCTATTCCTACCCGCTGCCCGCGGCCATCCCCCAGCAACAACCGGCGCAGCAGAACGTAACCGTGATCTATCCTCCGCAGCCGCCGCCCGTGGTCCTCTACCCGGGCGATTCGGAGGCCCAGCCGGCCAAAGAGGAATCGAACTTCCGCATGTACCAGGCGCCGTATAATCAGCCGGCGGAAGAATCGGCGGCAGCCAGCGAACAGCCGCATTACCTGCTGGCGTTCAAGGATCACACCATTTATTCCGCCGTGGCCTACTGGGTGGACGGCGACACACTGCACTACTTCACCACGGGGAACAAGCACAACCAGGCGTCGCTTTCCTTGATCGACCGCCCGCTGACGGAGCGGTTGAACAAGGAGGGGGGCGTGGCGGTGAACTTACCGGCGGCGAAGTAAAGAACCGGCGCCGGATGGCGCGCCGGCGGTACTATTCCCACTCAATGGTGCCGGGGGGCTTGTGCGTGAGGTCTACGAACACGCCCGCGAGGCCTTCCTGCGCCAGCAGTCCGTCGCACATTTCTTCCAGCAGGCGCGGCTCGATGGGGACGGAGCGCGCGGTCATTCCATCCACGGAATCCACGGGGCGCAGGACGATCGAATCGGGGGCTTCGGGGGCGCCCAGCGGAATGAGGATTACAGGAAACTGCCAGACCTGGCGGTCGTAGCCGCTGCGGCGCGAGAGGGCGCGGACGGCGGCGTCGGCGCGGCGCAGCCGGGCGATGCGCTCCGGGGTCAGCGAGCAGGCCCGCGCCTGCATCTCCGGAACCGGAAGGCGCGTGCGCACGGCGGCGATGACGCGGTTGATGCCCGCGATGCGGTTGATCAACTCCGTGGCGCGGCCGTAATCGGGTGAATCAATGGCCAGTACCGGGGCGTAGCTGCGGCTGTCGCCCTGCACCCCTACGGAATTGACCGGTATCATCCAGCCCTCGGGGACGGCGCGGACCGGCGCGTCGAATTCCGAGCAGAGGCAGCGAATGGCCAGCCCCGGACCGGGGAAGGGGTGGCGCTCCAGGAGTTCGGCCGGCAGCCCCAACTCGCGGCCCACCTCTCTCACCTCGTCCTTGTAGAACGATTTCAGGGGCTCCACGATCCGCCCGCACTCGATCAGTTTGCGGATTCCCGCCACGCGGTTGTGGTGTGTCTTGATCACGGCGGCGTTGGCCGTGCCGCCGGATTCGATGGTATCGGGATAGATGGTCCCCTGGCCCAGGATCCAGTGCTCGTCCGCCAGGCGGCGCTGGTTGATGATCCGCTCCTGCACGCGGACGAACTCTTCGCCGATGATGTGGCGCTTGCGTTCGGGGTCGGTCACGCCCGCCAGGGCTTCCAGGAATGGCTCGCGGGCATCCTCGATGGTGATCCCCGGAAAGCGCCGGGCGAACTCCGTCTCGCCCTCGCGCATCAGGCCGGTGTCCACGTAAACCCCGCGGACACGGGCCTCCCCCAGCGCGCGCGCGCAAAGGGTGAAGGCGACCGAGGAATCCACGCCGCCGCTGACGAAGAAGAACACCTTGCGCGGGCCTACGCATTCGCGGATCTCGCGTTCCAGCATAGGGATGCGGCCCCGCGGGTCCCAATCGGGGAGGCAGGCGCAGACGCGAAAGACGAAGTTGTCCAGGTATTCCTTGCCGCGCGTGGTATGGACCACCTCGGGGTGAAACTGGACGCCGTAGATCCCTCGCTCGGGCGCGGCCATGGCGGCCACGGCGCAGGTGGCGGTGCGGCCCGCGACGGAAAACCCGGGAGGCACGGAGGCCACCTGGTCGCGATGGCTCATCCATACCTGCTGCGCGCCCGACAGGCCGGAAAACAGGAGGTCGGATGCGGGCCCCAGTTCCAGGGTGGCGAGACCGTACTCGCCCTTCTCGCCCTTGCGCACCTCGCCTCCCAGGACGTGGGCGATAATCTGCTGCCCGTAGCAGATGCCCAGAACGGGGCGGCCGATTTCGAAGATGGCGGGGTCCACGCGCGGGCTGGCAGGGTCATAGACGCTGCTCGGGCCGCCGGAAATGATGATGCCGCGGGCGGAGGCGAGTTCCGCGGCGGAGGCGTCGCTGGGACGGACCTCGGCGTAGACGCCCAGGTCGCGCACCTTGCGCGCGATGAGGTGGCAGTACTGGCCCCCGGCGTCGAGGACAATGATCTGCGGTTCGGGATTCAAATCCGATGGTAACGCGTTGTGGGGCGGGGCTTCTGCCCGGCCGAACCCGGCGGCGGGGCCCCACTAATTGTTACCTTCTTGCGGCGGAGCCCGCGGCCGGCTGCGAGTTCATACGCTGCACGATGATCTTGCGGGCGTTCTCCACCAGCGCGGTGGCTTTGGGCAGGGCATCCACGGCCCGCTGGACCTCCGGGTCCGTCTGGGCGTACATCTGGTCGGCCTGGTCCACGTTGAAGGCGGCGATGTACATCTCCCGGGCCAGGTTGCGCACGATCCAATCGTGGTCGGCGGTGAACTCGGCCTCGGTGAAGGAGACGCCATTCTTCAGCAGATATTCGTGCAACTCGTCCACTGTGCCCTCGTCCGGCATCCAGCCCTTGGCGAGGGCCGTGCTGTGCGTGGCGAAATAGGAACGGGTGAAACCGAAAAGGGCGCGCCGCTCCAGTTCCACCTCGAGGCGGTCCAGCGTCGCGGTCGCGAATTTCTCGTCGGGCGTGATGCCGTCGCCGCCGTAAACCATCAGGCGGCCGCTGGGGGTATAGTAGTGCGCCGTGGTGAGGGCCAGGCCGGTGTTGTCGGAAAGCGGGTACACGGTCTGGACGAGGCCCTTGCCGAAGGTCCTCTCGCCCAGGATCCAGGCCCGGTCGTGGTCCTGCAGCGCGCCGGAAACGATCTCGGCGGCCGAGGCGGAGAGCCGGTTGACGAGAACCACGATGGGATAGTCACGCCCGTGATTCCCGGTGCGCGCCACATACGCCTGTTCGGCGGAGGCCCGGCCGTGATGGGAAACGATGAGCTGATTCTTCTGGAGGAAGTGGTCCGCGACTTCCACGCCCCGGTTCAGCAGCCCGCCCGGGTTGGCGCGGAGGTCCAGGACCAGGCCTTTGATGTTGGCCTCCCCCAGGCGCCGGAAGGCGTCATCCAGCTCGCGGCCGGTATTGTCGCCGAAACTGGAGATCTTGATGTACGCGATGCCCGGCTTGACCCAGAACACGGGGGCCACCGTGGGGCGGTCGATCTCCTCGCGGGTGACGGTGAACGAGAGGGGATCGGGCGCGCCTTCACGCGCCACCGTAATGGTCACCTGGGTGCCTTTGGGCCCCTTCAGCAGGTCGGCCACTTCCGTGGTGGAAAGACCGCCCGTGGGCTTGTCGTTGACTTTGGTGATGATGTCGCCCGGCCTCAAGCCCGCGCGGTAAGCCGGCGTGCCGGGAAACGGAGCGGACACCACGGTCTGGCCGTTGCGCGCGCCGACCTGCATCCCCACGCCGTAATAGTGGCCCTTCTGCTCCTCGCGAAGAAGCTGGTACTGCTTGGGATCGAAGAAGTTGGAATGCGGATCGAGGGTCCGCAGCATTCCCGGGATGGCGCCATCGTAGATGGCCTTATCGGGGCTCACCCGATTGGCGGAGTTCTGCTCCACCAGGGCATAGACCTGGGTGACCTTGCGGACCACCCCGCTTTCGGGGTCCACGCCTTCGGGAGAGGCGGCCGCCGCCTGGGTTTTGGGCCCGTACAACCCGCCCGCCACCGCAAAAGCCAAAATCGTGAGCGGCAAATAAAAAATGGAGCGCCTCTTGAGGGCCATCGACAACCGTCCTTCTTATTGGAAAGTATAGCCTACCTGTTTCTTAGACGCGGAAAGGGGGGGGCAGGCTACGGAAATTGCGCAGTCGGCCCGCCCTGATTCCTAATTCGGGGACAGGCTACGAAATCCCCGTAATTTGGGGGTTTCGTAGCCTGTCCCCGAATTACGAATTAGGATTCCCTGTGGATGGCGTCCAGGACGCCGTTGACGAACTGCACGGATTCCTCGCCCGAGAACTTGCGGGCCAGTTCCAGGGCTTCATCAATGACCACGGCGGCGGGAGAGCCCACGTGGACCATTTCGAAAGCGGCCAGGCGGAGGATGTTGCGATCCACCGCGGGCATCCGCTCCAGCCGCCAGTGCTCGGCGTGGCGGGCAATGCGCTCGTCCAGTTCGGAGGCGCGCTCCACCGCGCCGCGCACCAGGGTGGCCGCGAACGGATCGCGTTCCGGGGTTTCCTCGGAGAGGAGGGTCTCGTAGTAGGCGTCGATGGCCTCCTCCACGGGCTGCTTGCGCGCGTCCCAGAGGAAAAGGATCTGCAGGGCGCGCTCCCGCGACTTGCGGCGTGAGGGCATCAGGTGGTCTGGCGCAGCGCGCGCAGCAGGTTGGCCATTTCGATGGCGGCCATGGCGGCGTCGAACCCCTTATTGCCGCCCTTGGCGCCGGCGCGGTCGATGGCCTGCTCCAGCGTGTTGGTGGTCAGGACGCCGAACGACACGGGCACGCCCGAATCGTAGGCCGCATGGGCCACCCCTTTGGCCGCCTCGGCGGCTACATAGTCGAAGTGCGGGGTATCGCCGCGGATAATGGCGCTCAGGCAGATCACCGCGTCGTAGCGGTGGCTGCGGGCCAATTCACCGGCCAATGGGGGGATCTCCCAGGAGCCCGGGACCTTGATGACCTCGATCTGGTCCGGGTTGGCGCCGGTGCGCGTGAGCGCGTCCAGGGCGCCGCCGAGCAGGCGCTCGGTGATAAAGCCGTTGAACCGGCTGACGACGACCGCCACACGCAGACCGGCGGCGTTGAGCTGGCCTTCCCATACTTTTGGCATGTTTTACTTTCCGGCGAAGGCCGGGCGTCTCTTTTCCAGAAACGCGCGCGTTCCTTCGCGACAGTCTTCCGAGGCGGCGCACACACCGAAAGCCGAGGCTTCGAAGCGCAGCCCCTGTTCGAGACCGGCATCCAGCCCCACATCCACGGCCTCGAGCGCCAGCCCCAGCGCCAGGGGCGCATTGGCCAGCGCCTTGAGGAGCCAGGCGCGGCTGTAGCCCGGCAATTCGGCTTGCGGAACCACGGCGTTCACCAGCCCGATGCGCAGGGCCTCCGCGGCGTCCGCGTCCACGGGGTCGCCCGAAAGCAGCAGTTGGAGCGCGCGCCCGCGGCCCACCAGGCGCGGGAGCCGCTGCGTCCCGCCATAGCCGGGTATGATCCCGAGCTTCACTTCCGGCTGGCCGAACTGCGCGTTCTCCGCGGCGAAGCGCACGGAGCAGGCCATGGCCAATTCCAGGCCGCCGCCCAGGGCGTGCCCGTTTACCGCCGCCACCGTGGGCTTGCCGAGGGTCTCGATGCGGCGAAAGACGTCCTGCCCGCGCAGGGCATAGGCGCGCGCTTCCACGGGCGTCAGCACCGCCAGCTCGTTGATATCGGCTCCGGCGACAAAGGCCTTTTCGCCCGCGCCGGTGAGGATCGCGCCGCGCAGGCGCGGGTCCGCGGCAATCCGCTCGAAGGCGTCCTTCAATTCCCCCACCACCGCCCCGGAGAGCGCGTTGCGCTTTTCCGGGCGGTTGACCGTCACCAGCGCGATGCCGGCGTCGTCCGCCTCATACAGGATGTGGCTGTAGGGCATCAAGGCTTAGTGTAGCAAGGGAGTTGGCGGGACAACGATGGCGTGTCCCACTATGGGATAATCGCTAGCAGGATGCAGAAAAACCAGCAGAAGGGAATGGGCCCCGGATGAACCCGGATGAACACGGATTCAAAAGAAAGACGTTGTCCGTGTTCATCCGGGTTCATCCGTGGCTCAATTAAGTTTTTCGGCGCCTGCTTGGCTAGAGACCCCCTGACAGCATGGACCGCGAATTCATCCGCAATTTCTCTATCATTGCGCACATCGACCACGGCAAATCGACGCTGGCGGACCGCCTGCTGGAAGTCACCGGCGCTCTCTCCCAGCGGGAGATGATGGAGCAGGTCCTGGACACCATGGACCTGGAGCGGGAGCGCGGCATCACCATCAAAGCCCACGCCGTGCGGCTGAACTACCGGGCCGAAGACGGCAACCTCTACCAGCTCAACCTCATCGACACGCCGGGCCACGTGGATTTCTCTTACGAGGTTTCCCGCAGCCTTCAGGCGTGCGAAGGCGCGCTGCTGGTGGTGGACGCTTCCCAGGGGGTGGAGGCCCAGACCCTCGCCAACACTTACCTGGCGTTGCACCACAACCTGGAGATCATCCCGGTCATCAACAAGATCGACCTGCCGGCGGCCGAGCCGGAACGGATTCGCGAGCAGATCGAAACCGTCATCGGGCTGGACACGCGTGACGCGGTGATGGTCAGCGCCAAGCAGGGGACTGGGGTGCACGACGTGCTGGAATCCATCGTCCACCTGGTTCCGCCGCCGAAAGGCTCGCCCGAGGCGCCGCTGCGGGCCCTGATCTTCGATTCCTGGTTCGACTCGTACCGCGGGGTGATCATCCTGGTGCGCGTGGTGGACGGCCGCTTGCGCAAGGGACAGAAGATCCTGCTCGGGTCGAACGGCCAGGTCTACGCGGTGGAGGGCCTGGGGTACCAGGCGCCCAAGGCCACCCCGTGCGACGAGTTGTCCGCGGGGGAAGTAGGGTTCCTCTCCGCCACCATCAAGACCGTTTCGGATGCCAGGATCGGCGACACCATCATGGACGGCGAGAACCCCGCGGCCGAGCCGCTGCCCGGCTTCGAAGAGATCAAGCCCATGGTGTTCGCCGGGCTCTACCCCGTGGAATCGCACGAACACGGCCTGCTGCGCGACGCCCTGGAGAAACTGCGGCTCAACGACAGCGCCTTCAATTTCGAGCCGGAGAACTCGGTCGCCCTGGGGTTCGGCTTCCGCTGCGGCTTCCTCGGGCTGCTGCACCTGGAGATCGTGCAGGAGCGGCTGGAGCGCGAGTTCGATATCGACCTGATCACCACCGCCCCGGGCGTGCGCTACCGGATCACCAACACCAGCGGCGAGGTGATCGAAGTCGATAACCCGACCAAGTTTCCGGACCCCTCGGAGATCCGGCAGATCGAGGAGCCCATCATCGACGCCACCGTGATCACGCGCGAGGAATACCTGGGCGGCATCCTGAAGCTGCTGGAGGAGAAGCGCGGCGCCCAGAAGAAGTTCGAATATTTGGGCGGCGGCCGGGTGATGCTGACCTACGAGCTGCCGCTGAATGAGATTGTGCTGGATTTCTACGACCGGCTGAAATCGGCCTCCCGCGGCTACGCCTCGTTGGACTACCATTTGGCCGGCTACCGCGTATCGCCGATGGTGAAGCTGGACGTGCTGGTGGCGGGCGACCCGGTGGACGCGCTCTCGATCATCGTGCACAAGGAGTTCGCCTTCGATCGCGGCAAGGAATTGATCTCGCGGCTGCGGAAGCTGATCCCGCGGCAGATGTTCGAAGTGGCCTTGCAGGCGGCCATCGGCAACAAGATTGTGGCGCGCGAAACCATCTCGGCCCTCCGCAAGAACGTGCTGGCCAAGTGCTACGGCGGCGACATCAACCGCAAGCGCAAGCTGCTCGAGAAGCAGAAAGAAGGCAAGAAGCGGATGAAGCGCGTCGGCCGCGTGGAGATTCCGCAGGAGGCGTTCCTGGCGGTGCTGAAGGTGGGGCAGGAAGACACGGAGTAGCGGTCGGCTCTCAGCTGGCGGCAAGGCTTATCATTTGAGTGATGGGCATCGACGACGGGCTGATCAGCGAGATCGTGCGGCGGATCCTGACCGTCTCCATGCCCGACCGCATCATCCTGTTCGGCTCGGCCGTCACGGGCCAGATGACGCGCGACAGCGACATCGATTTGCTGGTGCTGGCGCCGCCCGAGGCGAATACCGCCGAGGAGAGGGTGCGAATTCGGCGGGCCATCGGGAACGTCGGCTTCCCCTTCGATATCTGCATCATGGCGCCGGAGTGGTTCGAGCAGACCAAGCACGAAGTCGGAGGCCTCGCCTTTCCGGCGAACAAGTACGGCCGGGTCATTTATGCGGGAGGCTGACCTGGAGTACCTGAAGGCATTCCTGGTCTCGCGCGCGGCGGCTTTTCCCAAGACGCACGATATCAGGCAATTGCTTTATCCGGTGGAGGCCGTCGCTCCCAATTTGGCGGCCGAACTTCGGGATCTCGATATGCTGACGCCGTATGCCGTGGAGGTCAGGTACATGGACGACCTTCCGCCGCTGCCGCCGGGTCAGGAGCTGGAACTGCTCGCACTGGCCGGACGCGCGCGGGACGCCATCCGGGCGGAGTTGAGCGGATTCCTCGATTGAAGTACGCGCCAGCCCGGAGGCCGGCCCTACGGCGCGCCGGCGGCGCTCAAAACACCTCGGGCAAGCCGCGCACGATGCGCACGGTTTCCACGCTGACCCGCACCACCTGGCCCACGAGGCGGACGATGTATTGGGGGTCGTCTTCGCGGTTGGGGTCGCTGCGAATGCCGCTGCGTTCGTCCTCGGTGACGCGGTATTGATCCACCACCCATTCCAGCGCGGAGCGGTTGCCCAGGCGATGCTTGCCGAACTCCTCCACCGCCTGCTCGAACTCGTGGATGGCGGGCTCGGTGTGCTCATAGAAGAGATTCAGGAGGTTGGGAATGTCCCGCGCGTCGGAGAGGTCGGCATCCAGCGTCTTGCCGTGGTTCTGATACAGGACGGCCCGGCGGGTGTCCTCGAAGATGATGTTGGAGTCGGGATAGCCGCGGCGCAGCTTGCGGTCGATCTCGCGCTCCAGGTCGTCGTGCGAGTCCTTGGATTCCCAGAAGCCGCGGGGGAAGTTGTTGGGGTCGAAAACCGTGCCGTCGGGGCGGATGCTGTGGCCCCCCGCCTTGGCGCCGGATTCGGCCACGTACTGCCAGCCGCGCAGGCGCGCCGCGCCGGCCAGGAGGTTTTCGAAAGGCCGGCGCAGGCCCAGCTCGTGCTCCACCCCCTGGGATCGAAGGGCCGCAAGCGAGCGGTGGTATTCGCGGATCAGAGGGTGAGCGGGCGAAATCGAGGCCGAGGCCCGCATCATGTAGAGACCCGATTGTAACGCGGTGGGGAGTCGTGGCGTGGGCACTCGTGCCTGCCGTGTCCACACTATTGTGGACACGCTGGGGGCCGGATGTCGGCAAGCTGCCGACACGGCGGGCAAGAATGCCCACGCCACGTTTTCCACAGGTTGAGGTAAAACACACCAAAAGGTCCTAAAGGTGTGCTAGCATTTTGTTTAATTCCTCACCATCATGTGGTCCATCAAGGCATTCATCGCTCTGGGAGTGGTCCTCTTAGCGGCACTGCTGGCCGCGCAGGAAGCTAAGCCGCTGCCGGGGTCCGGCGAATGCGTCAATTGCCACGATCCGGGTAAGCGCACCGGCCGGCGCGAGGCGGGGACGCCGCCGCCGTTCGATGCCGCGTCGCTGCGGGCGTCCCCCCACGCCGACCTGGAGTGCAGCGCCTGTCACGCCGACCTGGCCAAAATCAAAGAGTTTCCCCACCCCGAAAAGCTCAAGCCGGTGGATTGCGGTTCCTGCCACAGCGACGAGCAGGCGCAGTACGCCGCCAGCCGGCATGGCCGGCCTGGAGACAAGCTGGCTCCCAACTGCAAGAGTTGCCACGCTCCCGCCGGGGGGCACACGATCAAGCGGGTTTCGGCGGCCGGGTCGCCGACCTCCACCATGGAAGTTCCCAAGCTCTGCGGAGGGTGCCACAAGGAAGGCACGCCCGTCTCCGAGACGCGCCAGATGCGCGAGCAAAACATCCAGGGCAACTACATGGACAGCATTCACGGGCAGGGGCTGTATCAGAAGGGCCTGACCGTCACCGCCGTCTGCACCAGTTGCCATACCGCCCATAACGTCCGGCCTTACACCGACCCGCAGTCGTCCATCTCCAGGGAGAAAATCGTCGGCACCTGCACCAGGTGCCATGCGTCGATCGAGATCGTGCACCAGAAGGTCATCCGGGGGGAGCTTTGGGAGAAGCAGCAGCACCTCATTCCGGCGTGCGCGGACTGCCACGAGCCGCACAAGATCCGTAAAGCGTATTACAAGCAGGGCATGGCCGACGAGAATTGCCAGCGGTGCCACGCCAACCCGGATCTGAAGATGGTGCGCGACGGCAAGACCGTCTCACTTTACGTAAACAAGGACGAACTGGCCCATTCCCGGCACGTCAAGGTGGCCTGCGCCCAATGCCATACGGGGGCCACGGCTTCCAAGGTGCGGGCGTGCGAGACCATCGCGCCCAAGGTGGACTGCTCCAACTGCCACCCCGACCAGATGACCCAATACCGCAAGAGCACGCACGGGCAACTGGCGGCCAAGGGCAGCCCCGACGCGCCGGAGTGCGTGGATTGCCACGGCAGCCACGGGGTGCTGGGCCGGATCGACCCGAACTCCCCCACTTACTCGCGCCGAGTGCCCGACCTGTGCGCCCAGTGCCACCGCTCGGGGCAGAAGGCGGCGATGCGCTACAACGGCAAACAGGACCACATCGTCGAGCGCTACCGGGAGAGCATCCACGGCAAGGGTCTGCTGGAATCCGGCCTGACCGTGACGGCCAATTGCGCTGACTGCCACACGCCCCACACGGAACTGCCGGCGAAAGACCCCAATTCCAGCGTCAACCGGGCCAACATCGCCAAGACGTGCGCCAAGTGCCACCGCGGCATCTACGAGGTCTTCGTGAAGAGCGTGCACTCGGCGGAAACCTTCCCCACCTCCAAGCCGCTCCCGGTGTGCGACGACTGCCACACCGCGCACAGCATCGAACGGACGGACCTCTCGGATTTCCGGCTGCACATCATGGATCAATGCGGCCGCTGCCACCAGGCCATCACCGAGAGCTACTTCGAGACTTACCACGGGAAGGTCTCTCGACTGGGGTATCTTAAGACCGCCAAGTGCTACTACTGCCACGGTTCGCACGACGTGCTGCCCGTGACGGACCAGCGCTCGCGGCTGAGCCGGACCCACATCGTCAACACCTGCGGCAAGTGCCACATGGGCTCGCACCGCCAGTTCGCGGGATACCTGACGCACGCCACGCACCACGACCCGGTACGTTACCCGCTGCTGTTCTGGACCTTCTGGGGCATGACCTCCCTGCTGGTAGGCACGTTCATCATAGGAGGAGCGCACACCGTGCTCTGGCTGCCGCGCTCGCTCCAGTACCGGCGCGAGCTGGTGAGGGAGCACGCGCTGGAGGGGATGACGTACGTGCGGCGCTTCCGCCCCTTGGAACGCAACCTGCACCTGACCGTGATCACCAGCTTCCTGGGACTGGCCTCCACGGGCATGATTTTAAAGTTCTCCTACGCCCCCTGGGCCAGCGTGGTGGCGCGGCTGCTGGGCGGCTTCGAAGTGGCCGGATGGATCCACCGCGTCTGCGCGCTGCTCACCTTCAGTTACTTCACCGCGCACGTATGGGACCTGCGCCGGAAACGCCTCAAGGCCGGCAAGTCCTGGCGCCAGTTCCTCATGGGGCCGGAGAGCATGCTGCTGAACCGGCGCGACTGGCGGGAGTTCCTCGGCTCGCTCAAGTGGTTCGTGGGCAAAGGCCCGCGGCCGGAGTACGGGCGCTGGACTTACTGGGAGAAGTTCGACTATTTCGCCGTGTTCTGGGGCGTGGCGGTGATCGGCGGCACGGGGCTGCTGTTGTGGTTCCCGGCCTTCTTCACACGCTTCATGCCGGGCTGGATGGTGAACGTAGCCACCACCATCCACAGCGACGAAGCGCTGCTGGCGGTGGGCTTCATTTTCACCGTGCACTTCTTTAACACGCACTTCCGCCCGGAGAAATTCCCCATCGACACGGTGATTTTCACCGGCGGGATCCCGCTGGAGGAGTTCAAGAAAGACCGCCCGCGGGAATACCAGCAGATGGTGGAGCGCGGGGAACTGGAGCAGAACCTGATGCCCGCGCCGGTCCCGTTAGCCGCGAAGCTGTGGCGCCGGCTGGGGTTCACCGCGCTGGGGATCGGGATCACCCTCATCGTGCTGATTATTTACGCGGTGGTGTTCGCATACAGGTAGGACCGCCCTCCGGGAGCCGCGCGCGCGCGCCCGGCTCCCTTCTCCGCCCGAGGACCGGCAGATGCAACGGTCGGTGACTACCCGTTCGGGTGGATCCAGAAGTGAAGGGTTATGGGGAGTAATGCGACTTCCGAGGAACTCCGCTAATATGAAATCGAAGGTGATTTCTGATGCGGTTTGAACGAATCACGGTGAATCCCGCCGTCGCTACTGGGAAGCCCTGCATACGTGGCCTGCGCTTTCCCGTGTCGCGATTGTTGGGCCTGCTCGCGGCCGGGGAGACGCGTGAATCGATTCTGAGAGCTTATCCATACCTGGAGACTGGGGATATCGACGAGGCCCTCCGGTACGCGGCGTTCCTTGCCGAGGACGAAACAGTCGAATTTGCGGAGTGAAATTCCTCGTGGACATGGCCTTATCGCCGGATCTGGCGATCTGGCTTCGGTCTCAAGGACATGATGCCGTTCATGCCAGCGACTTAGCGCTGCATCGCGCCGCGGACACCCAAATTCTCTCAATAGCGTTGGACAGCAAGCGTGTTCTAATTTCGGCCGACCTGGACTTCCCCAGGCTCCTCGCGCTGGCCGGAGCGGCCGGTCCGGGTCTAATCCTTCTTCGGAGCGGCAAACACAGCGAAGCCGAAAGCCTGGAATGCGTTCGGCGCGTACTGATGTCCGTGGCCGCTGAGGATCTTCCAAGGTCGATTGTTGTTGTCGACCACAAGAGCGTTTGGCGCCGGTTGCTCCCAATCCAGATTCTGCCGGATTTTTGGGATCGAAGGGTGTTTGTCGTTACTGATCCCGCTCGGGGCGCTAAGCAGCGGCTCTCTCCGAGTAGCGCGTCATCCGCCCGGAGCCGGGCGCCGACGCTCATATCAACGAAATGGTGACTATACGGCCAAGTGGAACCCAAGGGGGGCAGCCGGGCGGAGGAAAGAGTCAAAGGAAAGGAACTCCGTCTTTGGCCCGGACGACGTCAAGACCACAAAGGCCCACCTTCCGCTATTGTGGCATCGCATAGGACTGTTCGATAGTAGAATTTCTACCATCTAATCCGTTTTCATAGTAGAATATCTACCATCGATATGCAAGATCGCACTCCAGACCGTACCGAGTTGCTCCAGGGGACGCTCGATATGCTCATTCTGCGCACCCTGCTGTTAGGCCCCGCACACGGCCACCAGATCGGTAAACACATCCGGCAAACCACCAATGACGTGCTGCAAGTGGAGCACGGCTCGCTCTATCCGGCGCTCCAGCGGCTTGAGCGCAAGAAATGGATCTACGCGAAATGGGAGACCGCCAAGGACCGAAACCGGGAGTTCAAGTACTACCGGCTCACGGCAGCGGGCAGGAAGCGGCTTATGGCTGAAGAGTCCAACTGGAAGCGTTTGGTACAGGCAATCGCCTGCGTCATGTGGCCGGCGCCGGAGGAGGAATGATGAAGCGCCGCAAGCGGGACGATGACATCGAGCGTGAGCTTCGCGACCACCTGGATCTCGAGGCCGAGGAACAGCGCGAGGGTGGGCTCTCTCCGGATGACGCCCGCAACGCTGCGCACCGCGCATTCGGCAACGTCGCGCTCACGCTCGAAGACAGCCGCGCGGTGTGGCGCTGCGCCTGGTTGAGTTCGCTCATGCAGGACATCCGTTTCGGCCTGCGCGGCTTCCGCAAATCGCCCGGCTTTACGCTGACGGTGATCGGCACGCTGGCGCTGGGGCTCGGCACGCTCGGCGCGAGTTTCAGCGTCTTCAACGCACTGGTGCTACGGCCGTTCGCGGTGCGCGACCCGTATTCGCTCTATCGCTTCGAGGGCTGGGAGCCGGGGCGACCACGCTCGTACACCCGGCGCGAGTTCCAGGATTTCCGGCGAGAGAACCCGGCGTTTTCGGAGGTTGTGGCTTATCTGCGTCTCCAGGCCTCCATGGCGGGAAAGGGCGCGCACGTTCAGGCGGTGACGAGCAATTACTTCTCCATGCTGGGCGGGCGCGTGTGCATGGGCCGGCCGCTGATGGAAAGCGACGAGGGTCCGTCCGCCAACGGCGTTGCCGTGGCCAGCTACGCGGCGCGGCGCAGCCGATTGGGCGCGGACCCGGCGGCAGTGGGGACCATGGTGCGGCTGCGCGGGCAGCCGGTGGAGATCGTGGGCGTGGCGTGCCCCGGTTTCAACGGCGTGGATGAGAGCCGGGACGATTTCTGGGTCTCGCTGCCGCTCATCCCCACCATGAGCGACGGTACGCCGATTCCCCAGAAGACCGCCTCCGGCGACAAGAGCGAAGATAAGCGGCGCGTCTATTACCGGATGATCGGCCGGCTGAAACCAGGGTTGACGGAGGACGGCGCGAAGGCCGCATTGCTGGCTTATGGCCGGCAGACCTACGTTCCTGGGCCGGGTTACCAAGTCCCCGAGGGCGTGAAACTGCGCGAGGCGGCCACGATTATGCCGCTCGATCGCGACACGATCAGGGTCTTCCTGCCGGAATTCGCGGCGTTCGCGCTGGTGCTGCTGATCGCCTGCGCGAACGTCTCCAACATGATGCTGGCGCGAGGGTTGGCGCGGCAACGGGAGATCGGAATTCGGATATCGCTCGGCGCGGGGCGCGCGCGGATGGTGCGGCAACTTCTGACGGAAAGTCTGTTGCTGGCGCTTCCGGCCGCGCTGGCCGCGTCCGGCGTGGCGTGGGGCGCTGTGCAGGCGGCGCGCTGGCTTCAGGTCAACGTCTTGAGCGCTTCGCCTCTGGTTCTTTCGCGGGACTGGAAGGGCGCCATGGATTGGCGGGTGGCGGCATTCCTGACCGCCGCGGCCGTGATCTCAACGGTGGCCTTCGGGCTGTTGCCGGCGCTTCAAGCGGCGCGCCCCCGGCTGATTGAGACCAACCGCGGCGAATTCGCGGCCGACCGCCGCTCGGCGCGGCTGCGTAGCGCCCTGGTACTGGCGCAGGTGGCCGTCTGCGCGCTGTTGCTGATCGCATCGGGCGTGGCCATGCGCGCCGAGCGCCGCATTGCCAATCTGGATCTGGGGATGGACACGCGCGGCGTGTTCGGCGTCCTTGGAAGTAACACGGCGAATACGACCGAGCGGATTCGCGCGCTGCCGATGACCGAATCGATCGGCTACTGCTCCCAGTCTCCGCTGGCCGTGCAGCCGAGCATATTCGCGGGTCCGGCCGGCAAGTTCAGCATGGCGGTCAACCGGGTTTCGCCGGAGTACTTCGACATTTTGCGGATTCCCATTCGCGGCCGGAATTTCACGCCGGCGGAAGGCGATGCGAACGCGCCGGTGGCGATTGTGAGCGAATCGGCGGCGCGGCGACTATGGCCGCACCAGGAGGCGCTGGGGCAAACGGTCAGGCTGGGGAACCTGAGCGCGGGGGTGGTGATTGGGATTGCGCGCGATTCCGTCAGCACTCTCTGGCCAGACAACGGCGCAGCGCTGAGCCGCGACCTTGTCTATTTTCCCCTGGGCCCGAAGAGCGATTATGCGACGATCGCGATTGTGCGGACGACGGGCGATCCGGATGCAGCGCGGCGTCCTCTGGAACGGCTGATGGCGGAAACCCACCCGAACGCCGCAGGAGAGCTGGTTTGGACGCCTCAGCTCGGTGTGGACCTGTTTCTTTACCCCTACCGCGCGCTGGCGGCGATTGCGGGCATCCTGGGCGTGCTGGCGTTGCTGCTCACGGTTTCGGGCGTGTTCGGCGTTTCCTCTTACGCGGTGGCGCAGCGGAGGAAGGAATTCGGGGTTCGGATCGCCCTCGGCGCCGACAGCCTGCGCTTGACCGGCATGGTGGTGGGGCAGAATTTTCGACTGGGCGTGGCCGGCGCGGCCGCGGGCGCGTTGGCGGCCCTGGCTGTGGCCCGGATGCTCTCGCATGCGGATTGGCTGTGGCGCGCGATGGGCGGCGTATCGATGCGGAATGTGAACGTTTTCGATGTGGGCGGCTACGCGGCTGGCGCCGCGATTGTGATCGCCGCCGCGGCGGCAGCGGCATGGGTTCCGGCGCGCCGGGCCGTGCGCGTGGACCCGGTGGAGACGTTGCGGTGCGATTGAAGTAGGACGCGGCGGAAATCTTGTTCCGGGCAGCCAGCCTGGAGTAGGGCGGAAACGGCGGCATTCTGTCGTGCAGTTGGGCGGCCTTGTCACGCGCGCACATGGCGCTACCATCACGTCTCCGGTTACCCGATCCTGAAGGCAGTACAGGTCAGCGGCTTTTGGTTCCCGACACGCATCGCGGCATTAAAGGCGTTCCTGGAAGACAAGGGAAGCCAGCGTCCACTTGGCCGAATAACGCCAAAACCACTGATCTGGCACCGCCAAGTTCCGAGCGAATGGTTCCCGACTTGTACAAAGGTATGAGTGGAATGGCCGGATAGGTCCCGCCAAGTCGTTAGCATCCGGCGAACGCTGTCGGCTGCCACCTCGCCACAAAACGTGCGACCCGCCGAACCGCCTCTTTCGTCGGTTCTGCCCGGTTCGCCCCGCCCGCCGGTCCTACTCACGATCCATACTCAAGGGATGAGGTTTTGGCTCGCTAGCCTCTGCCTGCTCCTCACCTCCTGCGCCTCGCCTCCCCCGCACGTGCCGCAGGCCAGGCCCGATCCCACCAAAGAGCCGGCGTACACGCAGGCAGTCCAACAACTCAGCGCCCTGAACCGCCAGGCGGAAGGACTGCTGAAGGCCGGGCGCAGCCAGGAAGCCGCGGCGGCCATCACGGAGGGCCAACCGCTTCAGGGCCGCCTGCTCGCCGCGCCGCGGCCGCCGCTGGCCGCCATGCAGGCAGCCTCGGACCTTGATGACTTGTACGCGCGGATGCTGCTCCTCAACCATCACGACGGGTGGGCGCGCATGACGTACCAGAAGGACGCCGCCCGGTGGCGAAGCTGGAGGCCGCGGAATGACGACAGCGCGCGCTATCTGCGGCGGGCGGAGGAAGGCATGGCCGAGTGCGACCGGCGGCTGAAGGAGTGAGGCGGGCTACAATTGCGGTCGTGAAGAGAATCCTGCTCCTGGCGGCCGCCGCGTGGTGCGTTTCGGCCGCCGACATCCGCGTCGGCATCATCGGGACGGACACCTCGCACGTCCCGGCCTTTACCAAGCTGCTCAACGACGCCACGGCCCCGGACCACGTGGCCGGCGCCCGCGTAGTGGCCGCCTTCAAGGGCGGCAGCCAGGACGTGGAGAGCAGCGCTTCCCGGGTGGACCAATATGCCGAGGAGATCCGGGCGAAGTACGGCGTGGAGATCGTGCCCGACATCCCGGCGCTCCTGGCGAAAGTGGATGCCGTGCTGCTGACCAGCGTGGACGGGCGCGTGCACCTGCAGCAGGCGCGTCCGGTGATTGCCGCGCGGAAGCCGCTGTTCATCGATAAACCGCTGGCCGCCACCCTGGAAGACGCCCGCGAGATCGCGCGGCTGGCCAAGGAGGCGGGCGCGCCGTGGTTCAGCGCTTCCAGCCTGCGCTTCAGCGAGTTCGCCGCCCTGAAGGTTCCGGACGCCACGGGCGTGGAAACCTTCGGCCCCGGCCCCCTGGAGCCGCACCACTACCTGGACCTCGCGTGGTACGCGGTTCACCCCATCGAGATGCTGTACACCCTGATGGGCCCCGGGTGCGAATCGGTGACCCGTACCTCGACCGAAGGCGCCGACGTGGTGGTGGGGCGCTGGAAAGACGGGCGCATCGGGACGGTCCGCGCGATTCGCCCATACAGCGACTACGGCGCGGTCGTCTTCCGTCCCAAGCAGGTGGTGGTAAGCAAGCCCCAGGGAGCGGGAAGCTACCGCCCGTTGCTGGTGGAGATTGTGAAGTTCTTCCAGACCGGCCAGCCGCCGGTTGCCAACGACGAGACGCTGGAGATGTTCGCCTTCATGGACGCCGCCCAGAGGAGCAAGGAGCAGGGCGGGCGGCCGGTGGCTCTCCGTTGAGCCGCTGCCGCGTGGTAGGGTCCGGGCAGACCCGGCCCGCTGTTGTATAACGGTAAGATCCATGCACAAGCTGCTGGAGGGCAAACTCGCCCTCGTCTCGGGGATCGCCAACAAGTGGAGCCTGGCCTACGCCATCGCCCAGGCATTTTCCAGGGAGGGCGCCGCGCTCGTCCTGACGTATCTGGGGGAACGCCAGAGGGAGGCGATCGAAGAGCTCTCGCGCGAGCTTTGCACGGCCGCGATCCTGCCCTGCGACGTCACGCGGGACGAAGAACTGGCGGCGCTCACGGATTCGCTGCGGGGCTTGAACCGGCCCCTCGGGGCCGTGGTGCACAGCCTGGCTTTCGCCAATAAGGAAGACCTGGCGCGGCCGTTCTTGGAGACGGGACGCGCCGGTTTTCTGCTGGCGCAGGAGGTGAGCGCCTATTCCCTGGTGTCCATGGCGCGCGCGGTTGCGCCGGTGATGACCGACGGCGGCTCGCTTTCCACCCTCACCTATGTCGGCTCCACCCGCGTGGTTGCCAACTACAACGTCATGGGGGTGGCCAAGGCGGCGCTGGAAGCCGCCATGCGGTACCTGGCCAGCGAGCTCGGCCCGCGCGGAATCCGGGTCAATGCCATTTCGGCGGGTCCGGTGAAAACCGCGTCGGCGCGGGCCATTAAGGATTTCTCCTCCATCCTGGATACGGTGGAGAGCCGTGCACCCCTGCGCCGCAATACGGATCCCGCGGAAGTGGCCGATGCGGCCGTGTTTTTGGCCAGCGACCTGGCGCGCGGGGTAACCGGCAATATCCTCTTTGTCGATGCGGGCATGCAGTTAATGGGGTTCTGAGCTTTCCCCCAGCCGACAATCGCAGTAGATTAGGTTTATGCAAGAAAGCCGCGATTCGTCGGTCCTGCGCAGCCTTGCCGTGGCGTTCGGCGATGGTCTGGCGTTCGGCGTGGGAATGAAACTGGCGCGGAACGCCGTTCGGCCGCCGGGCGCGGAGCCCCTGGCCGAAGGAGTCCCCCTGGCGGGCCGCCTGGACCGGCTGGAAGAGCGGATGGCGCATCTGGAACTGGCGCCTCCCCCGGCGCCGGCGGCTCCGGCGGGGTTCGACCGCAAGGTTGTGGAAGCGGTGGTCAACGCTCTGGAGGCGCGCATCGACGAGCGCGCGGCCCAGGTGGAGCGCCGGCTGGACGACTTGCAGGCCAGGACCGAGCCGGTGGCCGGGGAATTGGCCGAACTGCGCAGCCGAGTCGCGGAGAACGAGCGCACGACCCTCGACCTGCTGTTGGCCATCGGCCAGCTTTGCCGGCATGCCGCCCTTCGGGGCTCGGCCGGCGCCGAAGATTCCGAACACGCCGCGGCCGGTAAAATCGCTCCGTAGCGGTCCGGCCGTGCTATGCTGGTCGCGCTGTGAAGATTGCCAGCGTCCGGTCTTTTCTGCTCTCTTACCCCTTTCCCAAGCCGATCCGCCTCCCTTCCTACGGCGGAGAGCGAACCATCTACAAGCGCGACGCGATGATCATTCGCGTCGAGACGGACAACGGCCTGGTGGGCTACGCTCCCGGGCCTGGGAGCGAGCGCGCGCAGGAGCTGATCCAGGGTATGATCGAACCCTTCCTGCGCGACCGGGCGCTGGCCGATCCCGACGCGCTCCGGATCCACTTTTTCCAGGCGTCGGGAGCGGATACCGAGTTGGCCCGGGCCTACTGCTCGGTCGAGATCGCGTTGTACGACATCACCGGCAAGGCGCACGGGGCGCCGGTTTCGGAGCTGATTGGGGGGCGGGAGCGCGACCATATCCGGCTTTATGGGAGCGCGGGGATGTACATGCCTCCCGAGGGCTTCGCCGCCGAAGCCGCGGCCATCGCGGAACTCGGCTTTACCGCCTATAAGATGAGGCCGGCGCTCGGCCCGGAAGGCGACCTCGAAGCCGTGCGGCTCATGCGGCGGGCCGTCG
This sequence comes from Terriglobia bacterium, assembly GCA_020073115.1. Classification (GTDB taxonomy): domain Bacteria; phylum Acidobacteriota; class Terriglobia; order Bryobacterales; family Bryobacteraceae; genus BOG-224. Next base: position 23,170 of record JAIQFU010000023.1, read on the forward strand.
GGGCGGATTTCGACCTGATGGTGGATGCGCGCACGTGGTGGCAGATGGGCAGCCGGAATTACAGCCTGGAAACCATTGAAAAGCTTGCTCAGGAGTTGGGCGAACACCACATCGCCTGGCTGGAGGAGCCATTTCCTCCCCGCGACCACGCGGCCTACCACCAGCTCAAGGAACAGGACCTCGTGCCCCTGGCCAGCGGAGAGCACGAACCCGACGAGGAGGGCTATCTCGACCTCATCCTCGGCCAGGCCGTCGATTACATCCAGATGGATGTGTGCTGCAACGGCGGGTATGCCATGGGACGCCGGCTGTTCCGCGAGATCGAACACCAGGACCTGCGCTTCGCCTTCCACAGCCATGGCACGGCGCTCGAAGTGATCGCCGCCGCGCAGTTGGGGGTCTGTTGGCCGGAATCCGTAGTGGAGTGGCTGGAATACCCGTGCTACTCGACCCCCGAGCGCGCCGGTATGTACCCTTTCCCGTTGGCGGCGGAGGTTTTGAAGGAACCGCTGCGAATCGACCGCGGCGACCTGATTGTCCCGCGCACGCCGGGTCTCGGGGTGGCGGTGGACGAAAGCGTGATCGAGCGCTACCCCTGGATCCCCGGCCCCTGGCTGACCGTGGAGACGGACTCCCCCGCGGGTAGCGGCGCCGCTTCGTAGTACCGCCGGTGGTCGCCTTTTGCCACCGGTACATGCCGGACCCCAAACCACCGGTGGCGCAAACCGGGGCGCCCTGGGTTCGGCGGTACTGGCGTACCATGAATCTATGCCAGAAACGTTGAAGATCGCCGGCCGCGAGTTCCGCTCGCGCCTTATTGTCGGGACCGGCAAGTATCGTACTTTCCAGGAGATGCAGCTCTGCCACGCGGCTTCCGGAGCGGAGATGGTGACGGTGGCGGTGCGGCGCGTGAACCTCACCGACCGCTCCAAGGAGTCGCTGCTCGACTACATCGACCGGAGCAGAATCTTCATTCTTCCCAATACCGCGGGGTGCTACACCGCGGACGACGCGGTGCGCACGGCGATGCTGGCCCGGGAGGTCGGCCTCTCGAACTGGATCAAGCTGGAAGTGATCGGTGATGAGAAAACGCTCTTCCCGGACAATGCGGGCCTGTTGGAAGCCACCCGCACGCTGGTGAAAGAAGGGTTCACCGTACTGCCGTACACCAATGACGACGTGGTGAATGCGCGCAAGCTGATTGACGCCGGCGCCGCCGCGGTTATGCCGCTGGCCGCCCCCATCGGGTCCGGGATGGGCGTGCAGAATCCCGCCAACTTGCGCATCCTGCGGGAAATGATCACCGAGGTACCGATGATCGTGGACGCCGGGGTGGGCACCGCTTCGGACGCGTCGGTCGCCATGGAACTGGGGGCCGACGGGGTGCTCATGAACACCGCCATCGCCGCCGCCCAGGACGCCGAGAAGATGGCGCGAGCCATGAAGTTGGCGGTGGAAGCGGGCCGCCTCGCGTACGAAGCCGGGCGCATGCCGAAAAAACTCTACGCCACGGCAAGTAGCCCGCTGGCGGGGGTGGTAGGGTCCTGATTTCCCCATGCCAGCTGCAAGACCCAGGCCGGCCAGCGCGTTGCGCTTTGGGGCGCTGACGCCCGAGCGCTGGCCGGACCTGGAGACTCTCTTCGGGAAGAACGGCGCCTGCGCCGGGTGCTGGTGCATGTATTGGCGCAAGACGCACGCCGAGTGGCGCGGGGACAAAGGCGAATCGAACCGCGCGAGCCTCCGCGCGCTGGTCAGGGAAGGGCCGCCTCCCGGCATTCTGGCCTACGACGGCGACAGGCCTGTGGGCTGGTGCGCGGTGGCCCCGCGCGAGGAATATGTCGCCCTGGCAAAATCGCGGACGCTCGCCCCCGTCGATGCCACGCCCGTATGGTCGGTCAGTTGTTTCTTTATCGCCAGGCCGTACCGGCGGCAGGGCGTCAGCGTGCAACTGCTGAACGCGGCCGTGGAGTTTGTGAGGAGCCAGGGCGGCAGCGTGGTGGAGGGCTACCCGGTGTTGCCGAAGAAGGGAGCCATGGCCGACGCCTTCGCCTGGACCGGCCTGTTCAGCGCGTTCCTGAAAGCGGGATTCCGAGAGGCGCGCCCCGCCTCCGAGGGGCGGCCCATCGTACGGCGGGAGGTGTAGCGTGGTGGGGCGGGGCTTGTGCTCCGCAGCCCGTCTTCCGCCGGGCCGAAGCCCCGCCGCACGTGCTAACATGCCGTTTTAACCCCTTTTTCATCTTTCAATCCGAGTCCAGGAGCAAATATCGTGAAGGTTTACGAAAGCAGGGACATCCGGAACGTCGGTGTGGTGGGCCACGGCGATTCCGGCAAAACGACGCTCACCGCCGGGATCCTGTTCACCTCCGGCGCCACGAACCGCCTGCTCCGCGTGGACGAAGGCAACACGATCACGGATTTTGACGAGGAAGAGGTAGCTCGCAAGATCACGATCTCGACAGCCATCGCCGTGGCCGAGTGGAAGAAGACCAAGATCAACATTCTGGATACTCCCGGCTACAACATCTTTATCAATGACACGCGCGCCGCCCTGGTGGCGGCCGATTCCGCCCTGGTGGTGGTGGACGGCGTGGCGGGCGTAGAGGTCCAGACCGAGAAGGTGTGGCAGTTCGCCAACGATTTCAAATTGCCTCGCGCCGTGGTGATCAATAAGCTGGACCGCGAGCGGGCCGATTTCCAGCGGGCCCTGGAGAGCGTGCAGGAAACTTTCGGCCGCAACGCCGTCCCGGTCCAGATTCCCGTCGGTTCCGAGCGGGACTTCACGGGCGTGGTGGACCTGGTGCGTATGAAATCCTACGCGTACGCTCCGGACGGGGACGGGAAGGGCAAAGAGGGAGAGATCCCCGCCGCCCTGGCCGACGCCGCCCAGAAAGCGCACGAGGCGCTGGTGGAGATGGTCGCCGAGGGAAACGATGCCCTGATGGAGGAGTTCTTCGAAAAGGGCTCTCTCTCCGTGGAGCAGATTGTGGAAGGGATCCGGCAGGGCGTCCGCGATATGCGCTTCTATCCCGTGATGTGCGCCGCGGCCCTGCACAATATCGGCACGGACCTGATCCTGAACTTCATCGTGGAGAACCTGCCGTCGCCCCTGGACCGCGAGGGCAATCCGGCGACGATCAACGAGGAAGAAACCACGAAGAAGTTCAACGCCAACGAAGCGCCTTCCCTTTTCGTTTTCAAGACGACGGCGGACCCGTTCGCCGGCCGGATCAACTTTTTCAAAGTTGTTACCGGGGTCGTCAAGAACGACGCCAACATGCAAAATCTGACCCGCAGCGCGGCCGAACGCCTTTCCCACATCGCCAGCCCGCAGGGCAAGACGTTGCAGCCGGTTACCGAGGTGCTGGCGGGGGATATCGGGGCGGTGGCCAAGCTCAAGGAGACCCTGACGGGGGATACCTTGGCCGAGAAGGGCGCCAACATCTCGTATCCGCCGGTGAAACTACCCGAACCCTCCATCGCGTTCGCCATCCAGGCGAACTCCCGCACGGATGAGGACCGCATGGGCAACGCCGTCCACCGCATCCTTGAGGAAGACCAGTCGCTGCGCTTCTATCCTGAAAGCGCCCAAGATCCCCTACCGGGAGACGATCCGGGGAACGGCGGACGTCCAGGGGCGCCACAAGAAACAGACCGGGGGCCACGGCCAGTTCGGCGACTGCTGGATCCGCATGCAGCCGCTGCCGCGCGGGGCGCAATTCGAGTTCTCCAACGAGATCTTCGGCGGGTCCATTCCGAAGAACTTCATCCCGGCGGTGGAAAAGGGCATCCTGGAAGCAGCCGAGCACGGGTTTCTGGCGGGTTACCCCATGGTGGACTTCAAGGTGGAGCTGTACGACGGCTCCTACCACGACGTGGACTCTTCGGAGTTGGCTTTCAAGCTGGCTGCCCGCAAAGCGTTCAAAGCAGCGATGCAGCATGCCAAACCGGCCCTGCTCGAACCCATCATGAATGTGGAGATCCAGGCCCCGGTGGAGTACGCCGGCGATCTGATGGGAGACCTCAACGGACGGCGCGGCCGCATCGCCGGCATGGAGACCAAGGGGAGCACGCAGTTCATCCGCGCCCAGGTCCCGATGGCGGAGATGTTGAACTATCAGAACGACCTGACGGCCATGACCCAGGGTCGGGCCTCCTTCACCATGGAGTTCGACCACTACGATTACGTGCCGCAATTGCAGGCCGATAAGATTATTGCCGCGGCCAAGGCGGCCAAAACGGGCGAAGAAGAAGAAGAGGAATAACGGCTGAATGCGGAAAGTTAGTCGGTTTTCGCCGCCGGCCGGCTAAAACAGCCGGCGGCGAGAACCGGGTACCGGCGGTACTCAAGGAATAATGACCCGGCTCTGTTCGGTTTGGACACACCCCGGACGGGGCGGCTTACTATAGTCGGGTTGCACGCTGGAGCAGACCTGTAGTACTCTGTGAAGGTTGATACACGGGCCCCGGCCCGCAGAAGCAGCTTATTTTCTTAGTTCGAGGCGAGATGCGAAATCGAACGAGAGCTATCTTCTCCTTTTTTTTGGTTGCCGTGGCCCTGACGAGTTTCGGTTGTGGCTATACCCAGCAGCAATCCAGGTTCCAAATGTCGTTCCTCCCGCCGGCCCCGCATTCTGCCGACGTGGAGTTCTCCGAGCCGCCAGTCGTCCCGCAACCCAACCAGTATTTGAAGGGCGTCCCTGCCTTTCTGATCGCCAACCCGCAAGCCAACGATCGAAAAACCCACGGCGATGATCTCGCGCGGAGCGCCGATCGGCATTTCCAGACGGGCAAGAAGTTCTACCAGTCGCAGGATATCCCGTCGGCGCGGCGCGAATTCGACGCCGCAGTGGATCTGATGCTCGAAGCCTGCGAAACGAATCCGGCGGACCGCCCGGTTTATCAGCATCTGCTGGACGGATTGGTCGATTCCATCCATCGCTACGACCTGACCGGGATGGGCGCTTCCGCGGCGGTGGAGGAGGGCCGGTTCGAGAAGGCTCCCTTCGAAGATATCCTGGAGATGACCTTCCCGGTCGACCCCAAGCTGAAGACCCGGGTGCGAGGCCAAGTCTCGGCCACCGTTTCGCAACTGCCGCTTTCGGTGAATGACGCGGTCCTGAGCTATATCAACTACTTCAACACCCGCGGGCGCAAGACCCTGATCGCCGCCATGGAACGGTCGGGCCGCTACCGCCCCATGATTCAGCGGGTGCTGGACGAAGAGGGGATCCCGCAGGAACTCATCCATCTCGCGCAGGCCGAGTCCGGTTTTATCCCGCGCGCCCTTTCGCGCAAAGCCGCGGGCGGCATGTGGCAGTTTTTGGCCTGGCGCGGGCAGGAATACGGCCTGGCGCGCACGCCCTACATCGATGAACGGATGGATCCGGAGAAAGCCACGCGGGCCGCTGCCCGGCACCTCCGCGACCTGTACCAGGAGTTCGGAGACTGGTACCTGGCTCTGGCGGCCTACAATTGCGGGCCGGGTTCGGTCGAAAAGGCCGTGGAGCGAACCGGTTACGCGGATTTCTGGGAGTTGCGCGGCCGCGGGGCATTACCTGCCGAGACCACCAACTACGTGCCCATCATTCTGGCGCTGACGATCATGGAAAAGAATGCGGCCGAGTACGGGATCCAGGACATTCAACTGGATTCTCCGCTCGAGTCCGACACCGTGGATCTCAGCGCTCCCGTGAGTCTCGCGCTTGTCTCGGACATCACCGAGACGCCGATCAGCGAACTGGCGGCGCTCAACCCGGCGATCCTGAAGAATACCGCGCCCTCGGGCTACGCGCTACACGTTCCCAAAGGCGACGCGACCCGCTTCCTGGCGGCGATTCAACTCGTCCCCGCCGAAAGTCGCGGCTCGTGGCGCATGCATCGCGTCATTCCGGGGGACACGCTGGCGAGTATCGGCAAGCGCTATGGCGCCACGCCGGCCAGCATCATCGCGGCGAATGACCTGAATTCCTCGGCCACGATCGAAGGCGACCGCTTACTGATTCCCGCGGTCCTGCGTTCCGGCGGCCCGGCGAGCAAGCCGGTTCTGCGTGCGGCGCACAAGGTCCCCGTGCGGCGAGCCTCCCATTCCACGCGCAAGACCCGGACGGCCACGGCGAGGCCCGCCGGCAAGCCCGCGCCGAAGTCCTCGTCGAGCCTGGTGCGCACGGCGGTGCGCTAGTTCGCACAGGGCCGCCGGCGGCGCGAGCGCTCGCGAAATTTTCTTCATTTCGTTCTTTTCACTGTTGTCACGCCCCAAAAAAGGGGTATTCTATGACTGATTGTGCCTGACAACAGGAGGCTTGTTTAATGTTTGATAGCCTGAAGTTCGCTCCGAAGGACGAAGAAGAGATGGAAGACTTTCACGACTACGACGACGAAGAGAATACGGAACACTCGAAGCTCGACGAGTTCGAAGAGGAAGAAGAGAACGAGGACGAAGAAGACCTCGAACCCTCCACTCCGTCTGCCGTAGCGGAACCGCCGGTTGAAGGGGAAGCGGCGCCGCCGGCCGCGCCGGAAGTTCCGCCCAAGAAGCCGGTGAAGAAAGCCTCCGCTGCCAAGAAGGCCCCGGCGAAGAAGGCGGCCAAGAAGGCTCCGGCCAAGAAGGCTCCGGCCAAGAAAGCTCCGGCCAAGAAAGCTCCGGCCAAGAAAGCTCCGGCCAAGAAAGCTCCGGCCAAGAAAGCGGCCCAAAAGGCTCCAGCCAAGAAAGCTCCGGCCAAGAAGGCCGCCAAAAAGGCCCCGGTGAAGAAGACTCCGGCGAAGAAGGCTGCCAAGAAGGCCCCGGTGAAGAAAGCCCCGGCCAAGAAGGCTCCGGCGAAGAAAGCCGCCAAGAAAGCGCCCGCCAAGAAGGGCGGCCGTAAGCGCTAGAAAACAGGAGATCGCGGATCCGGGCCGAAAGCCTGCGAGAGCCGGTTTCTCGTCTGTTCAAGCCTCTGGCATCCTCCGGATCGCGGCCCCGGATTCGATCACCGCTCCTTCCTGTCGCGGCTCTGTCGATCGGAGGGGGCGGTCAGGCGCAGTACCGCGGCGCCTAACGTTCCTTGTTGACTACCTGCCGGCAGCGTTCGAACAGTTCCAGGAGGGCGTCCGCGTGTTCTTCCGCAGAGCGAGTCGCGGGCTTCCCCGAGAAACCCGTGCCCGATTGCGGAGACCGCCCGTAGCCGGTGGCTACGGCGATGAACTTCATCAGTTCGAGAGCAACTTCGTCTTTGCTGCGCGCCGGGCCGGAGACCGGCGCGATTTCCGGGGCATTGGTGGTGGGCACTCCCGTTTCCGCCATGGGTAATCGAATCCTCCGTGTGTTACAACTCTAGGGTACTGCACTTTCCTTTCGATGCCGCTCACAGCCGTCCGGCACATTCGGAGAATGCGGGGAGGCGCGCAGGCCCATCTCCTGGAGGCGGACGACGGACACTCGTACGTCGTCAAGTTTCGGAATAACCCGCAGCATCGCCGGGTCCTGGTCAACGAGCTGATCTCGTCGACCCTCCTGGAATACCTGCAGATCTCCGCGCCCGAAACCAGGTTGATCGAGGTCACTCCCGCGTTTCTCGGGGCCAATCCCGAGGTCGCCCTCACCCTCGGAACGGCGCGCATCCCCGTGGCGCCGGGTTGGCACTTCGGATCGCGATTTCCCGGCGATCCCAGCCGCGCGGCGGTCTACGACTTCCTCCCCGACGCGCTTCTGGAGCGCGTTGCCAACCTGGAGGCGTTCCGCGCGATCCTGGTCTTCGATAAGTGGGCGGCCAACGCCGACGGCCGGCAGTGCATCTTCTACCGCGCCATGGTGCGCCGCGGCGGCGCGGAGGGATGCCCGGGCTTCGTGGCGCGCATGATCGATCACGGCTTCGTCTTCAACGGCCCGAATTGGGATTTTCCCGAATCGCCTATCCAGGGGCTTTACTGCCGTCGCCAGGTTTATGAGCCGGTGCGCTCCCTGGACGAATTTCAGCCTTGGCTCGACCAGGTCCTCCACTTTCCGGAGGAGGTCATGGACCAAGCCTGGAAGGGCATCCCGCCGGCCTGGATCGAAGGCGAGGAAGACGCGCTGCAGGAAGTGCTGGAGCGGCTCTACGAGCGGCGGAAGCGCGTACCGGATCTGATCGCCGCCGCGCGGCAGGGGCGCGCGAACCCTTTCCCGAACTGGAGGTAACCGCTTGCGGGCAGGCCGGGGGGCCGCCCCACGGCGTTAGAATGACTTCGTGATCCATCGTTTCGTCCTTCACAACGACGCCATCTGCGAGTCTTCCGATCGCGTGCTTTCTCCCGGGCAGGTGGGCCTGCTCTCCGGATGGGGCGTGTTCAGCACCCTGCGCGTGGCCGAAGGCGTGCTTTTCGCGTTTGAACGCCACTGGGCGCGCATGGCCCGCGACGCGGCGTCTTTCCACGTGCCGATCCCAGGCGAACCGGAGAAGGTGCGCCGCAAACTGCTGGACCTGGTGGAAGCCAACGGGGCGTACAATGCAACGCTGCGGCTCGTGATCGTGCGGAACACCGGCGGAATCTGGGCCGGACCGGCATCCGGCCCCGCCAGCGACGTAATCGCTCTTACCGCCGACTCGAAGGACTGGGGCCAGGGGGTGAAACTGGGCTATGTGCCGCAGGCTCGCCACGCCGGGTGCGGTCTCGCCGGAACCAAGATCCTCTCCTGGGCGATGAACCTCACCTGGCTGGAATCCGCGCAAGCCCGGGGCTTCGATGAGGCGCTCCTGCTCAACGAGCGCGGTGAAGTGGCGGAGTGCACCTCGGCCAACATCTTCATCGCCAACGGTCCGCGAGTCTGGACCCCTCCGCTCAGTTCCGGATGCCTGCCGGGGGTCACGCGCGAACTACTGCTGAGCGAGATGCATGCCCCCGGCGTCGAGGTGACGGAGAAGGCGCTGACTCCCGCGGAACTGGAATCCGCGGACGAAGTATTCATTACCTCCACCACTCGCGACCTGCTGCCGGTCATCCAGATCGAAGGGAAACGTGTGGGGACTTCCGGTCAGACCCGCGCGGCGCTGCAAAAGGCGTTTGCGGAGTATACCCGGAGGTACATCGCCGAACACAAATCCGTGCCGGCGTAATTCGGTGGAGTGGGCTTTCAGCCTGCCGTGCCGGCATATGCCCGCACGAAAGCGGGCATGGCAGGCCGGAGGCCCACTCCACAAAAAAGGTTCCAACTGATCGGATGGCAGCTTTGCCCACCGCCGGCATGCACGGCTCGGGCGCGCATCTGAAGCCGCACGGGCGTCCCGTCCCTCTGCTCTCCCGCCGCCGTATTACCGGCGACAGTCTCATCGCTTCGGGACACGCCGCAACTGACTTCATACGGAGCCGGAAGCTCGGCTTCCCGCCGGCCGCTTCCCTGGCCCGTTCGGCCTTTCGGCTCGGCAACCACTCCCGGTTCGCCCCGGTCGCGGCTGCTTCCCCGTCTCAGGCCCGTTGCCAGTTCCACCGCCGGCGCGGCCGGCTGCACTCTCCGCCTCCACTCCCCTTCGGGACTTTTAACTCCCTCCGGATCAAAGTGTTCAGTGGAAATTCCAGCCCGCCGGCCCGCCTTCCGGTTCCGCCCGATCTCCGTTCGCTCCCCGCCGCCGTTCTATCGCTAGTTCCGGCCGCGGATCATCGTTCCCGGTCCGCTACGTCCCGGAGGCTTGCTGTTCTCAAACCTCTTGGAACCTCTCCCAATATGCCGTCGAAGGCCGGCTGAGGTCAAACATTTTTGGAGGCTAAATCGTGCTTTTCCTCAACTTTGTATACATTTGTTTTCAACAGCTTATTCGTCTTGTAGCGTGAATTACCTGTGGGTAAAACAAATATGGGCGTCTGTGTTTCAAGGCGTGAGTTTTAAAATCATGCCGTTGTTGGTGGCGAGCCATAAATCGTTCTCGCCCTGGCCGGCGAAGACCACCCGGTTGGCCACCGCGCGGTAGTCTACCGGCATGGCGGTCCATTCCTTCAGGTCCTGGCTCTTCAGTACCTTGACTTTCTGTGGCACCACGTTGCGCAGGCGGCTGTTGGCCTCGGTGCCGGCCAGGTAGCAGACGCCTCCCGGCGTCACCCACACATCGCTGATGAAGAAGGTTCTGTCGCGATACAGGAGCTCGCTCTTGCCCGTGGGCCAGAGGATGCGGAACACTTCGCTGGGGTATTGGAACCCGCTGGAATGCTCGACCAGGCCTAAGCCCTTGCCCAAGGGTCCGAAGCGCACGCGGGTGATTTGGCCGAACATCGAGGAAGAAAACGATTTCCAGGTCAAACCCGCATCGCTGGTCTGCAACGAGAGGGAGAGGTGGGGGGTTTCGCGCCGGTCCACGTAGCTGCCGGGGTCGAGCCACTCCGCGAAGCGTTCGTAACGCTGGGGCACGTTCCAGCCGGTGATCAGCCCGAGTTTGGGGTTAGCGAAAGCAATCCAGCCATACACGGTGGTATTCGGATCGCCGGGCTGTTCGGACGCCGCCCTCACCACCTCCCAGTGTTTCCCGCCGTCTTGCGTCGCCAGCACCTTTTTGTCGGCGCAGGCCGCCCAACCATTGTTGTGGTCGGTGAAGTACACTCGCAGAATGCGGCCGGGGGGCTTCGGAAGCTTCGTCCAGTCCTTGCCTGCCTCGCTGGTCTGCCAGAGGCCCTTATCCGTAACCAGCCAGCCAAGGCTGTCGTTGAGGAAGAAGACCGAAACAGGACGTTCCTTCAGGCTCACCGTCTGCCAGTGCGCACCGCCGTCGGCCGTAACCAGCGCCACCGGTTTATCGTGCGGAGCGGAGCGGAGAGGGTTGGAGCCGCCTTCGAGGACGAGCCCTACGGCCACGCCGCGGGCCGGGGAGGAGAACTGAAGGTCGGCCACGGCCAGGGAAGACCTCACCTCGTCGAATTCGTACTGGATTCGCCACCGCTGGGCGCCGGCCGGCGTTGCCCACGCCGCCGCCGCGCAGAGCGCGATCAGGACCTTGCGTGTATGAGGATGCACTGGTCCTATTGTTTCATCGGAAGGGGTCCGATGGAAAGAGCCAGTTCCGCGTGGCCGGCGGATTCCAGCAAAGCCGGCTCCATGCGCGCCAGCACCAGGACGCACCCCACCTGCTCTCCCACCGTGGTGAGCACTTCCATTTCGCCGCCGGTGTGCTGGTGCGGAAGCCGGTGCTGCACGTTGATGACGCCTACCACGCGGTTCCGTGCGATCAACGGGGCCGAAAGGAACGCCTCGAACGTGTCCTCGGGCAACTCGCCAAAAGCCTTGAAACGGGGGTCCTTGTATGCTTCGCGGGAAATCGCCAGAAGCCGCCGTTCCCGCGCTACCCAACCGGTGAGCCCTTCGTTAAGGCTGAGCCTCACCTTCCCGATAGCCGCCGGGTGCGGCGTACTGGCCGCGCAGAGCACGAGCTGATCGTTGTCCAGGAGATACACGAAACAGGAATCGCACTCGGTGAATTCCACCACCAGGGAGACGATCGCCTTCAGTACCTCCGTAAAGCCCAAATCCCGAACCATGAGCCTGCTGATTCTTTGAAACAGGCGCAACTGCTGCTCGGTCTTTTGCAGCCGCAACTCGAGCTCTTTGGCTTTCGGCACAACCTCATTATAACTTCGGGGGTGGGGGCCAACCGGGGCCGTGAGGAACTGAAAAAAGCCGGGCCGCCGCGGGCGAGGCATGTCGCGCCCCTGCAAGGAAACGCCCAAAACGGCGCATGTCCCACCCGGCAAAACCGCCTGGTTTTTTATCTTGGGGCTATCGCCTACAATCAGGTAAGCAGAAACAAGCGAAATGGAAAGCGAAAGGGAGCGCCTGCTGGCTACCTGGAGCGCGCCGGAGTGCGCCTTCCCGGTGGAATACTCGGTTCAGGTAATCGACGATATTCGTCTGGCGGTGGTGGACGCCTTTTTCTCGCTGCCGCGGGGCGGTGCGGAGATCGGGGGCGTGCTGCTCGGCAGTTTCGAGGGCGGCCGGCTGCGGATCGTGGACTACGCTCCCCTGGAATGCGAACACGCCACCGGCCCCTCCTTCACGCTTTCGGACCGCGATCACGCCCGGCTGGCGGCGCTGCTGTCCGAGGCGCGCGGAAACGCCGCGGACCGGCGGCCGGTGGGCTGGTATCACTCCCATACCCGCAGCGAAATTTTCCTTTCCGAAGCCGACGCCGAGCTCCACCGGCGCTACTTCCCGGAGCCGTGGCAGGTGGCGGTGGTCCTGCGTCCGCACACGTTCCAGGCCACGCGGGCGGGGCTCTTCTTCCGGAAGCCCGACGGTTCCCTGGATGCCCGCCCCTGCGGCGAGGAGTTGGTCCTGGCGGCGCAGGCGGTCAAGCCCGTCCCGCCCGGCATTTCTCCGGTTTCGCCGTCGCGGCTGCCGCGGGAGGCGGGCGCGCACGGCCGGGTGATCACCATCAGGCCCGATACGCCCGCGGCTCCGCAGCCCTCTTCGGTCGAGGCAGCCTGCCAGCCGGACGGGCACGCCGCGGACCTGCCCCAGGGGGCCGCGGCAGCGCCGGAGGCCGCTCCCGAGCCGCCGCCCATTCCCCATTTCCTGGAACCCGAGCCCGTAGGGAACCGCCGCGGCGTCTGGATCCTGGTGGCCGCCGGGGTCCTCGTGGCCATGGGTGCGGCCGCTTTCCAGTTCCGCCAGTTCTGGCTGCCCCGCCTGAGCGGCCTCATCCAGCGCGCGCCCGCCGCGGCCTCCGCTTCGCTGGGGCTCAACGCCATCGACATCGGAGGCCAGCTACAGATCCGTTGGGATCGAAACTCGGCCGCCGTGGCCAATGCGTTGGAGGCGATCCTGGTGATTCTCGACGGGCCGGCGCCGCAGGCCATCGAACTCGACCCGGCGCATCTGCGTACGGGCGTGTTCACCTATGCGCGGCAGGGCGCCAGGGTGGATGTCACTCTGACGGTCCACGAGTCCGGCGGCCGCACGGCGCGCGAAGCCACCAGCTTCCTCGGAAAGATACCGTCCGCCCCTTCGGAAACCCCCGAAGCCCGCCAGCAGCGCGACGACCTGGCACAGCAGGCTGCCAAGCTGAAATCGGACCTGAATGCCCAGACGGCGCGCACCAAGAAGCTCGAACACTCCATGGAAGATATGCAAAAGCAGTTGAACGAGCAGCAGCAGCGGCGTTTGCAGAACATGGACAAATGAAAGTTGTCAGGCGTCGGCCGGTAGTCGTCAGTTGGGGGGGATGGGCGCGCGGCTTGTAATCTTCGCTTTGTTGACTGGAGCGCAAGCGGTCGCGCAAACGGGGGATTGGATCGCCACTCTGGCGTTCGGATCGGCCAAGCTGCGGCTCGCCCTGCACCTGGCTGCACGCCCGGGCGGACAAGTGGCAGCCACGGCCGACAGCATCGACCAGAACGCGTTCGGGCTGAAGGTCGCGCGCGTGGAATCGCGCGGATCGGGTCTCCGCTTCACTGTCCCGCGGCTGGTCGGCCGGTTTTCGGGCTCTTTTTCGGAGGACGGCGCCGCCCTGGCAGGAACCTGGACCGAGCGTCAGGGAAGCCTGCCGATGCGCTTCGCCCGGGGCAACATCCGGCCGCAGGAACCCGCGCCGCCGTACCCTTACGATTCCGGGGACGTAGTCTTTCACAACGGCGCCGTGCGCCTGGCGGGAATACTCACGCTTCCGCGAACCCCCGGACCGCATCGCGCGGTGATCCTGCTGTCCGGCTCGGGGCCGCAGGACCGGAATGAAACCAGCGCCGGCCACCGTCCGTTTCTGGTGTGGTCCGACTACCTGACGCGGCGCGGGTTCGCCGTGCTGCGCATGGACGACCGCGGCGTGGGCCGCTCCACCGGCAGGCTTTTGGATTCTACCGACGAAGACTTCGCCGCCGACGCCCTTGCCGCCGTGGAATTCCTGAAGGGCCGCAAGGAGATCGATCCGCGCCGCATCGGCCTGCTGGGCTATAGCGAGGGTGGCGGCGTGGCCGCGCTGGCGGCGCAACACTCGGCCGGCGTCGCGTTCGTGGCGTTACTGGCGGGCCCGGCGGTCCGCGGCGAGCAGATCCTGTTCGCCCAAAGCGAGCGCATCGCGCGCGCCATGGGCGTTCCCGAGGAAGTGGCCGCCAAGAGCCGCGACGTGCAACGCAAGCTGTTCGAGATCGCCAGGCAGGGCGGTCCCGGCGAACGCCAGCGAATGGAAGCCGTGCTGGCGCGCGAAACCGATTGGCTCACGCCCGAGGCCGCGGCGGCGATCCTGGGACAGGTGGGCGGCCAAATCCCGCTGGCCTCTTCGCGCTGGTTCCGCTTCGTGCTGGATTTCGACCCCGGTCCGGCGCTCGCCCGGATCCAATGCCCCGTCCTGGCCCTCTACGGCGGCCTCGACCTGCAGGTCCCCGCCGATCTCGATGCGCCCGCCATGGAGAAGGCCCTGGCGGCGAACCCCAACCATAAGGTGCTCACGCTGTCGCGCCTGAACCATATGTTTCAGACCGCCGCGACCGGCTCTCCGCTGGAGTATTCCCAAATCGAGGAGACGGTGGCGCCCCTGGCATTGAAGGCCGTCGGCGATTGGATGGCGAGTACCGCCGGTGGTCGGTTCGCGCCACCGGTTGCCTGGGGGCCGCAAGAGAACCGGTGACAAACACCGATCACCGGCGGCACTTACTTCCTTGGGTAGCCCACGGTCTGGGAAAGGATGATCCGCTGGTCGGGGCGCAGCTTCAGCGCCTTTTCGAGCGGTCCCCGGTCCACGAAGGCGCGGACTACCGTCACCAGGCCTTCCGAAGCGCAGTACAGGTACACATTCTGGCTGATGAAGCCCGTTCCGGCGGCGGCCCAGATCAGCCGGTCTTCCGCACCCGCGCTACCCGGCTTCGTCAGGTCCGCGATGTAGACCAGGTTGAGCGGGGCGGCGGCGACGAACGGCTGGGTGCCGGTAAGTTTGCGGTGATCTTCGGCGGCAATCGGCAGCAGGCGGTGGCCTTTTGCCTGGTAGAGATACGTTCCGTCCGCCAGCGCCACGTAAATATCCACTTGCTGGGCGTTTACCGCCGAGGGCGCGGTGCGCTGCCCGCCCGGCCGGTTTTCTCCGTTGGCGGCCCACAGCAGGTTCGAAAGCACTTGCAGGGGAAGCTTATCGGGAGCGAACTCCCGGGTGGAGCGCCGTTCCTTCAAGGCCTGCATCAGAGGCTTGCCGATGTCCAACTGCGGCGCGGGAAGCGCCACCGCCTTCGGCTCTTCCGCCGCCCACAGGGCCGGGCAGAGCGCCAAAAACGCAAACGCCAACCGCTTGCGCGCGTGGGTATGCATATCATTCTCCCAATCAGGGCCGGGTTGCCATCATGAGGCCCGCGGGGCCCGGGAGGCGCACCCGCCGGATATCCCGGAACCCGGCGTCTTCTAACCACGCGGCGTACTCCGGTTCGCTGTAGGTGGAACCGGCGCGCGTGCCTACCAGCATATTGAGCGCAAACAGGGCGGCCGACTTGGGGGCCGTCTTGCAGGGCTCCAGAATGAAATCCTGGATCACCACCCGCCCGCCCGGAGCCAGCGCCTCGCGGCAGCGCCGCAAGAGATCGCGGTTCTCGGCTTCGTCCAGCATGTGGCAGATCGCGGAGACGAAGACCAGGTCGTAGCCTTCGCCCAACTTGCCGGACCGCAGGTCGCCCGCGCGGACGCGGACGCGGTCCGCGACTCCGGCCCGGCCGATGTGGCTCTGGGAAATGGGGGCGACGGTGGCGAGGTCGAGAATGTCGGCCGCCAGCGCGGGATTGGCCTGGGCGAAAGCGATGGAATAGGCGCCCGATCCGCCGCCAACGTCGAGCATCCGGCGGACCTCCCCGGCGCCCACGGCGCGCACCACGGTGCCCGCGCGCTCTGAGGCATTGCGGTGCATGGCGGCGATAAAAGCCTGCGTCCATTCCTCTCCCCGGGCCGCCATGTCCCGGGAAGTGACCGACGTTCCGCGGCGCACGCAATCGGTGAGGGTGGACCACCGTTCCCACAGATGCGCGGTGTGCATCAGGGCCGGCCGGGCGTTATCGGCGGAGTCCGCGGCGAAGTACCGCGCCGCGACGGGGCCGTTGCGGAAAACGCCATCCTGCTTATGGATCAGGCCGGCGGCCGCCAGGGTATTCAGCAGCATCTCCACCGCGCGGGCGTCGGTTCCGGTCCGGGCCGCGGCTTCCGCGGGGCGGGCGCCGTCTCCGAGCGCGGTGAACAGGTCGAGCTCCAGGGCGGTCAGGATGACGCGGCTCTCCTGGAACCCCCGGATGCGGTCGTTCCACTCGTCTGGAAGGGCCCCGGCGGCGTCGCGAGCGCGCATGGCGGCGACGCGCCTCTCACGGTTGGCGAGGATCTCCGCCCGCACCTCCGCTTCGTCCGTCCGCACCAGGCGCTCCACCGGCGCGTCATTCTCGAAATGCGACTGCACGATTTCCGGGACGTCCTCCGGGGTGACGCCCGCGTACCAGATGCCGTCCGGATACACGATCAGGTTCGGTCCCCAGAGACAGAGGCCCAGCGAGCCGCAGGCGGTGACCTGTACCTCGTCCTCCAGGCCGCGGGCGTTAATCTCCCGCGTTAAGGTTTCGATCACCTTGGCCGATCCGCGGGCGCGGCAGCCCGGCGCGCCTTCGGGCTTCTGCTGATCGCAAACGAAGACGTGGTATCGAAAGGGTTCCATGGCGGTTCTCGGATTCAGAGTAACAGCCTACAGTACCGCCGGTGACCGGTTTCCGCTACCGGTTGTTTGGGGCGAAGAAAAAGAGCCGGTGGCAAGAAACGACCGCCGGCGGTACTCGGCTATGTGTTCCGCAGCCGTTCGGCCGCCGATTCCGGCGTGATGTCACGCTGCGGCGTGCCGAGCAACTCATACCCCACCATGAACTTCCGCACCGTGGCCGAGCGCAGCAGGGGCGGCAGGAAATGCAGGTGGAGGTGCCACTCGGGATGCTCCGCGCCATCGGTAGGACGCTGATGGAAACCCATGCTGTAGGGAAAGGAAACGTGGAAGAGCCGGTCGTACCGGGCGGTGACCCGCTTCAAAATGTCGGCAAGTTGGTCCCGCTCGGCGTCCGTCAGGCCATCGATAGCGGTGACGTGGCGCTGCGGGACCACCATGGTCTCAAACGGCCAGATCGCCCAGAACGGAACCAGCGCTACGAAGCCGGCGTTCTCGTCCACGATGCGGTCTCGCGCGGCCCCCTCCAGGGTGACGTAGCGGCAGATCAGGCAGCCGCCCCGTTCCGTGCGCCACGCGGCTTGCGACGCCTGCTCCTTGGCGACCTCGTTGGGCAGCGTGCGGCTCGACCAGATCTGGCAGTGCGGGTGCGGATTGCTGGCGCCCATCATGGACCCGCGGTTCTCGAAAATCTGGACGTAGTTGATGAGCGGGCGCCCGCCCAGCTCGCCATACTGTTGCGCCCACCGGTCCACCACCTTCCGCAGGTCCGCCGGATGCATGTTGGCGATGGTCAGGTTGTGTTTGGGGGAGAAGCAGACCACGCGGCAGATGCCCGGCTCCGCTTCCGCCACCAGCAGGTCTTCCCGATTGAACTCGTCGAGCGGCGTATCCGGTTTGAGCGCGGCGAAATCGTTGTCGAAGACGAACGTGGAGTCGTAGGGCGGATTGCGCACGCCCCCGGCGCGCGCGTTACCCGGGCAGAGGTAGCACTCCGGGTCGTATTCCGGCGCCTCGGATTCGGCCGGCGTCTCCACCTGGCCTTGCCACGGGCGCTGGGTCCGGTGCGGCGAAACGAGCACCCATTCCCGTGTGAGCGGATTCAGGCGGCGGTGTGGGTCCTGCTTCCAATCCAGCATCTACTTCCATGTTAGCCGCACAGGGACCGGGGATTAGCCGCACAGGGACCGGGGACGATGCTAATCGGCGTTGGCGTGCTTCGGCATCCCGCACGAGTAGAACCGGCGTCCGCACACCCGGCAGCGGCGCGGTTCCCGCTGAAAAATCGTCATCAGCATATCCATGAGCACATGCCGCTGCTGGGAGGGACGGGTGTCCCAGGTGCCGCACCGGGGGCACCGGACCTCCTTGCCGGGAGGCGCGGGCGGTTCCATGACCCTGCGGGTCGGCCCGCGGACGGTTGGAACAACGCGCGAGCCCGCTTTCGGAACTCTTCGTTCCACGCCCCCATTGTACAGCCGGGCGCCCCGGGATACAGCGGTACGATAGTGGCTTCACGGCATAGGAGGCCTATGACTATTCTTCGTATTTGCTGCGCTCTTCTGACCTGCGCTGCCGCCGTTTTGGGCCAGCAGAGCCAAAATCAGGACATCCGCGTGATCCCGCTCTGGGAAAACGCGGCGCCCGGGGCGCTGGGGACGGAGGACCGGGATATCCCGACCCTCACTGTCTACCCGGCCTATGGTTCCCAGCGGACCGGAACCGCGGTGGTGGTGGCGCCCGGCGGCGGATACGTCAACCTGGCCATGAACCACGAAGGCCGGCAGGTGGCGAACTATCTCAATGCGCTGGGCATCAGCGCCTTCGTTCTCAAGTACCGCCTGGGGCCCCGCTACCATCACCCCATCGAGTTGGGGGACGCCCAGCGCGCCATCCGGCTGGTCAGGGCCCGCGCCCAGGAGTTCGCGGTCAAGCCCGACCGCATCGGGATCATGGGCTTCTCCGCGGGCGGCCACCTTGCCTCGACCGCGGGCACTCACTTCGACGCCGGACAGCCGGACGCTGCCGATTTGATCGACCGGCAAAGCTGCCGTCCCGACTTCCTGATTCTGGGCTACCCGGTGATCTCTCTGACCGCCTCCTACACGCACCAGGGGTCGAAGCGGGCCCTGCTGGGCGATAATCCCGACCCAAAGCTGGTAGAGGAACTCTCCAACGAGCTGCGCGTCACCCCCCAGACCCCTCCCACGTTTCTCCTGACCACGACCGCCGATACCACCGTCCCCGCCGAAAACAGCATCTCCTTCTACCTGGCCTGCAAGAAGGCGGGCGTCCCCGCCGAACTGCATATTTTCGAGAAGGGGCCGCACGGGGTGGGGCTGGATTTGCAGGATCCGGCGCTGGGAATGTGGCCGGTTCTGATGACCAATTGGCTGCGCGGCCGCGGCCTGCTGGCGCGGTGAAGCATCCGTGGAGCGGACCAGGGGGGTCCGCCCCACGGAGCGGGCGTCTATCCCGGCAGTTTTCTCCGCACGATCGGCTTGCGGTAGCGCGGCGCGGGGGTGAACATGTCTTTCGCCGTGAGCCCCAGGGTCCTGGCTGCTTCGACGCAGAAGGCGAGGTCGTTGATCACCCTCCCCTGGCTGTTCGACCCGAACGAGAACTTCACGCCTTGTTCCTTCGCCATCTGGAGGAACGCCATCTTAGGCAGACGCATGCCGCAGTCGATCTCCACCGCCGTGCCGGTGCGCACCAGCGCGTCGATGACGGCCCTCATGCGCTCCGGCGTCCACAGCTTGTCGTAATCGCGGTTGAACTTTCCGGGCAGCCAGGTGGGGTGGGAGAAGATGTCCAGCGGCTCCCGCTCCAGGATTTCCTCGTTCCACGCGACGTACATCTTCATGAACGCCTCGGCGTCGTTGCCCGGGTCGTAGTCGCGGCTGAAAGCCTTCACGCGCTTGCCGTTGGCATCGCGGACCGTCATGGAATCGGTGAGCACGTAATCGAGCTGGGCGAACACCTCTTTGGAGAAACAGGGCATCCAGTCGATCCACTCGGCCTGCACGCCCTTATAGACCCCGGCGCCGTCCAGTTTGGCAATCCAGGCCTGCAGGTCTTTGTCGCTCGAAAGAACAATGGGGTAGTCGTTCTCCTTCGTGCCGGCGTGCTCCAGGATGCCGTACGTCACGCCGCGCTCTTTGGACGCGGCTACCACCTGCTCCAGCGTCATGGAGTTCAGGTGCACATGGTAGTCCACCAGGGGAAAATCCGGTTTAGGGGCGGCGGTCTGGGCGGACGAGGGCGACGCGGCGATCATCGCCGCACCGGCTCCGGCGAGAAAATGGCGTCTCGATGGGGGGCTGGGCATGGCGTCCTTCAAAATATCAGGAATTACCGGCCGATGCCACGAATTTGTAGCCCACGCCGTGGACCGTCCGCAGCCGCTGCGGGTTGGCGGGATCGCGCTCGATCTTGGCGCGCAAGCCGGCGATGTGGTTGTCCACGGTGCGGGTGGTGGGGTAGTTCTCGTATCCCCAAACCTCGTTGAGCAGCTCGTCGCGGCTTACCACCTCCCCCGCGCGCGACGCCAGAAAACGGAGCATCTGGAACTCTTTGCGCGTCATCTCCAGGGGCTGTCCCGCGCGCGCGGCCTCGTAGGAGACGAAGTTCACCACCACGTCGTCGAATCGCAATTCGTCGATCCCGGGCTTCGCCGGCTGGGCGCGGCGCAGGAGGGCGCGGATGCGCGCCAGCAGCTCGCGGATCGAAAACGGCTTGGCGACGTAATCGTCGGCGCCGAGATCGAGGCCGAGGACCCGGTCGGCTTCCTCCCCCCGGGCGGTTAGCATCAGGATGGGCGTGGCGACGCCTTCGGTCCGGACCTTGCGGCAGATCTCGTAGCCGCTCAGCTTGGGCAGCATGAGATCGAGGATAATCAGGTCCGGCCGCTTTTCCCGGATCAGCTTGTACCCCGTCTCGCCATCGGCGGCGGTCAGGACCTCGTAGGACTCGAAGCGGAGGTTGTCCGCCAGCCCGCGGAGGATCGCCGGGTCGTCTTCAATCGCCAGAATCAGACTCATCTGAGCACGCTTCCTTTCAGCCCGTGGAGTGGGCCTCCGGCCAGCCATGCCGGCATTCGCACCGGCATCGGCCCCGAGCGCCGGTACGAATGCCGGCGTAGCAGGCTGAAAGCCCACTCCACATTACCTCCTACAATGCCGGAAAATGCAGCGAGAACGCGCTGCCCTTTCCCGGCGCGCTTTCCACTTCCACCCGGCCGCCGTGCGCTTTGACGATTTGCGCCACCAGCGCCAGCCCCAGTCCGGCGCCGGGGATCAGCTGGTTTTCCGGGCTGGGCGCGCGGTAAAACTTCTCGAAAATCCTGGACTGCTCTTCGGGGGCGATCCCGATCCCGTGATCGGTCACACGGACCGTCACCTCGCCGTTTTCGCCGGCGAGCGCCAGTTCCACATCGCGGGCGTCCCCCGAATATTTCATCGCATTGGACAGCAGGTTGAGGACGGCCTGCTCCACCGCGTCGCGGTCGCCCGAAATCGGGGGCAGGCCGTCCTGCAAGTCGATCCGCAGGCGGAAGCCGTGCTGCGAAAGCGGGTATTCCATGGCCCGGGCGGCCGCCGTGACGGCGTCGGCCGCCTGCATCGGCCGGAAGCGGTAGGTGCGCTTGCCCTGCTCCGCCTTGGAGAACTGGAGCACGCCATCCACCAGCCGCGAGAGCCGCTCGCTTTCGTTCACGATGGTGCCCAGGTACTCGGCCTGGGTGTCCGGGTCGGCGCAGCGGCCCATCTGCAGCGTTTCGGCGAACATGCGGATGGCGGTAAGGGGCGTTTTCAATTCATGCGAGACGCTGGAGACGAATTGCGCGCGCAATTCCGAGAGGCGCATTTCCCGGCGCAGGTCGCGCCATAGCAAATACGCGCCGAAGGCCGTGGCGGCCATCACCAGCAGCAGGGCGAAATAGAGGACGCTGCGCTGGAAATCGCGAGCGGCTTCCAGGCGGTCGTCCGCCAGGACCACCTTCAGCCCGGGGAGGGACTCTCCCAGCCGCTCTCCCTGGGGGTCTTCGGCGCCGGCCAGCCGCAGGGCGCCGGGAATTGCCAGCTTCTGCAAAACGTCCTGCCCCCGAACCACGAAAACGGGGGCCGCCGGGCCGCCATTTCCGGCGGTTCCCACCAGCCATAAGTCCTCGCCGTACCCGGCCCACCGATGGCCAGGACGGCTCCGCAGCAAGGGCAGGATTCGCGGGAAATCGTTTTGCAGTTCATCCGCCTGCAGGAGCAATCGACTGTGGGCCGCGGCGCGCTTTCCCAGGTTCTGGGCGGCCGCGGTCTCGTCCGCCGTTTTCGCGCCGCGCGCCAGTTGCTCGGCGATGTTGTTCGCCACGTAGGCCGCCATCAACGGCAGCCAGGGGCGCGCGGCGATCGCGGCCTCCGCGCTGGCCGCGGCCGCGCGCCGCTGGGTCTCCGTCCGCGCCAGCCACTGGGCGGCGAGCAAGCGCAGGGGAACGCCTTCATCCGTGATTTCGGGATCGACGCCCAGAAGGCTGCTGAAGAGGTCTTCGGCCTGCCGCGTCCGGCCCGCCTCCGACAGATCGTTGGCCCACAGCCAGCGGGCATACGCGGCCTGGGCCGGGTGTTCCGCCGCCGCGGAAGCCCGCTCGTAGCACGCATTCAGAGACGAGAGGCTCGCGTGGCCGGATTTCGCCTGGTCGCAGGCGTGAATCGCCGCCGCGAACCCCGGGAGCGAGAAGAGCCGGCGGGATTCACCGGCCGCGCGATCGCGCTCCGGCTCCCACGGCAACGCCAGCCCGTCTTCCTCTACCCAGCCGATGAACGCGACCTCGCTGTGGCGGTAGCGTTGCCCCGGCTCCAGGTCCGTCCGGATTTCGGTGGAGGCAATGGATTCCAGGGCCTCCAGCAGCTTGCCCGCGGTCTGCTCCGCGGCGTGCCGCCGCCGCTCCAGGGTTCGGAGGCCGCGATTGTCCTTCACAATGCGCACGCCGAGGCCGATCAGGACCACGCAGGGCACGGCCAATGCCGCCAGGAACAGGAACAATTGCACGCGATGGCGCCGCCCGCCCATTCTTTCTTCCGCTCTCGATTTTAGGCGTCGCTCCGGATCGTCTGTCATGAAAACGTCATAGGGGGGCAAAGCTTTTGCGCTCTAGCGGCGGACGCGTGGAGGCTTCCCCAGCACGAGGTCGCGGGTGTCTTCGAGCGTGTTTTGCAGGAATCCCCGGGGCAGGCCGCGCACGATGCTGCGAGCCATGAAGCTGAGGATCGGGGGTAGGCCGCGGCTGAGGGAAACGGCCTCGCATTCCACGTAGGCGCCCCCATCCCGTTCCCGGAAAAGCCAGTAGGTGTTGAGCGCCCACAGGTAGCCGCGGCCTTCGCCCGCCGGCTTCCTTCGTTCGTTCCGCCGTCCCGCGTTCTCCACCTCCTGGATGCGGGTGCTGTAGGAGCGGCTGCGCCAGTCGCCGTTACCCAGCGGCCTGTACTCCACCTCGTAGTCGGTATCCAGCACCACGGTGATGCCGCCTTTCCGCTCCAGCAAACGCAGGTACACGGTAAGGTCGTTCCCTTTCCGGCTGATGATTTTGGAATCGATGACGTTCGATGGATAGGCGTTCTTGTGGTTGTCGTATTCCTGAATCAGCTTGAGGACCCGCCCGACGCTCGCGCCGGGGACGAAGACGGCGCCC
>JAIQFU010000474.1 GCA_020073115.1 Terriglobia bacterium
GGCGTTCGGCGAGCGCATTCACGTCGGGGTTCGCGCGGACGCCACCGGACAGCAAATCGTCGAGGGGGACGGCGGACGTACTCTCCACCGGCAGCCGGTCCCCCTCGATCAGCCCGGCCATGCGGAAGAGGTTCAGCACCGGCTTGTCGATGCCGTTGGTTGCGAGGGTGCGGAGCCCGTCGAAAAAGGGCTGGTCCTCGAACTCGAATGCCCAGGTGAGAAAGCCTTCGAGGTTGGCGCCGGCGCGGGCGGCCAGGTCCATGACACTCTTCAGCATCAGCGCCGTGTACGCCGGGTACAGGCTGGTATTGCGATAGGCGTTCTGCGGGTAGACGCGGGCGGAGCAGGCGGCGCAGCCTTCCGGGTCGGATTCGCTCAGGACGATGGGCAGCCCGCGGAATTTGGGGAATCCCGCGACGGTCTGGAAGCCCTGCTGGACGTCGCGCGCGTCCTGGGCGATGCCCATGCGCACGCGGCCTTCGACTACGGAGGGGCGGCCCTTGGCGTGAAAGCTGATGAAATCGAGCGGCGCGCCGGCGGTATTGCAGTGCTCGAGGAACTGGCGCAGGAAGGCCGCGGCCCGGGGGGCGGCGGGTCCGGTGGAGGCCGGGCCTCCGACTCTGGCGCGCGGCACGGCGCGCTTCACGGCCGACGCGGCGTAATCGTAGAGTTTGTCGTACTCTTCCGGCGTCCCGCGCCAGTAAGAGATATCCGGCTCGTTCCACACCTCCCAATACCAGGATTCGACCTCCGCGGCGCCGTATTTCCCGGCCGCGTGCCGGACCCACTGGTAGACCAGTTCGCCCCATTTCGCGTAGTCCTTGGGAGGATGAGCCCAGCCCACGTAATAGCGGTCGAAAGCGGCTCCGGGCGACCAGACGGGAACGTAGGGGTCGGGCTTCGTCGAGAGGGCTTGCGGCATGAAGCCGATCTCGACGAAGGGCTTCGCGCCCGCTTGCAGGTAGGTATCGAAGATGCGGTCGATGATTGTCCAATCGTAGACGGGACGGCCCGCGGCATCTTCGGTATAGGCATTGGTGGAGCCCCACTTGAAATTGGGCGCCCCGTTTCCGGTGGCGAGGAGAAAGTGAGTGCGGATGTAGACCGGCTCGCGGCTCAGCGCGGCGAGTTCTCCGACGAGTTTGCGCCCGTTCGGCATGTACGTATAGTTGGGCTCGTCGTAGCCGAAGTAGCGGTAGATGGGTTTGAAAGGGCCGGCGCCGCGGGCGGCGTCGATGGTGATCCTGACGGGCGCCTGGGCGGGGAGCAGCGAGGCGGCGAACAGAAGAAGGAAGGCTCGCATCGCTCCCGATTGTAGTGCACGCAGGCGTGGTGCGGGGCCTCGCCCTGCCGGCGGGGCCGAAGCCCCGCCCCACCTTTTCGCATTCGGTTATGCTGGGGGTCGACAGGAGCCGATATGACCAGACGATCCGTGTTCCAGACGCTCAACGCCGGCCTGGCGCTCGCCGTGGCCGGCCGCACCGCCCACGCCGCGCCCTCCGGCAGGCTGAAGCAGTCGGCTGCGCGGTGGTGCTTTGCGAAGGTCCCGCTGGAAGACTTGTGCCGCGCTTCAGCGGAGATCGGGCTGGTGGGACTGGACCTGATCGACCCGCCGGACTGGCCCACTTTGCGCAAATACGGCCTCACGCCCACCATGGTTCCCGGCGCGGGACAGATCGCCCAGGGCTGGAATCGCAAGGAGAACCACGACCGGCTGGAAAAGGAGATGATGGCGAACATCGCGCGGGCGGCCGAAGCCAAGCTTCCCAACGTGATCACCTTCTCAGGGAACCGCCGCGGGCTTTCCGATGAGGAGGGCAAGGCGAACTGCATCCTGGGCCTGAACCGCGTCAAGAAAGCCGCCGAAGACGCCGGCGTGACCATCTGCATGGAGTTGCTGAACAGCAAAGTGGACCACAAGGACTACCAGTGCGACCACACCGCCTGGGGCGCCGCAGTGACGAAAGAAGTGAACTCGCCCCGCGTGAAGCTGCTCTACGACATTTACCACATGCAGATCATGGAAGGCGACGTGATCCGCACCATCCGCGAGAACATCGCATCCATCGGCCACTTCCACACCGGCGGCGTACCCGGCCGTCACGAACTGGACGATACGCAGGAACTGCAATACCGAACCATAGCGAAGGCCGTCGCCGACCTGAACTTCCAGGGCTACTTCGCCCACGAGTTCACGCCCGCGAAGGACCCGCTGCCGTCGCTGAAGCAGGCCGTGGAGTTGTGCACGGTGTAGGCAAGGCGCACGATTGAGCGCGGCGGAGTTACGGAAGCCTACGGCGCGATCAGCGGCCGCCGCAGGGTTAGTGAGCAGGAATACGGTTTCCGGGCATCCGCGGACCTTACCTATATAATCAGGTCGAATTGTCGGGTATGATCAGCCTGGAGGGTTCGCGATGGGCACTGTCCACGCGCTCGAATCGGATTTCGTGTACCTGAGGGATTTGTTTGCAGCCGGGCTGGACGGTCTCGCCTCGGCCCGACACGAACTCGATGGCAGGGTGTTCGCCGCGGCTAAACCTGCGGTGTGGACCACGACGGTGATCGGCGCCGCCGTCGGAATGCTGAGCACGCGTGCAGCGGGGGGCCGGAGATCCGCCTCGAACCTGGCGATGGGCGGACTGCTCGGCAGCATTGTCGGCTGCGGCGCCGGAGTCGCATGGACCTCGCGCCGTTTCACCTGGACCGCCGCCCACCACGCCGTGGGGCTGGTGAACCGCGTCCGCGACGCACGCTGGCTGGAGAAGCACCCCATCGACTACGCGTGAGGTCCCGAGCCAGGCCCGCCGCACATCAAAGCTGCGGCGGCGACTTCGCGTCCAAATAAGCGAACAGGCGAGGTACGGGAGACTGCCGGCTCTTGAGCGGCTTGAGGCCGCCCGCCGGATCCCCTTGGCTGCGAGCCTTCATCATCGGATAGAGATAGTGCGCGTTAAGCAGGTGCCCCCACGCGGCGGCGCGACTGTAGAGGCCGCCCCCGATCCGCGCACTCCCCGGTCCCGTCGCGTTGGCCAGTACCCCGAGGCGCGCGACGATGTCCTTCTCGTTGCCGTAACTCTCGATCCACGGCGCGGCGCCGCGGCCGCGAGCCTGGACGGGAACCATATCGGAGGCGCAGTTGGCGAAGCAATAGATTTCTACTTTGCGCAATTCCTTCAGCGAGACCGGCTCCGGCTGGCGCCGTCCGTGTCCGGGCCAGTCGAAAGAGGGCAGCCTCCCGGGTTGCGGGTCCTTCCCGGTTCGCACGGCTCGTATGGTCCTTCCGAAATCCCATCGCGCCGCCAACTTTCGCGCGACAGCCCGTTCCGGGGGAGGCGCCGGCTCCTTGACCCACTGCTCCTGAATGGGAGGGTGCAGCCCTTTCAGGAGTTCGAGAAGGACCGCGGAAAGGATCGTCCCCTGCGAGTGGGCCAAGAGGATGAGCCGCTCGCAAGCGTGATTCTTTAGCGCGGCGTAGATGGCGGGGAAAGCCACAGCCGCGGATTCGGTGACCCGGTCCCACTCCTTGCCGACGGCGCAGGCGGCGAGGTCGGGCATGAACCCGCGGGTAAAGTTGTGCAGCACCGTCAGCGGACGCCCGAACAACTGGTGCAAATACCGGGCGTTGAGATCGACCACGCTGCGATCGGTGCAGATCCCGTTGATGAAGAACCACATCTCTCCCGGCGTGGGGTCCGGCGCGTTGACCTCCGGCGGATGACGGTAGACGAGCGACGGCCGGAATAACAGATCGGAAAAAGGGAGGGTCACTCCGGGCGGCTTCCAGGGAACGGCAGGGATCAGAATGTGAGCCAGCGCCGGCAAGCCCTTCCCCCACTCATGGAAGGCGGCCAGGTGCAGCTCGGTCGGCGGACAGGTTTCGCTGCGCCACGAGTCCATCTCGCCGAAGATCGAACGGATGTAATCCGGTGGAAAGATTTGAAGAGCATGACTGACGTTAAAGGCGAGGTCGATCGCTTTTTCGAACATCGCTCCTCCTCCAGGCTCCCCAGGCATCGAGGGGCGCTCCCTCGGCTATCTCGGCGTCAGGCAGGCCTCCTCTTCCAGCACGATATTAGAGTATTGTCACCTGGAAATCCATGAGGTGCGGGTGTCGCCCGATGCATCCGTACGCAAGCATACGGACGCTCTGGCGGGCTTTCGGTTCTGAACGGCGCGGCGTGCGGGGAGTACAATGATCCAGGCCGTCCGGCTTGCCTAGGCGGCGATCAGATCCTCGATCTTGCGCAGGAGTTCCTCGGCCCCGAACGGTTTGCCCAGGACCGGAGCGCCGGTCTCCAGC
>JAIQFU010000024.1:0-19774 GCA_020073115.1 Terriglobia bacterium
CAGGGCTTCTCCGAATCCGGCCTGGATGGATTTCAGCGTCTTCTCAGGAGGCATGCCGGCCGCCAGGCCCGGCGCCATGGCGGAAATCATCAGCGCCAGAAAGGCATGCAGCTTCACCACCAGGATGAGGGCCAGCAGCAGCGCTATGGCGCCCACTGTGACGAGCAAGAGATACGGTCCGTTCGCCGGCATGAGTACATGGCATTGTATATGGTGGCTGGGTTGTGCAGGTCCCCGGCCTGCGCGTCACCGGACCCAAAGCTGGACCGGTTGGCGGAACGGCGCGGAATCGATCAGCACCTGCACCGCCCCGGTGGCCGTCTGGGGCACGCGGACGTTGATCTGGCTGAGGCCCACGAACCCCGGCGCCGGACCGGCGTATTGCACCTCGCCGGGGACTCCGTTGATGGCCACCTTGACCTCGGCGCCGTACTTCGCCTCCAGGTTGTTCAGCGGCTGACCGTCCGCGCCCGGCGGATTGGTCTCTCCCAGGCCGGTGGCGTATAGCGCTACGACGGATCCCGGCGGCGCGGGGTGGGCCTGCGAGTTGAGCGTGCCGTCCTGGTTGATGGCCGCCGCGGTTGCTGTGTTGTCGGCTTCCAGGAAGCGGGCCAGCCCCGGAGCGTAGGCGGCAGTCTCGCCGGTAACGCTCACCGTGCTCCCCCCATAGGTGACCGCGGTGTCCACGGCCTGGTTAGCCGGCAGCCCGAGCGGCGCGACGGCAGTGATGCCTCCCTCCTGCACGGCGATGAGGGGCGCCGGAATCCCGCCGATGGTCACCTGTGCGCCCCCCAGGGTGGTGGGAAGCCGGCCGTTCGCGTCGAAAGCGGCGACGGCCGTTTGAAACGGCCCGAGGCACTGGCCGGTGATCCGCAGAATTTCCCCGGGGGCGATGGAATCGTCCACCACCACCCGGATAATCTGCCCCAACCCGCCGCCGCCCGGAAGCTTGTGATCCTCGCTGGAGACCGTGTGGCTGCCGGCGTTGCGTACCGGCGCGGCCATGGCGAGGTTGGGCGCGGGCTTATCTCCCGGATCGAACGTCACGTGCGGCAGCCGCCAGATGACGTTGGAGAGACTGTCCGAGAGGTACACGTCTCCTTGCGGGCTTTCGGCCACGTGCTGCATTGCTGACGACGGGGCAAACCCGGGGGAATTGGAGAGAGTGGCGAGTTGGCATGCCGGCGAGATCAGATCGACGCTGTAGCCCACGTTGTAGAGCGTGCCTTGCGCGTCGCGCGTCAAGCCCGAACCGTACGACCGGTCCGGCGCATCCGGTTCCTCGACGGGCGGTACGGGCGTAACCGCGATGCTCGCGCCCTGCCCCCGGCCGGCCATCGGCAGCAGCGTATCGTCGGGGTTCACGAGGTAGGCCACGAACGACGCCGTGAGATAGAGGTTACCCTGCTGATCGGTGGAGAAGGAGCGCGCCCGCAGGCGCGGGAAGAGATCCACGATGGCGCCGTCCGGGCCGATTTTGAGCGTGCGCTGCGCGTTATCTCCGACGTAGACGTTCCCGTTCCGATCCACGCCGACGGCCCGGGGCGAATCGAGCGGCACGGTGTCGGCGCGCGTCCCGATGGCAGCGACGGCGAAGCCCTGAACGCCCGTCCCGGCGAAGCGCGTGCGCGTTCCATCCGGCGACAGCCGCAAGACGCGATGCTTGCCGGTATCGGCGATGTACAGATTGCCGGCGGGATCGACCGCGATCGCTTCGGGCGCCTGGAGGTCGTCGCCGCCGCTGCCGGAGCAGGCGTACGTCATATCGGCGGTCGGCCCGTTTCGGCCGGCGATGGTCTGCATGATGCCGTCCGTACCGATCTTGCGGATGCGGTTGTTATCGGTGTCGGCGATGAGCAGATTGCCGCCACGGTCGTAGGCGAGCCCGTGCGGCGCCCCAAAAATCGCGGCGGAGGCAGGGCCGCCGTCGCCGCTGAAGCTGGGCGGCTTGCCGGCGATGGTGCGGATCTGTCCGCCGGGGGTGATCTGTCGCAGGATGGACCAGTCCGCCACCAGCAGATTCCCCAGTAGATCGACCGCCGTGGCGCTCGGGCCGACGAGATGCGCGGTTTTTGCGTCGCCGACGTCAGGGGTCGCCGCCGAACTGCATCCATTGCTGAATCCCTGGTCGCCGGTTCCGGCCACCACGGTCACGCCCCCGGCAGTGGCCAGCCGGAAAATCTGGTACTTCGGCATCGCCACGAAGTAGGCGTTTCCCGCGGGATCGACACTCATCGCGTAGACATTCAGGCCGAGGGGTGTTGCGGTTGCCGTCCCGTCGGGCGAGACTTTCACGATGCGGTCCTGATCCGCGATATAGAGGTTAC
Source organism: Terriglobia bacterium (assembly GCA_020073115.1). Classification (GTDB taxonomy): domain Bacteria; phylum Acidobacteriota; class Terriglobia; order Bryobacterales; family Bryobacteraceae; genus BOG-224. The sequence goes on from JAIQFU010000024.1 coordinate 2,328, forward strand.
CGGACGCGTCGAAGGCGAGGTCCGTCGGATTCTGAAGCTGTGCGGCGGTTGCCGGGCCGCCCGCGCCCGCTGTCCCGCTGGTCCCCGTTCCCGCCACCACGTGCAGCACGCCCGCGGAGTCGATGCGCCATACGCGCGCACGGCTGTCCGAAAACAGGAGGTTTCCCGCCGGGTCGAGGGCCAGGCCCTGCAACTGTAACGTGGCGTTCAGAGCGGGCTGTCCTTCCTGTGGTGGCGGACCGGTTCCGGAGACCACAGGCTGGCCGGCGCCGGCGGGCCCGTTGGCGTAAGCCGCCGCGCTCACCTTGTTGATGCCGGCGTAGGTGGCGTAGTAGATGTCGCCTTGCCGGTTCATAACCGCGGCGTGATTGCCGATGTAGAAGTCCTGCACCCGCGTATAGACGCGGCCATCGGGCCCGATACGCCGGATCTTCCCGCTGAGGACCATGATCGGCGAGCCGTCCGGCGCCACCGTGAGGCCCAGGATAGGCCCCAGGTGGGTTAACCGCGCGGCTTGCCCGTCGGCTTCATTGGCGGGATCCAACGGATTCCACCCGGCCACCGCCACCGGAACGCCAGCGATCTGCGCGGCAAAGGCCGGCAGGGACAAGAAGACCGTTAGCAGATACTTGCGCACCGATACTAAGACCCGCGGCGAGTGAATTCCCTTACAGGTTAACGTGGCTTGGGCATGCTTGCCCGCTTGCGGGACGGATGTCGGCACGATTGCCGACACTGCGGGCAGGAATGCCCACGCCACGACGTTCCGGCCACGTACCGTACCCATTTCGGCTATTCTAATCAACATGTATCTCAGGGCAGGAGGGGTTGCGCTGGCGCTGGCGGCAATCTCTTCTCTCTGCGCTCCGGGCCAGACGGATCCCGCCCGAAAAGAATCCGAGGGCTGCTTCACCTGCCACGACGATAAGCGGCCGGAGTTCGACTCCCCCGTGTCGAGCCACAACGTTACTCATCCGCGGCGCCTCGCGAATGCCGATGTGCCCAGCCTCCGCCCGGCGATCCTCAACCCGGACGGATCCAAGGGGCGCAGCCTCGGGCCGGGAACATCTATCCATTGCAGCGATTGCCATAGCGGCGACCATGCCGGACTGGAGCGCCGTTACGAGATTGAGAGCAGCGGGCCGGTGAGCTACCAACCCGGTCCGGAGGGCTCATACGCCTTGTGCGACAAGTGCCACGACGTGGAGAACAGCATCATGCGGGACCGCAGCTTCAAGCGCCATAGCATGCATGTGGGCGGCGCGGGCGCGGCGTGCGGCACGTGCCATACGGCGCACGGAATTCCAGACGGCGACGCCGCGAATCACTCCGCGCTGACCAAGTTCGACCGAGCCATCGTGAGCGGGCGCGGCGGGGAGGCCCCGCGGTGGGAGAAGACCGGCGCGTTCTCCGGGCGCTGCTACCTGCGCTGCCACGGCGAGGACCACGCCGGGTATTCGTATTGACGCGAACAGCGCCTGCGGGGGCTTCAGAGCATCAAAAAGTATTTGGGCCACGGATGCACACGGATAACTGATTTGTTTTTCGAGTTGTGTTCATCCGTGTTGACTCCCGGAATTCAACCAAGCAGACGATGAAGCACGGCGTTCTTAGGCGTGCTAGACTACGCCATCTTGACCAAGGACCGGCCCATCGGTTTGCTCCACGCTACCGCCCTGGTGGTGGGGATCATCATCGGCGCCTCGATTTTCGTGCAGCCGTCGGAGGTCAACCGGCACGCGCCCAGCATCGCGGGCGTCCTCTCGGTGTGGGCGGCCGCGGGGCTCATCACCCTCTTCGGGTCGCTGGTGTGCGCGGAACTCTCGTCGGCGTTTTGCCGCACGGGCGGCGTCTACGTGTTCCTGAAGGAAACCCTCTCTCCCGGGTGCGGGTTTCTTTGGGGATGGGCCATGTTCTGGATCGTCCACTCGGGGATCATCGCGGCCAGTTCGGTAATCTTCGCGCGCTACGTCGGCTACTTCGCGCCGCTGGGCGCGGCGGGGACGCGCGCGGCCGCCATCGGAGGGATCCTGCTGCTCTCGGCCGTAAACTACGCCGGGGTGCGGCGCGGGAGCGGGTTGCAGACCGTGGTCACGGTGGCGAAGATCGCGGCCATCCTGCTGCTTCTCGTAATGGTCTTCGTTTTCGGTTCGCCGGCCCGGCAGGCCGCCTCTTCGGCCGCGGGCCGCATTCCTTTCGGCGAATTCGCGCTGGCTACGGGCGCGGCGCTGTACGCGTTTGGCGGGTGGCACATGGTGACCTACAGCGCCGGCGAGACGCGCAAACCCGAGAAGACCATTCCGCGGGCGCTGCTGATCGGCTCCCTGCTGGTGACCGCGTGTTACGTGCTGCTGAACGCGGCCTACCTCTACCTGCTGCCGCTCGATCGCGTGGTCGGTTCCACGCGGGTGGCCGCCGATGCGGCCGAGGCCATGGGCGGGGCGCGCGCGGGAGCGGCGGTCTCGGCGCTGGTGATTCTCTCGTCGGTGGGCGTCCTCAACGGCGTGATCCTGGCCGGACCGCGCATGTATTTCGCCATGGCGCAGGAAGGCCTGGCGTTCCGCTGGCTGGCCCGCATTCACCCCCGCTTCGAAACGCCGTCGCGGGCCATTCTGTTGCAGGCGGCCTGGTCCAGCGTATTGGTTGCTACCGGGACCTACCGCGGACTTTACACCCGCGTGGTCTATACGGAGTGGCTCTTTTTCGCGTTGATGGCGGTGGGGTTGTTCCGGCTGCGCCGGCGCGCCGGCTACAGGCCGGCGTACCGGACCTGGGGCTATCCGGCGGTTCCCGCCATTTTCATCGCAGCCGCGCTGGCCGTGGCCGGGATGCAGATTGCGGCCGACCCGGCGCAGTCCGCCACGGGCCTCACCCTGGTCATGTTAGGATTACCTGTCTACTACTTCCGGGTGCGCCCACACCGTTATGCGAATCATTGATTTCCACAACCACTACTATCCGCCCGCCTACCTGGACGCGCTGCGTTCGGGGCAGAGCGCGGTCGAGGTGAGCATCGACGCCGACGGCAATCCCCGGCTCTACTACCCGGGAGACTACAACATCGCCGTCCCCGGCCACCGCGATATCGACTACCGCGAGAAAGTCCTGATCGAGGCCGGCGTGGACACGCAAGTGCTCACTCTGACGACTCCCGGGACGCACGTGGAAACGCCGGCTACGGCCGCGCGCCTGGCCGCTTTGGTGAACGACGCCTTCGCCTGCGTGGCGCAAACCAAGCGCGGGAGATTCACCGCCCTGGCGACTCTGCCGCTGAACGATCCGGCGGCGTCGGTCAAGGAACTGGAGCGCGCCTGCCGCGACCAGGGCATGCGCGGAGCCATGCTGTTCGGCAACGTGAATGGGGTGGCGCTGAGCGACCGCCGCTTCTGGCCGCTGTACGAAGCGGCCGACGACCTCGGCGCGGTGCTGTATATCCACCCCACGAACCCCGCCAATGTCGATGCGATGCGGGATTTCTGGTTGATGCCGCTGGTTGGTTTTCTCTTCGACACCACGCTGGCCGCGGCGAGCCTGGTGTTCGCCGGCATCCCCGAGCGCTTTCCGCGCATTCGATGGGCCTTGTGCCATCTGGGCGGGACGATCCCGTATCTCGCCGAGAGGCTGGACCGCGGGTTCGAGGCATTCGCCGAGTGCCGCGCGCACATTTCCAAAAAACCCAGCGAATACCTGAAGCAGTTCTATTACGATACCGTGAACTTCAACCCGGAGGCGCTGAAGCTGGGGATCGCCTTCGCGGGGGCGGACCACCTGCTGGCCGGCAGCGACTACCCGCACCAGATCGGCAGCATTCCCGGGATGTTGGAAAGCCTGCGCGGCCTGGAGATTTCCGAAGAGGATCGGGGAGCGATCTTCGGCGGAAACGCCGCGCGGCTGCTGGGCGTTGGCTGAAAACCGAAGCGCCGCCGGGCGAGCCATGCCTCGCCCCTGCGTAGGGGCCGGGCATTCCCGGCGCGGCGGCGTGAGTGTCTGTTCACAGCGCTTTGAGAGGGTTTCTGGAGCCCACTTTGGCCCGTGGCATGCTCAACAACGCCGTCATGAGACCGAACTGCCATATCTCGGAGCGAGTCAGGGGATGCTGCGACGTGTGCGGGAACTGGCCCAACCGGCTGCACATGCCGGAAGAACTGCACGGATGGTATTGCGCGCACTGCTGTCCGGCATGTAATCCCAAGGTGGTCCGCCAGCCTGTCGCTGCGCAGCAGCAGGAACCCGCTCAGCAAGCAGCCTGAAACCGTAAAATACCGCTGTTTTTCCCCGGCGCAAGAAGGGCGGAAGTGTACCTTCGCCCTCTCCGTACATTTTTCGCGACCATTCCCAAAATTACCTTTTCGCACGCCGGAGGCCGCCCTCCCGGACGGGAGCCACCCCCGCCACTTGGTGCTACTTTGGAGTTCAGCCACATGCAGTCTCGAACACTCACTCTGAATCGGATCATCTTTCTAGTTCTCGCACTGGCTCCGGCGGGTTTGGGGCAGGATGCCGCGCCGCTGAAACTCACGCTGCGCGACGCGGTCGGTCTCGCGCTCAAGCAGAACCCGCAAGTGATTATCGGCAACCTGGGGGTGGCGCGGGCCGAAGAACAGCGGCTCACGGCGCGTTCCGGGCTGCTGCCGCAAGTCGGGGGGAACGTGGCCGAGACGGTCCACCGCGTGAACCTCGAGACCGCCCTGGGTTTCGGATTCCCGGGTTTCGCGCAGCACGTCGGGCCGTTCTACGTTTTCCAGGCGGGCGTGAACTTCGAGGCGCCGGTTTTTGATCTCACGCTGTGGAGGCGCTACAATTCGGCGCGGCTGGGGGTGGATGCCAGCCGGGCGCAGGAAGCGTCGGCGCGCGAGCAGAGCGTTCTGCTGGTGGTTTCCCAGTACCTGGGCTGCCTGCGGGCGGCGGCCGACGTCCAGGCGGCGCAATCGCAGGTGGATCTGGCGCAGGCGCTCTACGACCAGGCGGCGGACCTGCAGAAGAACGGCGTGGGTACGGGGATCGACACGCTGCGCGCCAACGTCCAGCTTCAGAATCAGAAGCAGCGGCTGCTGGTGGCGCGCACGCAATTGGATACGTCGCTGTTCGGCCTGTCGCGCCTGCTGAACATCGATCCGAAGCGGCAAATCGAAGTGGCGGACCCGGCGAGGTTTTTCGAGACGCCGCCGGCCCCGGTGGACCAGACTATCGAACAGGCGTACGTCGCGCGCCCGGAGCTGCGCGAACTGCGCACGCGCGAACAGCAGGCGGAGCTGTCGCTGCGCAGCGCGGGCGAGCAGCGGCTGCCGAAACTGACGCTGAACGGCGGCTGGTTGCAGCAGGGGCTCACGCCCGGCAGCGTCATCCCCGTTTACCAGTACCAGGCAAGCCTGGATTTCCCGCTCTTCACCGGCGGCCGGATCCGGGCCCAGCAGGCGGACGCGGACCTCGCGCTGCGGCAACTCCGGCAGCAGGAGCAGGATCTGCGGAATCGCGTCGCGCTCGAGGTCAAGACCGCCCTGGCGCAGCTCGAGTCGGCGCGAAACCAGGTGGAGGTCGCCAACCTGGGGGGCAAGCTGGCGCGTGAGGAAGTGGACCAGGCGCGCGACCGTTTCCAGGCCGGCGTGGCCAACAACATTGAAGTGATCACCGCCCAGGACGAACTGGCCCGGGCGAATGACAACCAGATTGCGGCGCTGTACCGGTACAACCAGTCGCGCGCCGATCTGGCCCACGCCGCGGGCCAGATGGAAACTTTGTATGCCAGGTAGCGCCGCCGCGCGGGCGCGGGCGCCGGCGGCGCCCTACCCGCAGATCAATCCGTGGCTGGTCGCCATGACCGTCATGCTGGCGACCTTCATGGAGGTGCTGGACACGACGGTGGTGAACGTCTCGCTGCCGCACATCGCCGGCAGCCTCTCCGCCACCGTGGAGGAGTCCACGTGGGCGCTGACTTCCTACCTGGTTTCGAACGCCATCATCCTTCCCATGGGCGGCTGGTTTTCCATGCTCTTCGGCCGCAAGCGCTTCTACATGATCTGCGTGGCGCTGTTCACCGTCAGCTCGTTTCTGTGCGGGCTGGCGCCCTCGCTGGGGATGCTGATTCTCTTCCGCATCTTGCAGGGGGTCGGCGGCGGGGCGATGCAGCCGCTGGCCCAGGCCATCCTGGTGGAAAGCTTTCCGAAAGAGAAGCAGGGCATGGCCATGGCGGTTTTCGGCATCGGGGTGGTCTTCGCGCCGATCATCGGCCCGACCCTGGGCGGATGGATCACCGACAACTACACCTGGCGCTGGGTCTTCTTCATTAACATCCCAATCGGCATCCTTTCTCTGCTGCTGACGTCCGCCCTGGTTTTCGACCCGCCGTATCTGGTACGCAAGGGATTCAAGGACGGGGTCCGCATCGACTACATCGGCTTCGGCCTGCTGGCGCTGGGGCTGGGCTCGCTCGAAGTGGTTCTCGACAAGGGACAGACGGAGGACTGGTTCTCCTCGCACTTCATCGCCACGTTCGCGGTCATGATGGTCGTCTGCCTGGTCGGCGTCGTTCTCTGGGAGCTGCGCCAGGAACATCCGGTGATCGACTTCCACGTGCTCAAGGACCGCAATTTCACCCTGGCCACCATCACCATGCTGGTCCTCGGGGTGGTGTTATACGGGAGCACGACGCTGTTGCCGGTTATGCTCCAGACCCTGATGGGGTATACCTCGATGCTGGCCGGGATGGTGCTCTCGCCGGGCGGTTTCCTGGTGGTTCTGTGCATGCCGGCCGTGGGCCTCCTGTTGCGCCGGGTGGAAGCGAAATGGCTGGTGGTTTTCGGGGTGGTGAGCTGCTCGACGGGGCTGTTCATCATGTCGAGGTTCAACCTTTATATCGACTACCGGACGGCGCTGTGGAGCCGGTGCGTGCAGAGCCTGGGGATGGCGTTCCTGTTCGTGCCCATCGCCACCGTGGCATTCTCCTATATCCCGAAGGAACGCACCACCTACGCCACGGGGCTGTTCAACCTGGCGCGCAATATCGGCGGCAGCATAGGGATCGCGGCGGTGACGACCATGCTGGCGCGCCGCGCGCAATTCCACCAGCATCGGCTGGTGGAGCACCTGACGCCGTACCACGGCGCGTACCGCGCGTCTCTGTCCGGCGCGGCGCAACTGGCGATCGCGCACGGCTCGTCACCCCCGGACGCCGCCGCGAAGGCGCAGGGGCTGATCTACGGCAGCATGCTGCGGCAGGCCAATATGCAGGCGTTCCTGGACGCGTTCTGGGTCATGGGCGTTCTTTTTCTGGCGGTGATCCCGCTGATGTTCCTGATCCGGAAGACCGGCCACGTGTCGAGTAAAATAAGAGTATAGGTACAGAGCTGTCTTTTGTGAGATCGCCGACAGCTCCCCTCCACCACCCATGCCAAAAGCTGTTGAAGAGATGTCGAAGATCGAGCCGTCCGAGATGAGCGCCGCTCCGCGCGGGAGGTCCCGGGCCGGAATCGTGCTGCTGGTCCTGGCGGTCATAGCGGCGGCTATCGCGTACGCGGTTTATATGCATTACCGGGACCGGGTTTCGTCGGACGATGCCCAGGTGGACGGGCACATCAGCGCGATTGCCCCCAAAATCGCGGGGACCGTGGCGCAAGTCCTGGTCAACGATAACCAGCCGGTCAAAGCCGGGCAGGTCCTGGTGCGGATCGATCCTGGCGATTACCAGGTAAAGGTGGATGTAGCCAGGGCGGAGCTGCTGCGGGCGGAGAGCCAGTTGCGCTCGGCGCGGGTGGTGGTGCCGTGGACCAGCGAGACTACCGAATCCGGCGCCAGCGTCGCTTCCGCGCAACTTTCGAACGCGGAAGCCGAGTTGGAGCGTTCGCGGCTGGGCTATGAACTGGCCTCGAGTTCGGACCTGGCCTACGCCGAAGCCAACGTGAAAATGAAGCAGGCCTCCAACGACCGGGCGCAGGCGGACCTGGCGCGCATGAAGCCGCTGGTGGACAAGGCCGAGATCTCGCAATTGCAGTACGACGCCTACGTGGCGGCAGCGCGGATCGCGGAGAGCGACCTTCAGGCGTCGCGGGAAAAGCTGGCGTCCGCGCAGAAGGACGCGGCCATGAAAAAGAGTGCGCTGGATGCGGCGCAATCGCACGTCATGCAAGCCAAGGCGCTGCTGGAATCGTCGCTGGCCAACCGTAAGCAGGTGGACATCCGGAGCGCCGACGCGGGCACGGCGGCGGCAACCGTGGAGCAGCAGCGGGCGCGGCTGGCCCAAGCCGAGCTGGATCTCAGCTACACGACGATCGCCGCGCCGGTCGATGGCGTGGTCACCCGCAAGAGCGTCGAAGTGGGGCAGATCGTGGCCCCGGGGCAGGGACTGATGACCATCATTCCCCTGCACGACACGTGGGTGACGGCCAATTTCAAGGAAACCCAACTGGCCAACGTGCGGCCCGGCCAGAGGGTCGAGGTTCACGTCGATATGTACGGCCGGAGCATCGGGGGGCGGGTGGATTCGGTGGCCGGCGCTACCGGGGCCCGCCTGAGCCTGCTGCCGCCGGAAAACGCCACAGGCAACTTCGTCAAGGTGGTGCAGCGCATCCCGGTGAAGATTCTGGTGGACAGCGCGGACGGGCTGGTGCTGCGCCCCGGAATGAACGTGGACGTCACGGTTTTCACGAAGTAGGGTAAGTGGTTGATTCGATTGGGAGCTTCAGCCGCCCACGGCGGGCTCAAGCCCGCCTCGGCACGCTGAGGCGTGCCCTCGACGGCCGTTTGGCAATCGTCTTGCTCGGATATAAGTGATGTACTTTTGGATACTCGCGGTACTCGCAATCTTCACTCTCCGGGCCGCGGACGAGCAGGAACTGGCGCTCGCGTTGAAGGCCCAAACGGACTTCGACCACGTGGAATTGGCCGCTGTGCCGGTACTTCGGGACACGGCGGCGTGCGTTCAAAGCCAGGCGGCGTTGCTGCCGCTGGCCGCCCGTGAGGAAGTTCCGCTGGTCCACTATCGCAAAGGGTATTGCTCTCTGGTGGGAGCAACCCTCACGCACAACCCAGGGGAGTTCACGGCAGCCGCGGCGGAGTTCGACAAGGCGATCGAGACCTGGCCCGACCGCGCGCCGGCGGCGGGAAAAGACAAGCCCGCGGAGCCGGTCTCCTCGGGTTTGCGAGTTTTGGCGTGGATTGCTCGGCTGGAAGCCGGCGCCGGCAAAGCGGACCTGGACCGTGCGCGAAACGAGATGGCGGCGGCCATCGGGAAGCGCGCCTGTCCCGTTAGCCTGATGCCGGCCGCATTCTGCCAGGCGGCGCTCGACAGGGGCCGGGAGTGGGTCGGCTGGATCGATCTCCAGCAGGACGATGTCTACGCCGCCGCCCGGGATCTTTCGGGCGCGTCGAGCTCCGGATGGGCCTTGTGGGCGGCGGGGAAGCAGGCGTTCGCGGACCGGAAGTACGGCGAGGCGGCAGCCCGGTACCGGAGCGGCATCGAGGCCTGGACGCGCGAGCAGCGGGAAACCGCGCCGGCGCTGGCGGACCGGCTGAAGCCGCGGCCGGACCTGTCCGTCGCCATGACGGACCTGGGCGGCGCGCAACTGCTGGCCGGGGATGCCGGGGGAGCGATCGTCACCCTCGATTCCGCGGTGAAAACCGATCCCTCCGATGCGCGCGCTTTCTACTTGCGGGCCCGGGCCAAAGAAACCCTGGGGCAGACCGACGCGGCCCTCGCGGATTTGAACCTGGCCAGCCGCGCGGCGTTCGCCGGGGCCAAGGACCTGGCCTCGGGCGAGGCGCACCTCTACCGCGGGATCATGTACTACCGCCGCAAGGATTACGCGCGGGCGGAGGATGAGTTTGCGAGCGCCCTCAATTTCGATATCCCGCCGGCGCTGAAGGGCGATGCCGAAGCGTGGCGCCACCTCTCGGCGGTCGCCTTGGGATCCTGCGGAGCCGCGCGCCAGGAGCTGGAGCAGGCGCTGGGAACGGTGTCTCCCTTCTTTCCGAAGCAGGAGGCCCGGGCGGCGGCCGATGCGTGCATCACGTCCACCGCGGCCGCCGGCGGGCCGGTCAACGCGGCGAAGTAAGGGGGCGGCTCCTGGCGGGCATCCCCGGCCCTACCATGGATTGCCCCGATTTGCAGGGGCATGACACGCCTCCGCCCGGGGCGTTTTGGTCTTCAGCCCCGCGATCCGTGTGATACAGTTCAGAATTATATGGCATCGCGAAGCGTCAACAAGGTCATTCTGCTTGGCCATCTCGGCAAAGACGCCGAGACCAAGTTTACTTCCTCCGGCACGGCGGTTTCGAACTTCACCGTAGCCACCAACCGGCGTTGGAAGGACCAGCAGACGGGTGAGTGGAAAGAGGAGACCGACTGGCACCGCTGCGTTTTGTGGCGCTCGGAAAATGTCTCCAACTACCTGCTCAAGGGCAAGCAAGTGTATATCGAAGGCCGCCTTCAGACCCGCAGCTACGACGATAAAGAAGGACAGAAGCGGTACGTGACCGAAGTGGTATGCGATGATTTGCTACTGCTCGGCAGCAGCCGCGGCGAGGGGGCTCCGGAGTACGCGCAGGCCCAACCGGCATCCGCGCCGCGCTCGGCCCCGCGTTCTCAGCCAGCCGCGCCGTCCGCGCCTGCGGAAGATTTCAACCAGGCGATCTCGGACGACGACGTTCCGTTTTGACCGCGTTCGGCGCCGGAGCGCACCGGCCTACAAGGTGTGGCGGCGCGCTTCCGCCGCTGGAGGTGCGCCTTTCGACCGCGCCCCTGATCCGGGTGCAGCGGCCTTCCGGCCCGTTCCCCTCGGCCTGCCTCGGCGCGGAGGCATGTTCTGTAGCCGTTCCAGGCTCAGGATAGCGGCGTCGAGCATGTCCAGCTCTTCCCGCAATTCCGACAAAACCTTCCCTATATGCATTTTGAGCGATAGCAAAACAGCGGCACTGTGAATCTTAACAGGATGACAGCCGCCCTGTGGGATTTTTCTGGCCGCGCGTCCGAACCGGGCAAAAACGCTACATGGCGTGCCGCTTTAGCAACGTGTCCTGAGCCAGCTCCGCCGGATCCGTGTAAGCCTGCAAGGAATCGAGGGACTCGAGAACCCTCTCGAGCAAGCTGTCGGTCTGCGACACCGTCGTCTTTAAGACCTCTATGGAATGCGCCTGGCCCGTCAGCCGCTCATCCAGAGAACTCATGGTTTTCGACAGGAGTTGTTCCATGGCAGCCACGATCTGGGCCGTGGAGGGAACTTCGGCCAGCCTGGCCGCGTGTTCCTCCAGGCGGGTTTCGACCTGGGCGAAGCGGGCGGCCGAAGATGATTCCTGGGCCTCCAAGCGTTTTTCCAGGCCGGCCAGCGAACGCTTCAGTTCGTCGGTGGCGCCGCGATCCATGCCGGCGTGCTCGCGCCGGGGCCCCGCGAGCGCTCCGGCGGCGATGCCGGCCAGGAAAATCGCTACCCGCGGCGCGTATTTAAAGACTCGTTCCATGCGTCATACCCTTATATTATTTTCCGGCATCTAGTGCAACCCTTATAGATAGTAACCGAGGTACTAAGTACGTACCGGAATTGCGGGATGCGGCGTAAACTGGCATTCTGTCCTAGACAAAGATCACCCCCGAGAGGTTGGTTTGAACCAACACGCGGAGTCCGGAGCCACTTCCTATATCGGATTTGGGCGCCTGTTTGTATACGACGCCGCCGGCCATTTTGCGGCCGGATGCGCCGATCTGCGCCTTCTCGAGTGGAAGTTTCTGGTGAGCTACTTCCGGCTGGCGGACGCAGAGCGGCGGCTCTCGGCGGCGGTGGTGCGCCAGCAGCGCCCCGGGGGCAATGCCATCCGCGTTCTGGAGGAGGAGCGGCGGCGGCTGGGCAGGGAATTGCACACCGGAGTCGGCCAGATGCTGGCGGCGGTCCGTCTGCAGGCGGAGGTGATCGGAACGCAACTGCCCGACGCGCCGGCGGCGGTGGCGCAGGCTTTGGAGCGTATCTCGGCGCTGGCGGACGACGCCCTCGCGCAGGTTCGCTCGGTTTCGCGGCGGCTGCATCCGCCGGAATGGCAGCGCCTGGCGATTCAGACGGCTCTCCGGCAGCTCTGGGAATTGAGCGGGATTCCGCAGAAATTCGACGCCTCGCTGCGCCTTCCACCGCTGGCCCGCGAGCCCGGGCTGGAATTAAAGATCCTGATCTACCGGGCAGCCCAGGAGGCATTCTCGAACGTCCTGCGGCATGCGCGGGCAAGCCGCGTCAACGCGACGTTGGAGGCGCAAGGGGACCGCCTGATCCTTACGGTGGCCGACGATGGGGTGGGATTCGATGTCGCCCAGTTCCTGGCGGCGCCGGCCAGCCTGGAATCGGGCATCGGGCTGCGCGCCATTCGCGAGCAGGCGGCCGCCATGGGCGGCAAACTGGCAGTGGACAGCGGTCCAAACGGGACTAAACTAGAGCTTTCGGCTCCGTTCGATTCCACGGAATCCTGACCCTCTGGGACGAGGAGAAAATGCAGCAATCGCAGCCAGCGACGGTTATTCTCGCCGATGATCACGCCATCGTGCGGGAAGGTTTTGCGGCCCTGTGCGCGGCCAACGGAATGCGCGTCATGGAAGAATGCCCGAACGGGATCTCCGCTCTCGAAGCCATTTCGAATTTGAAGCCGGACTTCGCCATCCTGGACCTGCACATGCCCGGTCTGACGGGGATCGAGGTGGTGCGCCGCCTGCGCGCCGGCGGTAGCGCCACCAAGCTGATCATTCTGTCGATCAGCCGGGAAGAGCCCACGGTTATGGAAGCGCTGCGCGCCGGCGCGGACGCCTATCTGCTGAAGGACGGACCGTCGCGCCACCTGCTGGACGCCATCAATTTCGTCCGTGACGGCGGCGTTTACGTGTCGCCCCTGCTACGCGGCGCCGGACTGTTTACAAAGAGCGACAAAAGCCGCACGGAAGACCCGGTCGGGTGTCTCAGCCCGCGCGAAATGGAGGTCTTCTCATACCTGGTGAACGGGCTTCGGGCGAAAGATATCGCCGACCTCCTGGCGATCAGCCCCAAGACCGTCGATACCTACCGCGCCAGCCTCATGCGCAAGTTGAACGTGCACGACCTGGTGGGATTGGTGAAGTTCGCTATCGAACGCAACCTGACCAGTACGTCTGTCCAGCGTTGACCCGCGAAACACGGCTCCCGACGGCGGCGTTCACGGCTTCGTAGCGCTCCAGAGATCGAATCGCACCGACGACCGCCGCATGCAGCGCGTGCAGGCGCTGCAGTGCGAGCGAGAGGACGATGTCCGGCGCACCGCGGTGGGTTCGCTCGGCGCATCTCGGAGAGCCATGCAAGAATGGAGTCATACGGTTGATCTCTACAATAGGGTCTTAATTTCGGAAAATGGTAGCTTAGTCCATCTCCTGTTCTTATGCAAGAAAAATCTGGGGTACATAGGGGATTCTCCCGGGTCCGTAGGTTTGCTCACTCTTCTCCGAGTCGTCCATCAGAGGCAGTCGGCGTTCCCGGTAATATCGTGATACGATACAATTGTTGAGGGAGAAGGTTGTCTCATCGATCGGCGATCTGACCCGCGCCGACTATCAATGTCTGGGGGAGTTCCGCCGCCGGATTCGCCGCTTCCTGCATTTCAGCGAGGAGGTGGCGCGAGCCGAAGGACTGGAACCGCAGCAGCACCAGTTAATGCTTGCCGTTCGCTCTCTGGATGGCGGGGAAGGCCCGACGGTGGGAGAGCTGGCGGAACATCTGCTCCTCCGGCATCACAGCGCGGTGGGGCTGATCGACCGTCTGGCGGAGCGCGGATTTGTGGAGCGCGCGCGCGGAGCGGACGACCGCCGGCAGGTGCGCATACAGCTCACTCCGAAGGGGGAGCAAAAGCTGAAGCGGTTGTCGGAAGCGCACCGGGCGGAGCTACGGGAATCGGGACCGGAGCTGGTGGAGGCGCTGAGGGGGTTGCTGGGACAGTTGGGCGTGGGCGAGAGATGAGGCCGGGCCGGGGATACCCGGCTCGTACATAACCGCCGGACTGCTTCCGCTTTTCGCGGCTTTTGAGGAGGGGAATGTTTCCGCGTCTGAGAAACGCTGTCTACAAGATGCTGCATCCGGTGGAGGCCGCCGGGGCCGAAAAGCTGGGCGACTTCACCATGACGGTTCGAACGCTATGGATCGCCGGGCTGGCAATCTTCATCGGCCTGGTCAGCGCGTTCGTGGCGCTGGCCCTGCTGCGGCTCATCGGGTTCTTCACCAACCTTTTCTTTTTCGGGCGGGTGAGCGGGGCGCTGGTATCGCCGGCGGGAAATCATCTGGGCGCGCTGGAGGTTCTGATTCCGGTCGGCGGCGCGTTGATTATCGGGGTGATGGCGCGCTACGGCTCGGAGCGCATCCGGGGCCACGGCATCCCGGAGGCGATCGAAGCGATTCTGATCAGCGGCAGCAAAGTGGAGCCGAAAGTCGCCATCCTGAAGCCGCTTTCGAGCGCGATCTCGATCGGAACGGGCGGCCCGTTCGGGGCCGAAGGGCCGATCATCATGACGGGCGGCGCTTTCGGCTCGATGATCGCGCAGCTCTTCCAACTTTCCAGCACGGAGCGGAAGACGCTGCTGGTGGCGGGCGCGGCTGGCGGGATGTCGGCCACCTTCGCCGCCCCGGTGGCGGCGGTGCTCTTAGCGGTGGAGCTCTTGCTGTTCGAGTGGAAGCCGCGAAGCCTGATTCCGGTGGCGTTGGCCAGCGTCGCGGCGGGCGCGGCGCGCCGTTACATGCTGGGGATGGGCCCGCTGTTTCCCACGCCGCCGCACCCGGCGTTTATCGGCCCGTACGGGCTTCTGGGCTGCGTCGTGGCGGGAGTGCTGGCGGGGGCGCTTTCGGCCCTGCTGACGGCGGCGGTGTATGCGGCCGAGGACCTGTTCCGCCTGCTGCCGGTCCACTGGATGTGGTGGCCGGCGCTCGGCGGGCTGGTGATCGGCCTGGGCGGCCTGATCTTCCCGCAGGCGCTGGGGGTAGGATACGACACCATCGGCGCGCTGCTGCAGGGGAACGTGCCGGGCGCGATCATCGCGGGGATCCTGCTCGTCAAGTCGGTGATATGGGCGGTGTCGCTGGGGTCGGGCACCTCCGGCGGCGTACTGGCCCCGCTGCTCATGATGGGGGGCGCGCTGGGGGGCATCGAAGCCATGTTCCTGCCGCACCTGGGCGCCGGGTTCTGGCCGCTGGTGAGCATGGGCGCCATCCTGGGCGGAACCATGCGCTCCCCGTTCACGGGCGTGATCTTCGCGCTGGAACTGACGCACGATGTGAACATGCTGGTGCCGTTGCTGCTGGCGGTGACCATCGCGCACGGGTTCACGGTGCTGACGCTGCGGCGCTCGATCTTGACGGAGAAGGTGGCGCGCCGGGGCTACCACCTGAGCCGCGAATACGCGGTGGATCCGCTGGAAATTCTCTTCGTGCGCGAGGTGATGCGCACCAATATCGTCGCGCTGCCCGCGAAAACCACGCGTGCGGAACTGGTCAATTCGGTCCACACCGACCACGAACGGCGCGGGCAGTTGCTGTATCCGGTGATCGACGAGGAGAAGCGCCTGGTGGGAGTGATTACCCGCAGCAACCTGCAACAGATTCTGCACGACCCGTCCGGCTCGTGGCGTCCGCTTTCCGAGTTAGCCCGCAAAGACCCGGTGGTGGCCTATGCCGACGAACCGCTGCGCGTGGTGGTCTATCGCATGGCCGAAACCGGGCTGACGCGCTTCCCGGTAGTGGAGCGCGAAGACTCGCGCGAGCTGGCGGGAATGGTCTCGCTCTACGATCTGTTGCGCGCGCGAACCCGGACCCTGGAAGAGGAACGGCGGCGCGAGCGGGTTCTGCGGATCCACCTGCCGTTCGGGCCCCGCGGGCCCGTGACGGAGGTTACCCACAGTTCCAACCCGGCCGCGGGATAATGGAGGGCGCTCAGGTGTCAGCGGCTGACCGCTGATGGCTGAACGCTCCTGGATATGCAGCTTCCACCCATGTGGCAGGAGGCCTTCCGGCGCGATGCGGTTTCGAAGCCCGCGCTGGCGGACCCGCTTCCGGAACGCCGGCTGGCGCGGCTATTGGGGGCGTTCCTGGCGTCCGGGCTGGTGTTCCTGGTTGCGCCGGGGACGCTGCTGGGCGTCTGGAACCTGATCGGGATCGCCTCCCGCCGCAGCGCGGCCTCGGTCTCGCCGGTATGGATTCAGGGCCACGGCCACGCGCAGCTTTTTGGCTGGGTGGCGAGCTTCATGATCGGCATCTCGCTCTACTCCGTTCCGAAATTTCGCGGCGGCGCGCTGCGCTCGCTGGCGCTCGGCTGGGCGATGTGGGCGGTGTGGACGGCGGCGGTGGCGGCGCGGTGGGCGTCGGCGCTGGGGGATTGGCACTGGCGCGCGGTCTGGCCGGCGGCGTCGGCTGCCGAATTCGCAGTGGCGGCGCTTCTGCTGTGGCAGTGCGCCGTCCCGGCGCGAACCACGGGATTGTGGAACCGGCTGGTGTTCACGGGCCTGGCGGGGTTTGCGGGGACCATGGCGTGGCAGTTGTTCGCCATCTTTCCGGCCGGGGCCGAGCCGCTGATCCCGGAACCGCGCGATCGTGTCCTGTTGTGGATGGCCCTGTGGACCTTCACGTTTCCGGTGGCATGGGGTTTCAGCGTGCGATTTCTGCCGGCGTTTCTGGGGCTGAAGAAGCCCGGCGGGCGGGCGGTCGATGCGGGGCTGGTTTCGCTGGCGGCGGCGGCGGTTCTCGAAATCGCAGCCGGCGCGAATCCGGGGTGGGCCCGCCTGGCAGCGTGCTCCGCCTGGCTGACGCTGGCGGCGGCCGCCGCGGCGTGCTGGTCGCTGCGGATCTTTCAAAAACCCCAGCGCAAGCCGAAGACCGCCGGGGTGGATCCGCGGTACCCGATTTTCGTGCGCCTGGCTTTCGGGTGGCTGCTGGCGTCGGCCCTGCTGGCGTGCATCGGGGGCTCGCGCGGGTGGGTGGGAGCGTCGCGGCATGCGTTCACCGTGGGGTTTCTCGCCACGTTGATTTTCGCCATCGGGCCGCGAATCCTTCCGTCGTTCGTCAACAGCCGGGAGTTGTGGAGCAAGCGTCTGATGCTGACCGCGCTGGTGCTGCTCTCCGCGGGGTGCGCGCTACGGGTGGCCCTGGAGCCACCGGCTTATGCGGGCGCGGCGGCGGCTGCGTGGCGGCTGCTGCCGGTCTCGGCGATTCTGGAACTGGCGGCGGTCGTCGTCTTCGCCTTGAACCTGGGGGTCACCCTGGCGGCGCCGTTTCCGGCCTGGATCGAGAGGGAGAGCATTACGGCGGACCTGCCTCTCTACTGGTTCGTGACGGCGTACCCGCGGACGCGCGGCATCCTGGAACGCGCCGGGCTGCGCTCCCTGGCCCATGTGCGGAACGCGCCGAAATCGCTCACCCTGCGGGAAGCGGCGCAGGCGGACGGGGCTGACGAAGGCCGGCCCATCGAGGCGTTGCGGG
>JAIQFU010000024.1:19784-28115 GCA_020073115.1 Terriglobia bacterium
TCGAGGATTTTCTCGAGCTCCTGACGGCGCACGGGGTGGAACTGGTGGTGGATGTCCGGACGGTCCCCCGGTCGCGCCACAATCCTCAGTTCAACAGCGACACGCTTCCGGGAGCGCTGGCGGGCGGGGGAATCGAGTACCTGCACATGCCGGGGTTGGGAGGGCTGCGCCACGCCAGGAAAGATTCGCCGAACACCGCCTGGCGGAACGCCAGTTTCCGGGGCTACGCGGACTACATGCAGACGCCGGAGTTCGCCGGCAACCTGGCGGAATTGCTGAAGCGCACGGAGGGCCGGCGCGCGGCGGTGATGTGCGCGGAGGCGGTTCCGTGGCGCTGCCATCGGTCGCTGATCGCGGATGCGCTGACCGCGCAGGGTAAGGCGGTGAAGCACATCATGAGCGCCGCGAAAGCCGATGCCCACAAGCTGACGCCCTTCGCGCGGGTGGAAGGAACGCAGGTGACGTACCCGGGACTGGATCTGGGGTGAGGTTTTGGTGGAGTGGGCCTCCGGGCGGAGCCAAAGGGCGCCCCGCCGGCTTGCGGGGAAGAATGCCGGCAGCCAGGCGGGCCTGGCAAGGCGTAGGCTCCCTGCCCATTGCACCGGGTTTTCCCGGTCGTCTTTTCCGGCGATAATTCTCACTTTCAGAGGTCATTAGCGGATTTTCACCCACGAGTGCCGGTCTTTTCACCCATCCGGGTCCGGATGGGCAAAAATAGAATCGCTGCCGAATTTTCCAACGCCGTGATTTGAAAAGGGTTTGCGGTCCTGATGTCCCCGCCGCGGGTTTGGATGGGCATGTGCTTTGCTACTGAGTGCTCGGTAGCTCAGGCATTCTCACCAGTGGGGCGGGTTGTCTCCCGGCCGTACCGGTGCTTTCTAGTTTAGGATTCAACGAATTGGAGATTAAAGTATGCGGATTCCTTCTTCGGTCTTCGCGGTAGGCCGTTGGGCCCTGGTTGTGGGTGTTGTGGCCGGCTCCGTGGCCCTATTCAGCGCGACCAGGAAAACCGAATTCACGGTTCACGACAAGGCGTTCTACGCCGATCAAAACACCGTGAATTTCGTCCGTCCGGGGCTGGTATTTGCGATTAAATCGGCAAATATCACCGCCGACGGAACAATGAGCGTCGATTATACGATAGCCGACCCCAAAGGCCAGCCTCTGGACCTTGCCGGGGTACTCACGCCGGGCGCCGTCTCGGTAAGTTTTATTGCAGCCTATATCCCACAGGGCCAGGAAGAGTTCTGGGCGTACAACAACGAGCCGGTGACCAGCCCGATCACCAAGGCAACGGCGACTCAGGCCACCACCGACAAGGGTGGGACGAGCGTGCCCGCCGTGTCGGGCGGGATCGGCGAGTACGTCTACACGTTCAAGACCAAGGCCGTAGCGCAGAACGGCTCCGCGTTCGACAAGACCGCGACGCACCGCATCGGCATCTACGGTTCGCGCAATCTCGTCGAATTCGACATGGGCACGTACTATGACGACGCCGTGATCAGCTGGGTACCCGCGGGCGGGACCTCCGCGCCGCGCGACGTGGTGCGCACGGGCGCTTGCAACAACTGCCATGGAACGGGATCCGATTCCGGCCTGGCCGCGCATGGCGGCTCGCGCAAGAGCGTGGAACTCTGCGACATGTGCCACACCAAGCAGACGGTGGATCCCGATACAGGCAACAACATGTCGATGCAGGTCTTCATCCACAAGCTGCACATGGGAGACGATCTACCGAGCGTAAAAGCCGGCGGGAAGTACCAGATCATCGGCCACAATCAGAGCGTGTCGGATTACTCCACGGTAGCCTTCCCGGCCAACGGCGCAGCGGCAAGCTGCCAGTCCTGCCACGATCCGAAGCAGGGCGCTTCGCAGCAGAACGCTTATATGACGAAGCCGAACCGGGATGCGTGCGGCTCGTGCCATGACGACGTGAATTTCGCCACCGGCGCGAACCACGCCAACCTGCCTCAGGTTTCCGACAACCAGTGCAGCAGTTGCCACATGCCCACGGGCGAGTCGGAGTTCGACACCTCCGTTACGGGCGCGCACACGGTCGCGAACAAGTCCGCTCAACTCGCGGGCGTCAACATCGACATCGTGAAGGTTGATAACGGCGTGGCAGGCAAGGCTCCGCTGGTGACCTTCACCGCCAAGGACAACAAGGGGAATGCCATCCCGATGTCGTCGCTCACCGGCGGCAGCAACTCTCTCCGGTTCGTGCTGACCGGCCCGACGACGGACTACGGCGCTACCAATTTCGGCTCCGACGTCACTACGCCGGGGTATGTCTCCGAAACTGCGAATACCGCCTCCAAGTGCGACGCCGGCGGAACCTGCACGTACCAGTTCACGCACGCCATTCCGGCGAGCGCGAAGGGCACCTTCGCGGTCGGCTCGGAATCGCGGCGCACAGGGACCCTGAATGCGGGTACCGTGAATCAGACCACCGTCAACTACGGCGCTACGAACGACGTCTTCTATTTCTCCGTGGACGGCTCGACGGTAACTCCGCGCCGCAAGGTCGTGGAGATTGCGAAGTGCGACTCGTGCCATGGATATCTCTCCTTGCATGGCGCCAATCGCAACGACAACACGGATTACTGCGTGTTCTGCCACAATCCGTACAACACGGACATCTCACAGCGGCCCAACGCCAAAGATCCGGCCGACAAGGCCGCCCCGGCTCAGGGCATCAATTTCGCCTACATGATCCATCGGATCCACACGGGCGAAGAACTCCCGGCATTGGGCGCCAGCTACACCGTGGTAGGTAACGGCGGGAGCCATAACGACTTCACTGAAGTTCGCTACCCGCTGATGAGCAAGACGGGATCGGTCGGCTACACTCAGGCCTGCTACACGTGCCACGTGAACGGCAGTGAGGCCGTGCTCCCGATCGGCAAGAACCAGGTGACCAACCCGCAGTCTCCGCTGAGCCCGGCGGGCGCCACCACCTCGGCTTGCACCGCCTGCCATCCGGCCAATTCCACGTTCGCCCACGCAATGTCCGCCACTGACACGAAGTTTGGTGAGAGTTGCGACGTTTGCCACGGCGGCACGGCGGAATTCAACACGACGAAGGTGCACGCAGGACAGTAGATCTGCAACCATACAAAAATGACGGCTTTCTCTTGGTTGCCGCCACGCGTCTCTAAAGGCCCGCGGGCGCGCCGTTTCCATGCGGCGCGCCTCGCGGCGTTTTTATCGGCCGCTGCGCTCTTCTCCGTACTCGCGGGGCACTCTCAGGACAAGCCCCCCGCCCAAGCGCCAGCTCAGAATCAGCCTCCGGCTCAGGCTCAAGCTGCGGCTCCCGCGGAAAACAAGCCGGCGGAATACGTCGGCTCCGATACCTGCCAGGGATGTCACGAAGACATCTTCAAGGCGTTCGAGAAGAACCCTCATCACCTGGTGGAAACCTCAAAGAAGTATAAGTTCGATACCAAGGCTTGCGAATCCTGTCACGGTCCCGGGAGCAAGCACGCCGAATCCATGTCGGCGGCGGATATTCAGAACCCGGCCAAACTGAAACCGGACCAAACCGACCGCATCTGCCTGAAGTGCCATCTCAATCAGCCCACGCACGTCGGCCGCATCAATAGCAGTCATGCCAAAAACGAAGTGAGCTGCGTGGCGTGCCATTCGATTCACAAGAACGGGCCCGAGGGCCTGGTTCCGCGCACGATGGCGGCGACGAACCAGCTTTGCGCGGGCTGCCACACCGATATCTGGGCGAGCTTTCAACAGCCATTCCGGCACCGATTGCCGGAAGGCGCGATGTCCTGCGTGGACTGCCACAACCCCCATGGCAGCTTTTTGCCACGCGCGATGCAGACCGCGTTCCGGGGCAACGAGCCGGGATGCTTGAAGTGCCACGGGAACCTGGCCGGACCGTTCACCTTCGAGCATGCTCCCGTGCGTCTCGACGGCTGCACGGCATGCCACATGCCCCACGGTTCCACCAACCCGCGAATGTTGACGCGCCAGCAGGTGCGCTTCGTGTGCCTGGAATGCCACTCGAACCTGCCTGTTCCGAACCCGGCGCCGAATTCGCCGCTGGGCGGCGTGCCTCCCGCGTTCCACGATATCCGGAGCCCGCGGTTCCAGAACTGCACGCTGTGCCACCAGAAAGTACACGGATCGTACGTGGATCGGGGGCTGCTGCGATGAAATACCTACTGGCTCTCTTATTGATTGTTCCGGCTTACGCCCAGGCCCCTGCGGAGCAGCAGGCGGCGAAGCCCGAAGAGAAAGCGGCGCAGGCCCCGGCGAAGCCCGAAGAGAAACCCGCGGCCGAAGCGCAGAAAACCGAGCAGCCGGCGGCCGAGAATCCGGCTCCGGCCACGGAGCAGAACTTCACCGGCAGCATCGATTTCGGCTACCGCTTCCGCACCGATATCCGCGGCAGCGTGCCGACGTATCGCAGCATCGTGAACCTGGGCGAAGGCCCGAGGCTGTTCGGAACGGAGTTTACGATCCGGGATCCGAAGCATCGGCTGTTCGATACGCTGAACGCCAACGGGTACAACTGGGGCGATCCGTATAATACGGCGCACGTGGATGCCACCAAGCGGGGCATCTACAACTTCCGTTTCGATTACCGCAATATCCTGTACTACAACGCGCTCCCGTCCTACGCCAACCCGTTCGCGCCCGCGGGATGGGACGAGCAGGCGCGCGACGTGCGCCGCCGGCTGGCGAGTTTCGACCTCGAACTGCTGCCGGGCAAACACATCGTGCCGTACCTGGCCTACGACCGCAATTCCGGCGAGGGCAACGGCATCACGACCTGGGTCCAGGGCACGAACAACGAGTACCCCGTCGGCACGAACTTCCACGACGGCACGTCGAACTACCGCGGCGGAGTGCGGTTCGAGTTCAGCCGGTTCCACGTGACTCTGGAGCAAGGCGGGACCACGTTCCGCGAGGACGATTCCGTCTACCAGACGAGCCTCATCGGCGGCGACCGTACCGCTCCGGTGTTGGGCCAGACGCTGCAACTGGCCAACCTCCAGCAGGCCTACGGCATCCGCGGGAACGCGATTTACAGCAAGGCGTACGTGACCGCCAATCCGTTCTCCTGGCTCAATCTCTACGGCCAGTTCCTGTACAGCGAGCCGAAGACGGACGTCAACTACAGCGACGCGGCGAATGGAAATTTCCTGCTGTTGAGCTCGCTGCTGTTCTATACCGGGCAGGGCGATGCGGTGACCGGTTCGGCCAACAAGCCGCACATCTCCGGCAACGCCGGCTTCGAAATGCGGCCGTTCCGGCGCTTCCGCATCGCGGAATCCTGGCTAACGGACCGCTATCACGACGCGGCGTATTCCCTGATCGCCGAGCAACTCCTGTTCAATCCGACCTCGCAGCTCTCGAACACCGTGACGCCGCTGCCGGACCGGCAGGTGGTGAATTACAACCGCACCCAGACGGACCTGTTCTTCGACGTCACGAAGAAGATCACGCTGCGGGGCGGCTACCGCTACGAGTGGGGCGACGCCAGCGTACGCAGCGGACCGCTGAACCCCATCCAGCCGTTCGAATCGGGCAGCCTCAACCGGCAGGTGGGAATCGCCGGGTTGAATGTTCGCCCGATTCAGAAGCTGTCGCTGAACGGCGAGTACGAAGGCGCGTCGACCACCCACGCCTACTTCCGGACGAGCCTTTACGACTACAACCGGGTGCGGGCGCGCGGGCGTTATCAGTTCTCGGATACGCTCTCGGCGCAGGCCAATTTCACGTACATGAACAATTGGAACCCAACCCCTGGTGTGAATTACGAGTTCGAGAGCCGCGACAACGCCCTTTCGCTGACCTGGACGCCCAAGGGCAGCAAGCGGGTTTCGGTACTGGCGGAGTACGACCGGGCCACCTTCAGTTCCAATATCAACTACCTGATCCCGCCGTTCCTCACGCCGGGGATCAATTCGTATCGTGACAGTATGCACCTGGCGACCGCGGCCATCGACCTCGGGCTTCCGGGGTGGAAGGCGGGGACGCCGAAGCTGACCGTAGGGGGTTCCCTGGCCGTGAATAACGGGTCTCGGACGTCAAGGTACTATCAACCACTAATGCGGCTCTCGGTTCCGCTCCAGAAGCACGTATACTGGAACACCGAGTGGCAGTGGTACGGGTTCAACGAGGACCTGTTCCTGTACGAGGCGTTCCGGGTGCACACGGTCCAAACCGGCCTCAGACTGACCCGATAGGGTAGCGGGCCGGGCATTGCCCGGGCCGCCATCACGCCCTGGGGGAGGTCGATATGTTTCCGCTTCGCGCGGCGTGCGGCGCGCTCATCGCCTTGAGCGCGCTGCACGCCGCCGCCATCCTGCCCGGCGACGCCCGCCGGGGTGAGCAGCTCTTCCAAAGCCAACAATGCGTCCAGTGCCATAGCCTCAACGGGCGGGGCGGCACGGCGGCGCCCGATCTCGCGAAGCTCGTCGACCGCGGCTTCACTCCCACGGTGATGGCGGCCCTGATGTGGAACCATGCGCCGGAGATGTGGGCCGCAATGCAAAAGCAGGGAATCGCCCGGCCGTCGCTCACGCCGGACCAGGCCTCCGACCTGTTCGCTTTCTTCGTGGCGGCGCACTACTTCGACCAGCCGGGCGACGCCGGGCGCGGCAAGCAGGCGTTCGCGGCGAGGCATTGCGCCGACTGCCACGGGGTGACGAGTTCCCCGTTGGCGGCGGCGCCGCCGGTGGTGAAGTGGGAGTCCCTGGGGGATCCGGTGGCCCTGGCGCAACAGATGTGGAACCACGGGGCGCGAATGCGCCAGGCGTTCGAGCAGAAGAAGATCGCCTGGGCGCAGCTCACCTCGCAGGACCTCACCGATATCCTGGTCTATCTGCGGAACCTGCCGGAGACCCGAAACATGCAGGCGACCTTTCAGTTCACGCCGTCGGGCGCCGGCGAGCAACTGTTCCGGTCGAAGGGCTGCACGGGGTGCCACACGGGGGCGATGGCGCTGGAAGGCAAACTGCGGAACCAGAGCCTCACCGATATCGCCGTCGATATGTGGAACCACGAACCGGCGATGAAGCAGCCGCAGACGCTCACCCAGCAGGAGATGCACGAAATCCTCAACTACATCTGGGCGCGGCAGCGGTTCGAGGGTGGCGGCGACGCGGCCCGCGGGAAGCGGGTCTTCGCCGACAAGACCTGCGGGACCTGCCACGGCAATGCCGCGAGCGGCGCCCCCAACCTGGCCCAGGGCAAGGGCTCGTACTCGGATATTACGATGGTTTCCGCCCTGTGGCAGCACGGCCCGCGCATGCTGGAGCTGATGCAGCAGAAGAAGGTGGCGTGGCCGCGGTTTTCGAACCCGCAGCAGATGGCGGATCTGATCGCGTATCTGAACCAGTAGGACCGCGCCACGCTGGAGCGTGTCGCGGCCGCCCGGAGGGCGGCCCTACACGTTTTCCCAACCGGCGGCGTCAAGAAGTGTGAAAAGGAACACTTCATGCGCGCCCAAGCGCTCCTGCTGTTGGTTACGCTCTCCTCCGCTCTGCCGGGCTTCGCCCAAGCTGAAAAGGCCCGGGTGCTGTATTTCAGTTCCACCACCAACCCCCAGGGGATGCAGGAAGCCGGGATCGCCATACGCATCGTGACGAACCTTCCGGCGCCGGTCGATGCCGCCCAGAACACGATGACGCTGCGCGGGGCGGCCGGCGATGTCGATCTCGGGGAATGGCTTTTCCGCGAACTGGACCAGGCCCCCGCCGCGGTACCGGTCACGCGCGAATACTCGGTGGGCGATGCGGTGGTCCGGGTGTTCCATCTGGCGTTCGCTTCCACCCCGCAGCAGCTTCAGGAAGTGGTAAACCTGCTTCGCACCGTCTCGGAGATCCAGCGGATCTCACCGTGCTTCGGGCCGAGAGCCGTGGCGTTGCGCGGCACGGGTGTGCAGGTTGCGCTGGCGGACTCGCTCATCAAGGCCGTGGACCGGCCTGACGCGCCGATTCCGCCGACGGCCGCGTTCGAATATCGCGAGCCGGCTCCCAAGCCCTGGCCGTGGATATCGCTGACCCTGCCTCGGATGTTCGTCGCGGCAGGCAGGCTGATGATCTGCTGAGAGTAGGCTCTGGGCAGGTTCCTCCATCGCCGGGAGCGTCGGGGTCGCCGTTTTCAGGCTATCAAGTTGCACCAATAATCCCTGCCAGCGGACTACGTTTTTTTTCGTGCTGATGGGAGCCGAGGGATCGGAATAGAACTTGAGGATGTTTGCCTGCAACTCAGGCGACATCTGTCCGAATTTCCCGTCTGCCAATCGTCCCAGTAATTGTGCATAGGCCTCATCCGTCAGCGAGTACTCCGCAGCCTTCGTGATCT
>JAIQFU010000025.1 GCA_020073115.1 Terriglobia bacterium
CCCCCCACCGCGCTGCGCGCCGCCCTCCTGGACGCCACCGGCGCGCGCGACGCCAACGACGCGCTGCACCGCTTCTATTCCGACGCGTGGCCGCGTTCCCGCATCGCCGCCCTCGCGCCGCTGGTGGAGGCCGCCGCGGCGGAGGGCGATGCCGCCGCCGTGAAGATCCTCCGCCACGCCGCGCAGGAACTGGCGTTGCTCGCCGCCGCTGTCCGTTCGCAACTCTGGGACCCCGGCGACCCGGTGGAGTTGGTCTATATCGGCGGCGCATTCCGCAGCCGCCCGCTCCTCGAGCAGTTCCGCATGTTAGCCGAGTTGGAGCAGGGAAACCGCTGCGGCCCGCCGAAGCGCGGCCCAGCCGAAGGCGCTCTGCTCGAAGCCTACCGGGCCGCCGGAATGCTGTTACCGCCGACTCTCGACTGACCGCTTATTTTTGGCAGTCCAAAACCACCGGTGGCAGAAACCGACCGCCGGCGGTACACAATCTTTCTGGAAGCGGCTCTCCTCCACTACCATCTTCATCACCAACGACAACCGCAACAAGCGCCTGTTATTGCTTCGCCGGCCTGGCGAACTGCGCGTCGTCGAGCGGCGCAGCGCACTTCACCTCGGCGACCTTGGCCAGGATTTCTCCGCCGGGCGTCACCTGCCGGATCGCCGACGGGAACTTCAGTCCTCCCAAGTCCTGGTAGCTGGAAAAATAGCTCTGAACCACGGCGCCATCGTCGCCATCGGCGTCCTGCCGCAGCGCCAGGAAGTTCTCGGCGTCGTAGTACGTGACGATGGGCTGTCCCCACTTGGGGGAAAACCGCAGGACATAAGCGTCCCGGTCTCCCACCTTG
This sequence comes from Terriglobia bacterium, assembly GCA_020073115.1. Classification (GTDB taxonomy): domain Bacteria; phylum Acidobacteriota; class Terriglobia; order Bryobacterales; family Bryobacteraceae; genus BOG-224. The sequence goes on from JAIQFU010000025.1 coordinate 843, forward strand.
GCGTTGGGCAGCAATTCGACCTGCTTGTAAACGTCTCGCCATCGCAACGCGGGCTGGTAGGCCGAGTCGCGGCGTACGCGGTCGAGGCCTTCACCCTCCACCGTGCGCAGGCCCTGCCCGGGATCATCGACCCAGGCGGTCTGGCCATCGAAGCCGTTGCGAACTTCGCCGTAGCCTTCCACGCGAACGACGATCAGCCGCTTATCGGGAGCTTTGGCGTAGATCTCCATGGGGGCTTTGATCCCCATGGCCGTGATGTCGAGGTCGCCCCGGATACACGTCGACTGGTGTTTGGCCATCTCCTCGCGCCCACCCATGGCGGCAATGTTCTTCTCGATGATCTGCTCCGCCGTGAGCGCTGCCTTCTGCGCCGGGGCTGCCGGCGCCAGCGCCAGAACCGCCATGGCGAACACGCATCTGCGACTTTGCATAGAACCTCCCTCGTGGATTACAAACGGAGCGGGTCGGGCCCGTGTTCCGCATTGTTATAATCGGAGCCAATTATGACCCCTTTTTCGAAAAAGCGGAACCTGTGCGCGGCGGCGCTCCTCGGCATCGCGGCGGCGTTGGCCGCGGGCCCCCAGACCGTTAAGCCGGGCGAGGTTTGGCCCGACGACCGGGGACAGCACGTCCAGGCGCACGGCGGCGGTATTATCAGGCTCGGCGATACCTATTACTGGTTCGGAGAGGACCGCTCCCAGGGGCTGGACCCCGCCCGGCGGTACGTCGCCTGCTACTCCTCGAAGGATCTCGCCCATTGGACCTTCCGCAATCAGATCATGAAGCAGGCCGACCCGGGCGACCTGGGGGCGCGCTTCGTGCTCGAGCGCCCTAAAGTGTTCTATAACGCGAAAACACGCAAGTACATCATGTATATGCACATAGACGATGCGCGGTATGCCTTGGCCCGGGTCGGCGTGGCCGTCTCCGATACCGTCGACGGCGACTACAAGTTCCTCCGGAGCTTCCGGCCGTTGGGGCAGGAGAGCCGCGACATCGGCCAGTTCATCGATGACGACGGCGCCGCCTACCTGATCTTCGAAGACCGCCCCGCCAAAGGCTTCCATATCGCCAGGCTCTCCGATGATTACCTGGATGTGGAAAAAGACGTGTGCCTGATCCACGCCCCCCTGGAAGGCGGCGCGGTGGTGCATTACAAGGGACTGTACTACGCCGTCGGGTCGGCCCTCACCGGCTGGAACCCGAACCCCAACAAGTACGCCACGGCGGAGCGCCTCGAAGGGCCGTGGTCCGAGTTCAAGGACATTGCGCCGCCCGAGACCCGGACCTACGGGTCGCAATCCACCATGTTGCTGAAGGTGGTGGGCTCGAAAACCACCGCCGTGATTTTCATGGGCGACGTCTGGAAGCCCCGCACGCAGTGGGACTCGCGCTACCTGTGGATGCCGGTGGAGATCGGCGACGGCAAGTTGTGGCTGCCGGAGCCCAGGGAATGGACCCTGGACGTAGCCACGGGCGAAGCCAGGTAAGAAGCTATCATCCCCCGCCAGAACCGGCCGCCTACTCCTCCCTGAGCGCCTTTGCAGGCTCGATGCGCGTGGCCCGGAAAGCCGGGATCCAACAGGCGCCCAGCGCAGTGACCGCCAGGATCGCCGGCGCGGCAACGAACGTCAGCGCGTCGTAAGGACTGGTGGCCAGCAACAGCGGCCCGACCGCGCGCACGGCAGCCAGCGCCAACCCCAGCCCCGTCAGGACTCCGGCGGCCACTACCCGGGCCGCCCCGCCCGCGATCATCAGCCGCACTTTGCCGGGCGTGGCGCCCAGCGCCATGCGCACCCCGATCTCCCGGCCCCGCTGGGCCACGGAGTAGGAGATCACGCCGTAGATCCCGATGCCGGCCAGCGCCAGTCCCAGCCCGCCGAAAAGGCCCAGCAGCCAGGCCGAGAGGCGCGGCGCCCACAGCGCCTGCCGGATGGTGTCCCGCACGTTTTCCGCTTGCAGAAGCAGGCTGCGGTCCATGGACTGCACTTCGCGGCGCACCGCCGCCACGGTCGCGGCCGGGTCGCCGGCGGTGCGCAGGTAGAGCACCGCGGAGGGGAAATAGTACTGCGCCTGCGAAAGATAGAAGAGCGCTTGCGGCGCTTCGCCGATGACCTGGTAGTTGGCGTTTCTCGCCACCCCGATCACCTCCGCGGGCTTGTCGTCGCCCGCAAAGCGCAGGCGCTCGCCCAGCGGGTTCTCGCCGGGCCAGCGAGACGCGGCGAAAGCCTCGTTGACGATCGCCACCCGCGGCGCATCGGCCGTGTCGAGGGGCGTAAAATCGCGGCCGCTTGCCAGCGGGATCCCGGCCGTTCGGAAATAGCCGGGCGAGACGAGACTGGTGAGCGTCATCCGGCCCGCCGCGGCGGACTGGCCCTCGAGCAGGACCGTCCGCGCCAGCGAAACGGTGAAGGGCGGGTCCTTGGCGAGCGCCGCCGCCGCCACTCCTGGAACCGCTGCCGCCCGCTCCAAAGCCTGCCGCTGGAACTCGCGTCCGCGCCCTTCGCCATAGCCGGCCAGGTTGAAACCGATGATCCCCAACCGGCCGGTCTGAAACCCGGGATCGATCTGTTCGGCGTTGTGCAGGCTCCGCATGAAAAGCCCGGCGCCCACCAGCGCCACCAGGGAAAACGCGAATTGGCAGGCCACCAGCGCCTGCCAGGTTGTCCCTCCGCCGGTCGTCGCGGCGCGTTCCCGCAACTCCGCCGCCAGGTCCGTCCGGGTGGCGCGCAGGGCTGGAACCAGTCCGAACAGCAAGCCCGTGGCGGCCGCCACCGCCATGGTATAGCCGAGCACCCGTCCGTCCAGGTCGAGATGCACCCCGGAGAATGCGAGCATGGGGGGGCGCATGGCCCACAGGATGTCGCGGGCCCACCGCGCCGCCAGGATGCCGGCGGCCCCGCCCGCCAGCGCCAGCAGCAGGCTCTCGGCCAGCATCTGGCGCACCAGCCTCCAGCGGCCGGCCCCCATGGCCAGCCGGACCGCGATCTCCCTCCCCCGCCGGGAGGCGCGCACCAGGAGAAGGTTCGCGACGTTGGCGCAGGCGATCAGCAGGACCAGCCCGGAGATGATCATCAGGACCGCGCCGGCGTTCGTCACCACGGGACGGGTCCGCGCGCTGATGGCCGCCTGGGCCAGGGGGGCCAGGACCACGCGGCGGCCTTCGTTGTCCCGCGGGTACTCGCGTTCCAGGTCGCGCGCGACGGTCTCCATCCCGGCTTGGGCCTGCCGCAAGGTCACTCCCGCCTTGAGCCTGCCCGCGACGGAAAAGGCCAGCGCCCGCCGCTGGTGGATCCAGGCCGGGTTGGGGTATGCCTGTTCGTACATCATCACGGGAACCCACACGTCCGCGGCGATCAACGTGTCCAGTCCCTGGAACCCCTGCGGCGCCACTCCCACCACGTCGTACGCTCTGCCGTTGATCTCCAGTTTGCGGCCGGCGATGCGCGGGTCGCCCCCGAACTGCCGCGCCCACAAGTTGTGACTGATGACCGCCACGGGCCAGGCGCCCGGAACGGCGTCTTCCCGCGGCAGGAATCCGCGGCCCACCGCCGGTCTGACTCCGAGCGTCTCGAAGTAATTGCCCGAGACGATCTGGCCCATCACCAACTGCGGATCGCCGTGTCCCGTCAAGGTCAGGGTGATGGGAGAGTACAGCAGCAGCGACGTGAAGACGCCGTTGCGGTCCCGGTAATCCTGATAGTTCGGGTAGGAGCACAGGAGTTGGCCCGGACTGTGGGCGTCCACGGTGGAAACGGCGGCCAGCCGCGCCGGATCCTCCACCGGCAAGGGGCGCAGCAGAATGGCGTTCAGCAGCGTGAAGATCGTCGTGTTGGCGCCGATCCCCAGCGCCAGGGAGATGATTGCGGCGAGCGCCATGCCGCGGCTCTTCACCAACGCGCGCAGGCCGTAGCGAAGGTCCTCGAGTATCCCGAACGTAGTAGCAAGTTTATAGCACACGGCGCGCCGCGCTATACTCGCAATTCTGTGCGCCGCATCGTCCTGGTGGTACTCTCTCTCTGCGCAGCCACTGCCGCGTGCGGCCGGCGGCCGGGCGCCTTTCCGCCGCCCGAGCAGCGTTCCCTCAACCTCGGCAAGGACCCCGAAGGGCTCCAGGCTTTTATCGCCATGGACGACCCTAAAGTGGACGATTACATCGTCCGCGACATCTCTCCGGAGCGCGGCGTCTTCCGCTGGACCTTCGTCAACCCCGAACTGCGCCTGCGCGTGGAAAACAATCAGAACCTGAAGTTCACCATGGAGTTCGCCATCCCGCAAGTGACCTTCAAGGTGACGGGGCCGGTCACGGTTTCCTGCGCGATCAACGGCCATCCCCTGGCTTCGATGTACTGCCCGCGGGCCGACAAGTACACACTGGAGAAGCCGGTTCCGGCCGAGTGGGTGGAGGCTCGGACCCCGATCCACGTTACGTTCCATGCCGAGCCGCGCTGGGTCTCACCGGCCGATGGCGAGCAGCTTTCCTTCCTCCTCTTCAATGCGGGGTTCGTGCAGTAGATGGCGGAAATTCTACGCATCCTGTTCGGCGCTGGACTGACCCTCGCCACCGCCTGGGGCCTGGGCTCGCTGCTGTTGAGACGGCTGCACGTTCCCTTCACCCGCCTGGAAGCAGCGCTGTTCTCGTTCCTCGCCGGCTCCGCCTGCCTGAGCTTTTTTACTTTTCTGCTGTGCACGGTCCACCAGGCGCGCCGCGGCGTGTTTCTGTGGGGCGGAGCGGCCGTGATCCTGTGGGCGGCGTGGCAAGCCAGGAAAGATCCTCCTCGAAAGAATTTTCCGGCCGGTTCCCGGATGTGGACAACGCTGTTCTATCTGGTATTTAGCGCGTTCTTCTTCGTGTATTTCATGACCGCCCTCGCCCCGGAGGCAAGCCCCGATGGCATGGGCTACCACCTGGGGAACGTCTCGCGCTACTACCACAACCACGGCTTCGTCTGGAGCTACCACAGCATGTACTCCTACCTGTCTCACGGGATGGAGTTGCTGTTCCTGATGGCCTTCACCTTCGGCCGCCATTCCGCGGCAGCCATGACCCATCTCGCGTTCCAGACCGCCTTGCCCTTTCTGATCCTCTGCTACGGGCGGCGGTTCGGGTTTCCGAAAGTCGGGTTATTCGCGGCGATCCTGACCTATGCCAGCCCGGTGATCGGGCTCGATGGAGCCTCCGCGTACAACGACCTCACGGCTGCAACGCTGGTTTTTGCAGTTTTTTATCTGCTTCAAGTGTGGGATGAGGACAGAGATGATAAGCTTCTGATCCTGATTGGTTTGTTAGCTGGGTTCTGCTATGCGGTGAAGTATACGATCGGCCTCGTTATTCCGGTTACGGTGATTTACGTCTGGTGGCGCAGCCGGGAGCGGCGATGGCGCGCGACCTCGGCACTGGTCCTGCCCGCCCTTGCCATGGTCCTCCCCTGGGTTATCCGGAACTGGATCTGGCTCGGCAATCCGCTGGCTCCCTTCTTCAACCGGTGGTTTCCGAACCCCTACTACCACGCCGGGATGGAGGCGATCTACATGGAAGGCCTGCGCCATTACACGGGTATCAAGCACTTTTGGGAGATTCCGGTACAACTTACTCTAGGCGGGGGACTTACAGGCGGACTCCTGGGTCCGGTATTTCTCCTGGCTCCTTTGGCCCTCTTGGCCCTGCGGCATCGCCACGGACGCCGGCTGCTGATTGCCGCCCTGGTCCTGGCGGTTCCCGCTTATCTCAATACGGGTGCGCGGTTTCTGATTCCTTCGCTGCCGTTTCTGGCGCTCTCGATCGGTCTGGGAGTGGCGCATACGCGCGGCCTGCTTCCGGCTCTGGCTATCTTTCAAGCGATCGCCTGCTGGCCGCCGGTGCTGTCCACTTATTGCGATCCATATGCCTGGCGGATTGCCAAGGTCCCCATCCGGGCCGCGTTGCGCAAGGAGCCGGAAATGGACTACCTGTTGCGGCACGCTCCCGACCTCGTGCTGAAGAACGCCATCGAGCTGAACGTCCCGCGCAATGGCAAGATTTTCTCGTTTTCCACCCGCCCGGAGGCCCGTATCGACCGCCACATCGTGGCCTCCTACGAATCGACGCTAGGCAACTTCTGTTACGACGCGATGCTCGCCCCGATCGGCGGCGAGCGGCCGAATCACCGGCAGCGCTTCCGATTCCTTCCGGTGGATGCGCGGCGCGTCCGGGTGGTGCAGGCGGCTTCCGCCGCCGTTTTCTGGACCGTCACCGAGCTGCGCGTCTATTCCGCGGGAAGGGAACTGCCCCGCACGCCCGAATGGCGGCTCTCGGCGTCTCCGAACGGCTGGGAGGTTCAGCTGGCCTTCGACAACAGCTACGCCACCCGCTGGTCCACGTGGCAAGCCATGTCGGCCGGCGATTTCATTGGGATCGATTTCGGCCGTCCGCGGCGCCTCGACGAACTCGTTCTCGAAGGCATGCACATCCGGGAATCTCATCCACAGGTTGAAGTCTGGACGGACGTGGGCCGCTGGGTGCCCCTGACCGACACCGCGGAGGAGGCGGACATCGACCCGCCGGTGGGAATGCGGCGCGCCGCCGCGCTGGAACTGAAAGCCAGGGGGATTGACTTCATCCTGGTGAGCGACGCCGAGTTCGCCTCGGCCGATTTGAGAAAGTACCCCGGCTATTGGGGCGTCACCGAAATAGCGTCTGCCAATGGAACGCGATTCTACCGCATCGACTAAAACCGCGCGCGCTCTCCTGTGGGCGGTGTTCGGGACGAACGTGTACCGTGCGGCCACGCAGTCCATCACCACCGACGAAGCGTTCACCTACTCGCATTTCGTCCACCCGCGGTGGAGCGCCCTTCTGGGGTCCTATGACGCCAACAACCACGTCCTCAATACGCTGCTGGCGAAGATCGGGCTGACCGCGCTGCCCCTGACCGAGTTCGCCCTCCGCCTGCCGAGCCTACTGTGCGGGGGGCTGTACCTGTGGGCGGTGTGGCGCCTGGCGCGGAGAGCGTTCGGCAACGGCGCCTTGTTTCTGGCCGCGGTGGCGCTGCTGGCGCTGAACCCGCTGGTCCTGGATTACCTTTCGGCTGCGCGCGGGTACGGGATGGCGCTGGCGCTCTGGACCTGGGCGCTGAACTTCATGCTGGAGTACCTCGCTCCCCCTCCGGCGGGTGGCCGCGAGGACGCGCTGAACCTGGCGGGCCTTTGCCTGGGACTCTCCCTTGCCGCCAACCTCTCTTTCGCCTATCCGGCGGTGGCCCTGGCGGCGGTATTCTGGGTGACGCTGGCGCGCCGGAAACAAGCGCCGGCGATCCTGGTGGCGGAACGTTTTCTGGCGACGGCGATCGGCGCGGCGTTTCTGCTGCTGGCGCTGCCCATGGCCCACGCCGAGGCAGGGAACTTCTACTTCGGCGCGCACACCCTGCGGGACACCTTCCGCAGCCTTGTGGTGCTCTCGTTCTATCACACGCGGTTGCTGTCGGTGCTGCCGCGGCCGTTCGAGGCGGTGGAGTTTCTCGAGCCTGTGTTGCGGATCGGGATGGGCCTCCTGGCGGCTGCCGCCTTGGCCGGCGCGATCCGAATCCTGAAGACAGGCAAACCGGGGACCGGCCCCACGCTGCTCGTCCTCACCGGCGGGTCCATGGCGCTGACGTTCCTCTTTCTGGTGATCGCGCACCGCGGGTTCGGCATCCCTTATCCGTTGAACCGCACCGCGCTGTATTTCATCCCGCTTCCCGCGCTGGCGGCGCTGGCGCTGGCGGCGCAACTGAACTGGAAGCCCGCTACCGCGGCCGCGATCTTCCTTTCGGCTCTGCTCTGCGGGCAATACCTGCTGCAGGCGGATGTCCGCCTTTACGGCGAGTGGCGGGGCGAGGCGGAATCGAAAGCCCTGGTTCAGGCGCTGATGGACGATGCGGGCCGGCGTTCCATCCGCATCGCCGCCAGCGATTCCGAGGAACCGGTGCTGAACTTCTACCGGGAGCGCTACCGCCTGAGGAACTGGGCTCCCGTGGAGCGGAAGACCTCCGGCGATTACGACTATTTCGTGCTCAGCGGCACGGACCTGGGGCTGCTCGGCCAGCGCCGCTTCCGCGTGGTCTATCGGGACTTGTACCTGGCGCTGGCTCAACCGAGCCATGATTGAACGCGGCCAGGGTGGTGGTTTTCGGCCACTCGCGGATCCTCCTGAATTGCGTTAATTCACTGATACTAAATGGCTTTCGGATTGGCCTGCGGCGTGCCATTAAAGCGGCGTAGTTCGGGAGACCTGCCATGAAACGGATACCGCAGTTACGGTTTGCAGCGCTCGCAGGAGCGGTCCTGCTGTGCGCCGGGATGTACACCCCGGTGCGCGCTCAGGCGGACCCCGACGACGTACGCCGCGGAGTGGCCCGCATCAGCCTGATCGAGGGCGACGTGTCCGTGCGCCGCGGGGATTCGGGGGAGTGGGTTGCGGGAGTGATCAACGCGCCGGTGATGACCGACGACCACATCGCCACCGGCCCGAATTCGCGCGCGGAAATCCAGTTCGACTCTGCCAACGCGCTGCGCTTGGGGGGCGAGGCCGAAGTCCGGCTGGCGCAACTGGAGTATAACCGCTATCAACTCGACGTGGCCCGCGGGACGGTGACCTACCGCATCCTGCGCCCGACCGACGTGGATATTGAAGTGGATACTCCGAGCGTGTCGATACGGCCCTCCAAAGAAGGGATTTATCGAATCAGCGTGAACGATGCGGGCGAGTCCCGCATCACCGTCCGTGCGGGCAGCGTGGAAATCTTTACGCCGACCGGTTCGCAGTGGGTCAGCGCCGGCCAGACGATGCTGGCGCGCGGCACGCAATCCGATCCCGAGTTCCAGATCACGAGCGCCATTCCGGGCGACGATTGGGACCGTTGGAACGACGCGCGCGACCGCGCCGAACTCAATTCTCCGAGCAACCAGTACGTGCCGCCCGGGGTATATGGCGCGGAAGACCTGGACCGCTACGGGAACTGGGTGGACGTTCCCGACTACGGCTACTGTTGGCAGCCGGTGGTGGCGGCGGGTTGGTCGCCGTACAGCCAGGGGCGTTGGGCCTGGGAAGACTGGTATGGGTGGACCTGGGTGAGCTACGACCCGTGGGGCTGGGCGCCATACCACTACGGGCGCTGGTTTCATCGCGACCATTTCGGCTGGTATTGGTACCCGGGCGTCAGGGGCATGCGGCACTATTGGTCGCCCGCGCTGGTGGCGTTCGTGGGATGGGGCGGGGGAGGTCTGGGGTTCGGTTTTGGCAACATCGGCTGGGTACCGTTGGCGCCGTACGAGATGTTCCACCCGTGGTGGGGGCGCTCGTATTACGGCCGTCCCGGGTACATCAACCGTTCCGTTAATATTACGAACGTAAATATCACGAATGTCTATAGAAACTCGCGGGCGATGAACGGCATCACGGGGGTGCGAGGGTCGGATTTCGCGGGGGGGCAGTTCCGCGACATGCGGCATTATTCCGGGAGCCAGATTCGGGAAGCCAGCCTGGTGCGAGGCGGCATGCCGGTGGCTCCGGGCGCCGCGCACCTGCGGTTTACGGACCGGCAACCGGTAGTGACCCCGCGGGTGAGCGGGAACGCGCGCTTCTTCGAGCGCCAGCAGCCGAGTCCCGCGACGCGGATCCCGTTTGCGCAGCAGCAGCGCGCATTCGAGCAGGCGGGGATGCCGATTCGCGGCGGGATGGCGACGTCGGCGCGGGACGTCCCGGCGGTCAGGAATCAGGGCGGGTTCGGGCGCATGGGCGGGGGTTCGCAACAGCCGGCGCAATCGCAATCCGGCGGCTGGCGGCGGTTCGGCGAGCCCGCGCGGGACGCGGGGCCTCGCGGCAATGCCTCCGGGACGCGCGAGACGCCGCAGTGGCAGGCGCCGGCGCGGAACCAGCAGGCGGCCCCGCAGAATCGGGGCGGTTGGGAGCGCTTCGGGGAAACCGGCGGCGCCGCGCCGAACGCGCCGCGCGCGAATCCGGATAGGGCGGTCCGGCAGGGGCGGCAGGACCCGGCAGTGCAGCCCGCGGCTCCCCAGAACCGTGGTGGGTGGCAGCGCTTCGGTGAGCCCGGTGGAGCTCAGCAGGCCGCGCCGCGGCAGCAGGCGCCGCGCCAACAGAACGAACCGCGCCAGCAGCAATACCAGCAGCGGCAGCAGTACACCGCGCCGGCGGCTCCCGAGCGCCGCAGCGCGCCCAGCTACAGCCAGCCGAGTTATAGCGCTCCGCGTTCGTACGGCGGTGGGGGCGGTGGCGGGTACAGCGCTCCGCGTTCGTACGGCGGAGGGGGCGGCGGTGGCTACAGTGCGCCGCGTTCTTCCGGGGGCGGCGGCGGCTATAGCGCGCCGCATTCTTCCGGTGGGGGCGGCGGCGGCGCTCCGCGTTCCTCGGGTGGCGGCGGTGGCGGCTCCCGGAGTTCCGGCGGCGGCAGCCCCCGGGGAGGGCACGGCCGTTAACGGTTTTGAGGCTTTGAGGTTTCTTCCCCTAGGCCCGGTCCCATTCAGCGGGGACCGGGCCATTTTTTTGGCTGCGCACAGAAGTTTACATAATATCCGTTATCGGAAGTTACGCTCAGGCCCTTCGAAGCCTCTCCGCCGTCGCTCCGGGTCTCTCCGAAGCCGAGCTCCGCACCGCCCTCTACCTGGTGTCCATCCAGAATCCCGAGAACCACACCGCCCTTGCCAGCAGCCGCCAAATTGCGGACGCTACACGGCTTGCCCGCAGCAACGCCCAGCGCGCCCTCGACAGCCTGAACACCCGCTGTTTAATCAGCACCCGCCAAGGAACCGCCACCCGCGCCGCCGCCCACCTCCTCAACTTCACCCAGACAACCGCCCTTCGAGGTGGCCTCACTGACGTCATTTGGCCGCCTGCTCCGGCGAAGAGGCGCGGAAGAGAAGGGAGCGACGGACGCGGATTCATTGAACGCCGAATTTAACGCCGGCCACAATAGCGGCGGCGGAAAGGATCGACAGGATCGCGATCGGCGCGGCAATCAACCGAAGCCACCTGAGAAGCTGGAGTTTGGCAAGGACTACGTTGTTCCCGGGGACCCAATCCACGAGGAAACGAACCTGCGCACCGCATTGGTGTTCGCGGGTTTTGGAGTGAGCGCTCCGGAGCTGGGATTCGACGACTATGCAGGCGCGGACGTCCACGGCTGCGTTATGCGTGGGCGACAGAGCAATCAGCGGCCGCCGTACAGGAAGTTCCGCAAGGCGTTCGCGGACTTCACTGGCCTTTTGAATCGGAATCTAAGACAGGCAGACCGCCAACTTCTCAGCGATGGCTTGGGCCGAGTACGGCTTCTGAACAAAGCCCGCCGCGTACTGTCCCTCGAAAAGCGCCATCGTCTCAGCTTCGCTGAAGCCACTCGACACGAGGACCTTCAAGGTGGGCCGGATTCTCCGGAGCTCGTGTAGCACTTCAACACCGCCCATGCCCGGCATACTCAAGTCGAGAATGACGGCCGCGATGTCGCCGGGATACCTCCGCACAATGTCAATCGCCTGCAGCCCGCCTTCCGCCAGCAAGACCGTGTACCCATGATGTTCGAGAACCTTCCCTGCCATTTCCCGCACCACGGATTCATCGTCCACCACCAGCACCACGCCGCTGCCTCGAAGCGCGCCTTGGGCTTGCGGCGGGCGGTGATCGGCGGGGACCCCCACCAGCGCCGGGAACAACACCCGAAAGCAACTGCCCTTCCCCGGCGCGCTGTCTACCGTGATGGCGCCCTTGTGACCACGGACGATTCCGGCGACGGCTGCCAGCCCCAGCCCGCGACCGCTGAACTTCGTAGAGAAAAAGGGATCGAAAATCCTGGAGATGGTCTCTTCATCCATGCCACATCCGTCATCGGTCACCTCCAGGAAGACGTACTCGCCGGCCGGCAGCTCCGGGGTTGCCGCGTGCGCTCCCGGAAAGCGATCAATCACTCCTTGAACGCCGGTTCTGACGGAGATCTTCCCCGGGGAGCCGCCAATCGCTTCGGCGGCGTTTAAGACCAAATTCATGAACACCTGCTGCACTTGTCCGCGGTCGGCTTCGATGAGCGGCAGGTTCTCGTCCAGTTCGAATCGCAGCACGATCAGTTTCTGAATGGACGTGCGAACAAGGCCGCTGATCTCGGGGAGGAGTTTGGACAAATTCAGCTTTTCGATCAGAAATTTTCCCCTGCCGGAGTACGCGAGCATTTGTCTGGTGAGGTGAGCAGCCTGTTCGCCGGACCTCACCACGCCCTCCAGTAATTCGACGGCGGGATTGTCGGAGGGAAGCATCTCCTGCGCCAAACTGGCATTTCCGATTACACCGACCAGCAGGTTGTTGAAGTCGTGCGCGACGCCGCCCGCCAGAAGACCGAGGCTTTCCAGCTTTTGGGCGTGCCGGAGGCGCTCTTCCGACCGTTTGCGCTCCGTGATATCCACGGTCACGGCCACGCCGCCCACAACGTTGCCTTGTCGGTCGCGGACAGGGGCGCCACAAACTTCGGCAAACCAAATCCGGCCACCGGGAAGGCGGACTTCGACTTCCATGGGCGGGATGACGGCGCCGCTCCCGACCGCGCGCTGGAGCGGCAGTTCGGCGGCACCGATCTCCCGGCCTGCCTGGAAGAAGCGCACCTGCCTGCCCGGCGCGGCCGGGTCTGGCGCGGAGGCGGAGAGATTGTCCTGGGACCCGACTTCGAATTGCGCCAGAACGGCAGGGTTGCCGGTGATCCGCTGACAGGTGGGGTCGTCCGAGAAGCTCACGCCGACAGGCAGCGCCTGCATCAGCGCCTGCAGCCGCTGATTGGTCTCAAACAGCTTATCTTCGGCGCGTTTGCGCCCGGTGATGTCTATGTTGACCCCAAAAACTCGAATGGCGGCGCCCGCCTCGTCGTAAGTTGCCGCGCCTCGATTATGGACCCACACGATCCTGCCCCCCGGTTGCAGGATGCGGAACTCCACCTCGAACCCGCGATGCTGGGCCACGGCTTCTTTCCAATTCGCCTCCGCCATCTCCAGATCCTCGGGATGCACGCTGCGCCTGAAGTCCTCGTACGCGGAGACGCTGCCCGGCTCCAGACCGTAGATCTCCTCAAGTTCGCGAGTCCAGCGAAGCTGCCCGGAACGCAAGTTCCAGTCCCAAATGCCGACCTTGGCCGCTGTCTGGGCCAACCGCAGCCGCTCCTCACTCTCGCGCAGGGCTGCCTCGGCCTGGCGCAGCTTGGTGGAATCGAAGTAGTAGCAGATGACGCCGAATTGCCCGTCCGGCAGCGTCATGCGGTGCAGTTCCCACTCGTAGGATTCGACCGTCTCCACATCATGGCGGGGGTTGACGAACGGTGGTGAGTAATAGGGCTCGCCGGTTTCGAGCGTGTGGCGGAAGAAGGCGATGATTTCTGCGGCAACAGGTTCGGGCCAGAGGATGCGCATCGCCTCGGAAAACTCGCGCCCGATGACCGGCCGCACATTCCGGAACGCTCCGTTCTGCGAGCCGGCGTTCATGTGCGCGATGCGGAACCCGGAATCCACGATGTAAATGCCGAAGGGAGCGCGCTCGACCAGTTCGGAAAACGTCTTCTGGCCGCGTATGACCTGCTCCTCGGTCCGCTTCCGCTTCGTGATATCGCGAACTACGCACACCGATCCGACGATGGTCCCCGACGCATCTTTGACCGGCGCGGCATTGACCTCACGATGCCGCAATTCACCGGTACCGGGCATCCGGACAATCTCCTCCTCTTGGGAGACCACTTCCCCGGCGAGCGCCCGCAAGGGCGGGGCCTCCTCGACGGGGCGCGGCGTCCCATCCGGACGGAGTACCTCGAAGCTGGCAGCTACCTTAGCGACCTCGGGCCGACCCCCTTCCTCCAGATGGAACTCTCGAAGAACAGCGGGATTCACCAGGACAAGATGCTTATCGGCGTCGGCGAACCAGATTTCGTCAGTCATGCTGGCGAGGACCGCCAATAACCTCTCCTTTTCCTCTTGCAGCGCGGCCAGCAGCTTGCGGTTCTGTTCCTCCGCTTCGTTGGCGGCGGAGTGATTTTCCCGCTCCAGTCCAGCGATCCGTTCTCGCAGGCGGCGGTTTTCGGCCAGCAGTCCGAGTTCGGCTAAGGGCGGTTCACTCATCGCGGAGCCTCCGGTTTTGAGCACAAGAAGACCTTATTTTATGAAAGTTCCGGGGGGAATTCGCCTAGGGACAACACTAGTGGCGGGCTTGAGAACGGTAGCGGCCCACTTTGTACGTTTACATACGTTCCGGGCGGTTCCCCGGGGAGAACCCACGAAAAGAAAGACCAGCCACGGAACAACACGGATTCAAAGCTATCGGGTCGGATCGCCAGGCGGCTTTTCGATGCGAATGTACTCTACATCGGAGGTGGCGATCATGCCGGTGTCCATCATCGCTTCGACCTCCGGAATCAGGCGCGCCAGGTTTTCCGCCGTGTCCACCACGGTGACGACGATGGGCTGGTCCCGCCGGACGAGATGATGGCGGTGAATCTCGGCGGTCTCGCCGTAGCCCTCTAACCCGCGGAAGACGGTGGCGCCGGCGATCTTCAGTTCCCTGCACCGGTTTACGATCGCTTCGTAAAGCGGTTTGCCCTTGTAGTGGTCGCCTTCGCTAAAGTGCAGCCGAAGGAGTTTCGCCTGTTTCACCGTTCGCATTCGAGTTCTCCGTTAGCGGACCGCCGTGGATGAATCGAATCACCTCCACGTCGGAAAGCACAATGATGCCGTCCTGCATCATGGATTCGATCTCGGCCAGGGCCCGGCCCAGTTTCTCCGCAGAATCGACGACCGAGATCATGACCGGCAGATCGTGAGAGAACGGGAGGCGGCCGCTCTTATGGGTATGGCCCTTGGCGCCATAACCCAGGATGCCGCGATACACCGTTGCGCCGGCGATGTCCATGAGCCGCAAGCGCTTGACGATCGCCTCGAAGAGCGGTTCGTCCTGCCACCTGTCGGACTCGCCCATATAGATGCGCATCAATCGGGCGGCTCCCTTGCTTTCGGCGTGGGGCCCCTGCGGAGGCGCCGGGCGCTCCCTGTTGGCGACTTTCACAACCTGAGTATCCTGGACCTCGATGATTCCGTCCGTGACCATGTCGTACAGGGTGGGCATGAGCTCATCCACCCTGGCCGCCGATTCGATGAACTCGATCCGAATCGGCAGGTGTTCCGTAAGCGCTTCGATTTTGGTGGTGTGCATCGCGTGGTGGGCGCCAAAGCCGGCCATGGCCCGCGTGGCGGTGGCCCCGGAAACGCCCCGATGAAACAGGAACGTCAGGATGGCTTCGGACAGGGACGCCAGGTGATGCCGGGTATCCTCATTGACGAAGATCGTGACCTTCTTTGCAGTGCCCCTCTGGAGCATACCGACTCCTCCCGTAACCGTCAGCGCTGGGCGAGGGCCGCCCCGAACCAGACGGCGACATAGCCCAGAATGACGCTCGAAACGACGTTGAGCGCCCCGGTCCAGAGCCCGCCCTCGCGGACCGCCATAAAAGTCTCCCACTCCAGGCTCGAAAAGGTAGTGTACCCGCCCAGAAATCCGACGATCAGTAACAGCCGCCACATGGGGTCGAGCTTGAATCGTTCCGTGAGGACGGTCATCAGGAACCCGATGAGAAACGAGCCGGTGACGTTGATGACGAGCGTTCCCAGCGGGAATTTTCCGCCGAACCGGGTCATGATCGCCGATGCCGCCACGTACCTTGCCAGCGCGCCGCTACCTCCTCCAATCGCCACCAACAGGTATCTCAATTTCTACCTCTCCGCGATCCGATCATTTTCTTTCTATTGTGGCAGCAGGCGGAACCGCCTGCCGCACCGCCCACGCAGGGTATAGCCAACTCCCGAAAGCTCCGATAAGACAGGTGACGCCCGTGCGCCTGAACCTCGTCGTAGCCGTATACAACATCGCCATGCTGGCCGCCATGCTCGCGGCGATCATCGCCGCCGCTCTGGCCGCCATCCGGGCGCGCCGCGGCCCGAAAGGCACCCACCCCTGGAAGTAACGGGTTGACGCGATCCGTTGGGCCGTGCTATCGTCAATCGACGATTCGCCTATGAACTCAAGGTCCGTAGAACCCCTCTGCTGCGATGCGGCGCCATCCCCGGCGCGCACGGATTTCGCCGCCCTGGAAGGCCCCGAGGCCGACGACGATCTGGCACGAATGGGCAAGTCCATCGGCCACCCCGCGCGCGTGCGCATCCTGCGCATGCTATCGAAGAAAGAAGCGCGGGTATGCAGCCAGATTGTGGACGAACTGCCGCTGGCCCAATCCACCGTCTCCGAGCACCTCAGGATTCTGAAGGATGCCGGTCTGGTGCGCAGCAACCAGGACGGGCCGCGGGCCGGATACTGCATCAATTACGATGGATTGCGGAAGCTGAAAGCGCTGGTCGCGATCCTTTGAACGTCGACAATCGTCTTTTAACGAAAGCTTAGAGCTATGGAAAAACTGGCAGCCGCGCGGCTTTCTTTCCTCGACCGGTACCTGACGCTGTGGATTTTCGCCGCCATGGCGGCCGGCGTCGGGCTCGGATATCTGGTTCCCGGCGTGGCTCCCTTCCTGGACCACTTCAGCGTGGGCACGACGTCCATACCCATCGCCGCCGGGCTCATTCTGATGATGTACCCGCCCCTGGCGAAGGTGAAATACGAGGAGATGGGCCGCGTCTTTCAGCACCGCCGGGTGCTGCTTCTCTCGCTGATTCAGAATTGGGTCGTTGGCCCGATCCTGATGTTCGCGCTCGCTGTCCTGTTCCTGCGCGACAAACCCGAGTATATGACCGGCCTGATCCTCATCGGGTTGGCGCGGTGCATTGCCATGGTGATCGTGTGGAACGACCTGGCGCGGGGCGATCGCGAATACGCGGCAGGGCTGGTGGCGTTCAATTCGGTATTCCAGGTGCTGTTCTTCTCGGTCTACTCCTACCTGTTCCTGGCGATCGTTCCGGGATGGCTGGGGCTCCAGGCCGTGAAGGTGGATATTTCCATGGCCGCGATCGCCAAGAGCGTGTTCGTTTACCTCGGAATTCCGTTCATCGCCGGGATGCTCACGCGGTTCGTGATGCTCCAGGCCAGGGGCAGGGAGTGGTACGAGCAGAGTTTCATCCCGAAGATCAGCCCGATCACCCTGATTTCCCTGCTGTTCACGATTGTGGTGATGTTCAGCCTGAAAGGCGAGATGATCGTGGAACTGCCGCTCGACGTGGTTCGTGTTGCGGTTCCGCTCACGATCTATTTCGTGCTGATGTTCTTCGCCTCGTTCTGGATGAGCAAGAGAGTCGGCGCGAACTATGCCGAGGCGGCGACGCTGTCGTTCACGGCTTCTTCCAATAATTTCGAGCTGGCCATAGCGGTCGCCATCGCCACGTTCGGCATCCACCACGGGGCTGCGTTTGCGGCGGTGATCGGCCCGTTGGTGGAAGTGCCGGTCCTCATTTCGCTGGTGAACGTCGCGCTCTGGATCAACCGGAGGTGGTTTGGAAACGTGTTTACGGATGTCAACATCTGTAAGACACAAGATCAGCCGGCGAACAGGCGGGAGGAGCGTGCATGAAGAGGATCCTCGTTCTGTGTACGGGGAACTCGGCCAGAAGCCAGATGGGCGAGGGTCTGTTCCGGCATGCAGGGGGCGGCGGGTACGAAGTCGCGAGCGCCGGTACGAACCCCAGCCAGGTACGCCCGGAAGCGGTCGCCGTAATGAAGGAAATCGGGATCGACATATCGGGACAGCGGTCGAAATCCGTGGCGGAGTTCGAAGGCCAGCCGTTCGATTACGTGGTGACGGTTTGCGACAACGCGCGCGACAACTGCCCGGTGTTTCCGGCGGGGACCGAGCGGATGCATTGGAGCTTCGAAGATCCGGCAGCCGTCCGGGGCGGCGAGACCGAGCGACTGGCGGCGTTCCGGCGCATTCGCGACCAGATCCGTGAAAAGGTGCAGGCGTTCCTGGCGTCGCACGACGGGTAGGGTTACACGGACGAGGGGCGTCCGCCCCACAACCCGACGCCAGACAAGAGTGTTCACGCTTTTTGCGCCAATGATCGCTATGACGCCGCAGATTAACATTACAATTCCACTGTACGCAAACGAGTAGACACTCCAATAGAAGAATGATGGTCCTCCGAATCCTATTGAAAGTAAACTCAGCAACCCAAAGATCACCAGCAGAATGCCGAGGAGGACGAGCATGGCGATCGTCCCCTACCGGTCACGCATGCGGGTGACAAAAACGCGCAAGGAAAGCACGGCTTTGGAATGGATTTGACAGATCCGGGATTCGGTCAGGCCAAAGACCGCGGCGATCTCCGCCAGGCGCATGTCTTCGAAGTAGTACATGGAAAGGATCTTCCTTTGTAGTTCGGGCAATTGCGCCATGCGTTGAGCGACAATTTGCACCAACTCGGAGTTCTCGATCAGCTGGGATCCGGTGACATCGTTGGGATCCGCGATGGCCTCGTGGAGCGAAACCCCGCCGTCATCCTCCGAAACCTGGTCGAGCGCGACGAAGGTGACGGGACGGGAGTCCTCCAGCCACCGCTGGTATTTCTTGGCCGTCAGGCCGAGCCGGTTCTGGACCTCCTCGTCCGTGGCGGGCCGTCCGGTCTCCTGCTCGATATCATTGATGGCGTTTTTGATCATCCGGGCCTTGACCCGGATTCGGCGCGGGCACCAGTCCAGGCGCCGCAATTCGTCCAGCACAGCACCCCGGATCCGGGCGCGGGCATAGGCCGCGAACGTGTGCTTCTGCGCCGGGTCGAATTTCCGGACGGCGGCGATGAGACCGGTGACGCCGACGCTGTAAAGGTCCTCGACGTCGACCTGCGGCGGCAGGTTGATCTTGATCCGGTCGACGATCGAGCGGACCAGCGGCAGGTATCGGGTG
>JAIQFU010000475.1 GCA_020073115.1 Terriglobia bacterium
GTACGTCGAGAAGCCCTGCTCCCACAATCTCTTCGAGGCCAGGCAGGTAGTGGCCGCCGCCCGCAAGTACAACCGCATGGTGCAGCAGGGCAGCCAGATCCGTTCCTCCGCGGCCGTGCAGGAAGCCATCCAGAAGATGCGCGATGGCGAGTTCGGCGATATCTACATGGCCCGCGGCTTGTGCTTCAAGTGGCGCGCCACCATCGGCCATACCCCCGAAGAGCCCGTGCCCGCCGGCGTCAACTACGACCTCTGGACCGGGCCGTCGCCCATGCACCCCTTCACCAAGAACCGCTTCCACTACAACTGGCACTGGTTCTGGGATACCGGCAACGGCGACATCGGCAACCAGGGCATTCACGAGATGGATATCGCCCGCTGGGGCCTCGGCGTGAAGTACCCCACCAAGGCCACGGCCATCGGCGGTAAGTTCATGTTCGACGACGACCAGGAGACGCCCAACACCCTCAACGCCGCGTTCGAGTTCAATGAAGGCGGCAAGCGCCGCATGCTGGAGTTCGAGGTCCGCCACTGGATCAGCAACCACGAGGCCGATATCAACGAGGGTCCGCGCAGTCCCAACACCATCGGCAACGTCTTCTACGGCTCCAAGGGCTACCTGGCGGTAGACAGCTACATGTCCTACAAGTCGTGGATGGGCAGGGAACAGACCCCCGGCCCGACCAGGCGGGCGGGCGGCGATCACTACCTGAACTTCGTTGAAGCCGTGCGCAGCCGCAAGCGGGAAACGCTCAACGCGGAAATCGAGGAAGGCGCCATGTCCACCATCCTGGTGCACCTGGCCAACATCTCCTACCGCGTGGGCCGCACCGTGGAGTTCGACCCCGCCACCTTCAGCATTAAGGGTGACCGCGAAGCCAACCAGTTGGTCTCGCGCAACTACCGCGCCCCCTACGTGGTGCCCGAGAAGGTATAGGACAAGGGCAGGCGAAACCGCCTGCCCCACCTTGCCGTCGTAGAGGCATGCGCTATCTGGCCGGATTGGTCGCCGTCGCGTGTTTCGCGGCGGAGCCAACGCCGCAAGCTCTGATCGAGAGCGGCCACTTCAAGCGGGCGCGCGCTATCCTCGAACCCCGGTATCGCGCCAATCCCAAAGATCCCGAAACGCTCTGTCTGCTGTCACAGTTGAAGCAGAAGTGGCGCGACTACGCCACCGCCCTGGATCTCGCTGAAAAGGCGCTGGCCGTCGATCCGAAGAATCCCCGCTATCACCTCCGCGTGGCCGACGCTGCCGGGGCGTTGGCCGGGAAATCAGGAGTTTTCAGGCAGTTAAGCCTTGGCCGGCGGTTCAAGAAAGAGGTCGACGCCACCCTGGCGCTCGACCCCAACAACGCCGAAGCGCTGAGCATGCTGATGGGCTTCTACGTCATGGCGCCGGGGGTGATGGGTGGCGACAAAGTCAAGGCGCAGGGGATTCCCGGGCGGATCATGCACATCGATCCAGTCGATGGGTATTTCGCCCAGGCGGACCTGGCTTGGTTTCTCAAGCAGAAGGTCGACCTGGAAGATCTTTTCCGAAAGGCTGTGGAGGCGCGGCCGGCGAGCTACGCGGCGCGTATCAAGCTGGCGAACTACTACGCTTCCGGGAGCGTCAATAAGTTTGGGGACGCCGAGAAGCACGCCCGGGAGGCGATTCGAATCGAACCGGAGCGAGCCGGCGCCCGAAACGTGCTGGCCTTTGTGCTGGTGGAAGAGAAAAAGTGGGTGGAGTTGGACGCTGCGCTGGCGGAATCGGAGAAGGCTCTGCCCGACAACCTGGGCCCGTACTGCTCCGCCGCGGCTCGGTGTCTGTGGCGAAACGTCGAAGCCGCGCGCGCCGAGGGGTACCTGCGCAAGTATCTGTCGCAAGAGCCGGAACCCGACGAGGCGACGCCGTCGCACGCGCATCGGCTATTGGGCGGTGCGCTTCACCGGGAGGGCCGCAACGCCGAAGCGATTGCGGAGCTTCAGACAGCGGTGAAGCTGGACCCCAACTCGCCGGCCAAAGAGGAGTTGAAGAAAATCAAGTAGAACCGCGTCCGGAGCGCTACAGGCACGTCATCCGAATGCCTACCCGCTTCCGCAGGAAGTGGGTTCGCTTTTCCGGCGGCAGCGCTAACAGCCGCCGGATCTGATCGCGCAGCGCCAATTCACTCTCCTTCTTGAGTGTTTCCAGCGCCGCTTTCCGCGTTGCCCGCTTCCGCAAGCGTTTCCTCCAGAACCGGTAGCGCCGCGAGGTCCCGCGGCCGGCCGGCTGCTTTCTTGCTTCTGATAATATCAGGCAAGCTCGCCACGAGCAGGGTCGCTCGCCCGAACGGAACGACTCGGGCGCGCCTTCTCAGTCCCTCAAACGACCGGATCCCGTCGATGGCGCTCCTAAAATCGAGCTGCAGGCCGTCGCTGTCCCGGGAAAGGCGCAACAGTCCGCTCACGTGGTAATAGGGCTTCAGGATTACTGCGCCAAGATCCGCCGCCAGCGGAAATCGATATCGACCGTTCGTTCCCGATCAAAATCGCTTCGAGCCCGTGGCGTTGGAGCAATTCGGCGATGCGGGCGAGCAGCGGCGCGGCATCCATGACGATCAGCCTCACGGTAGCACAACCGGCCGCCGCTAGAACCGCAGGCCCGCGCCGAAGAACGGTCCGTGCAATTGCAGGCGCGCGAAATCGGGCGCGACTTGCGCGTGCAGGTTGAAGGCGCGGTAGCCAACTGTCAGGAAAAGCGGCCCGGCGGGACGGACCTTCACGCCCGCTTCCCCGCCGATGTAGTAGCCGTAGTCCCCTACCCTCATCCCCGATGCCTGCGCGTAGAGGTTCACTCTGTGGTGCGGGTTGATGTCCATCGCCAGGCCCGCCGTGGGCAGGCCGAACGAGATCTCCTCCTGCTCGTTGACGTTCAGGTTCGGCGCCTGGAGCCGGCCGTTAAGGAGAAATCCGTCGGCCTCGACCAGCGTGCCCAGCTTGAATGCGCCGTTCGCCACACGGATGAACTGGTAAGCCCAGCCCAACTGCAGGTGCTTCACTTCGAGATCGGAGATGACGCGCGTCCCCAGGGTATATTGCTGGCCGTTGAAGATCACGGTCCGGGTCACGGCGGCGTCACCGGAGTAATCCATCGGCGTATAGGTGAACTGCAGGCGATTCCGGCCGGAGCTCTGGAACGTGAATCGCCCTTCGGGGAAGTTGGTGTTGGGGATGCCCAGGTCGGCGCGCGCGTCGACGTCGGTCCCGACGCCGTTCTGCTCGACGCGTACGCGCCCGGTCATCCGCGGGACCCAGTAGCGCCCCTCGAATTCGATGGAGCGTTGGGCGGGCAGGACGGCGGCGAAGGCGGCGGCCGCCAGCCAGGAAAGCAAGCTGCTACGAAGCATGGTCGGTTTTGGCAAGGACCCGCTCGGCCATGGCGTGCTTCAGAATCTCGATGCCCTGGCCGGTGGCGCTCGATATCTCGAAGAAGGCGAGGCCGCGCTCAGCGGCGTGGTTCCGCAGGGCTTCCACGCGCGCCGGGTCCTGCGCCACGTCCATCTTGGTGGCCACCACGATCATCGGCTTCTTGACAAGCTCCTTACTGAAGCTGGCGAGCTCGGTGAGAACGGTCTCGAAATCGTGGACCGGGTCGCGCCCGGTGGCCTCGGAAACATCCACCAGGTGCGCCAGCAGCCGCGTGCGTTCGATGTGCCGCAAGAACTGAACGCCGAGTCCGTGGCCCAGGTGCGCGCCTTCGATCAGCCCCGGAATATCGGCCACCACGAAGCTGCGGTAGTTCTCGAGTTGTACGACCCCCAGGTTGGGCTCCAGCGTGGTGAAGGGGTAGTCGGCGATCTTGGGCCGCGCCGCCGAGATGCGCGAGATGAGCGTGGACTTTCCGGCGTTCGGGAACCCCACCAGGCCGACATCGGCCAGCAGTTTCAACTCCAGCCGCAGCCTTTTCTCCTCGCCGGGGCGCCCGGGCTCGTGCTCGGTAGGGGCCTGGTGCGTGGAGGTGGCGAAGCGCGCGTTGCCGCGTCCGCCGCGGCCGCCCCGCGCCACGATGAAGCGCTCGCCGCTGTGGGTGAAATCGTACAGCCGCTCGCTCGTGGCCTCGTCGTAGACCACCGTCCCGACCGGAACCGGGATATCGAGCGAGTCGCCGTCGTGGCCCGTCCGGTTGCTGCCTTCGCCGTGGCGGCCGCGCTCCGCCTTGTGTTCGGGGTTGAAGCGGAACTTGAGCAGGGTGTTCTCCTGGTCGTCGGCAACCAGCGTCACGGCGCCGCCGTGCCCGCCGTCGCCACCGCTCGGCCCCCCCCGCGCTTCGTCGATAAACATAGAAAAGCCGCCGGCTGCGGTCGAAGCCGGCGGCCCTTGCGGTCTGAGTTCTTTCTTACTCTACGGGTTGAACGCTGACGAACTTGCCCATGCGGCCGCGGTCCCTGAATTCGACCGTGCCGGTCACCTTGGCGAAGAGCGTATCGTCCTTGCCCCAACCGACGTTGAGGCCGGGCTTGAGCTTGGTGCCGCGCTGCCGCACGATGATCGATCCGCCCGGAACCAACTGGCCGCCGAAGACCTTCACGCCGAGCCGCTGCGCGTTCGAATCGCGCCCGTTTCTGGAACTTCCTAAACCCTTTTTATGAGCCATGCGTCACCTACACGACAATGTCGCCGACCTTCAAATCGGTGAAGGACTGGCGATGCCCGATGGTTTTTTTGTACTGTTTCTTGCGCTTGAACTTGAAGACCAGGATCTTGTCGCCCCGGCCGTCGCCGACGATGGTGGCCTTCACCGATCCAACCTGCGCCAGCCCGCCGTCGTCGTTGAAGGCGGCCTTGACGGGCAGTTCGACCTCGGAGCCGATATCGCCAGGCAGTTTTTCCACGCGGATGACGTCGCCCGCAGCGACGCGGTACTGCTTTCCGCCGGTTTCGATTATCGCGTGCATGTAATCCTCGATTGGGAGCCGGAACACACGGAGTGCGTCGGAACCACTGGGAGTAAATTCCGAGTTTACTACAGATTGGGGGACGGCGGCAAATCGGAATGGGGAGTGGGTAGTGGGTCAGTTTGAGAATGCAGCCTGATACAATGCCGTTTCCATGGACAAGCCCCTACGCGCCTGGAAGATCTCGGCGCTGGTCATCTTCTGCATTTTGGACCCTCTCGCTACATGGGCAGTGGTTCGCTTTGCCCTCACGCTTGACGCTGAGGGCAAATGGGGATTCTCGAATGGAGAAGTGGTTACTGTCCTCCTGACCGGCCTGACGATAAGTATTGCGATGATGGCTGTCGTTATTGGGCTTATCGCGATTTGGGGATACCACGCGATCAAAGACGAAGCCAGGGAGATTGCCAGAGGAAAGGCCAAAGAGGAAGTGAACGCATATCTCGCCGGGAATGAGGTGAAGGCGCTTCTCGTGCCAATCGTGACCGAAGCCGTGGCGTCGGCTGTGTCTTCTCTTCAACTCGCCAGCCCGGGGGCTAATCTCGGCACGGAGACCGCCATTGACAATGCCCCTATAATTGAATCAGGAGAAGAACACGGGAAATTTGATCAGTACCCCAATGAAGAGAATGGGGGCGACCAAAAATGAACAACATTCTATTCTCCGATATCGTGAGCAGGTTCCAGCGATCCGCCCCTGTTGATATCGCTGGCCTTGCGAAGGCATTAGGCCTGAACGTCTGGCAGTCGTTCGCGCTGGCCGAGGGAGTATCCGGAAA
>JAIQFU010000476.1 GCA_020073115.1 Terriglobia bacterium
GGATTCCGGCTGATCGACTCCGGGCTTGTGCGGCTTGCCGGCCGACGCGTTGACCGCCAGGGGGAAACCGGCGCCCATCAGCATGTGGAGCCCGTCGAAGACGTGTGCGCCCTGGTCCGCGAGAATGCCGCCGGCGTAGTCCGCATAGAAACGCCATTGCCGGAAGCGGTTGGCGTCGAACGGCCGCCGGGGCGCGGGCCCCTGCCACTGCTCCCAATCGAGCGGCCCATCCAGCTTCGTCGCCACGACGCCGCCCAGGTAATTGTTGAGCCACCACGAGCGGACCATGCGGACGGTCCCGAGCTGGCCCGAAGCGACAACCCCGCGGCCCTCCTGGAAAAGATCGTAGCTCCGCCGCTGCATGCCGACCTGAACGATGCTCTTGGCGCGCGCTTCGGCCTCCACGAGTTTTACCCCCTGCTCGGGAGTGTGGCAGAGGGGCTTCTCGACGTAAACATCCTTACCCGCCGCCAATGCGTCCACGAGCATCTGGTAGTGCCAGTGCTCCGGCGTGGCGATAAGGACGGCGTCCACGTCGCGATCGGCGAGCAGATCCTTGTAGTTGCGGTAGCTCTTCGGCGCCGCGCCGGAACCCTGCGACGCCGCCGCGCCCCGCTGGAGATTGGGCTCATAAACGTCGCAGACGGCCGATACGCGGACCGCGGCGTCTTTCTGAAATACGCCCATCACGAGCGTCCCCCGGCCTCCCGTTCCAATCACCCCGAGATGGACCTGATCGGAGGGCGCTGCCGTGTGCGCAACCAGGGCGCTGCCGGCCAATAAGAAGGATCGGCGTTCCATTCTTGCTTCGGCTCCCTCTCTGTAGGGTACCGATATTGCGGCGGGATTGGGTCGTGGCGCGCGCTTCGGCGTGCTGCGGCGCGCTTCGGCTTGGCCTTGCGGCTCCCCGTGGGCGGAAGCCTGCGCCGGCGCGCCGAAGCGTGCGCCACGCCCTCCTACTTCACCGGGACCAGTCTCAGCGAATGCAGCGAGAGCCCGAGCGTCTTCTGCAGTTCCTCGTCTTCGGCCCTGAGGACCAGCCGCTGGGCTCCAGGCCGATCGATCGTCACCCGTCCGATGTTGGAGATGACGTAACTCGCTCGCGGATCGCTCGGGTCCGAAGACCTGCCGTTGTCCGCCAGCGTGCCCCGGATCTGTCGTCCGGCTACTTCGACCAGGAGCTTTTGCCCGCCTTGCCAGGCAGGTGGGGCAAGTCCACGCCCCGGCATCCCGCCCGGCGCCGC
Source organism: Terriglobia bacterium (assembly GCA_020073115.1). Lineage (GTDB taxonomy): Bacteria > Acidobacteriota > Terriglobia > Bryobacterales > Bryobacteraceae > BOG-224. Next base: position 1,245 of record JAIQFU010000476.1, read on the forward strand.
TGTCGGCGCTCCCGCGGTGGGGCCGCGGCGCCCGGCCGTCCCCGGCGCTCCCGCCGGCGGCGGCCCACCTCTCCTGCCAAAACCGCGCGCGCTGGTCAGGACGGCTACTTCGTAAGTGGCTGGCTGGAAGGTTTTGAAATCCCAACTCACCCAATCCTTCGCATCCACCCACCCGCCGAGCATTCCGCTGGTGTTGATCGACAGGGTCGAAGCGCTGGAAGCCTTATGCAACTGGCCCAGATAACCGTCGAGCGAAACCCCGCCGCCGGGCTGCTGAGAAAGCGTCTTGATGACCTCCGGAACGCCGCTGGTCTCCAGGGCGATGACCGAATCGTATTTGTCGGGAGCCGCCGCCGGAACTTGAATCGTAGCGGAGTAGTAGTCCAGGGCGGGCTTGCTTTCCTGCTTCACCGCCAGCCTCTTTCGGCCCGCATCGGCGAGCAGCCAGGCCCGTTGGATCTTGTTTTTGATGCCATAGACGGCCACGTCCTTACCGGGCCACTCCACGACGTGGAGATAGATCCGGTTTGGGCCCGTTGTGACATAACCCCACTCGAGGTTGTAGGGGAACGGGTTCGGACCTGTCGCCTGCACCGATTCGCCGTTCACCTTGAGCCACTTCCCCACCTCGGCGAGCCGTTCCACGCTGGGCGGCGGGATCTCTCCCTCGGAGGTCGGCCCCACGTTCAGCAGGTAGTTGCCGCCCTTGCTGGCGATACGGACGAGTTGGCGGATCAGCACCGACGGGGCTTTCCAGTTCTGGTCATCCTTCTTGAAGCCCCAGGTGTCGTTCATGGTGACCGGGGTCTCCCACTCGCGGCTGGTCACGCCGACGCTGATCTGGTTGTCGCCGGCCGAATCGTAATCGCCTGCATCGTAGCCGATCCGCCCGCTCACGAGCGTGTTGGCCTGGAGCGAATGCACCACGTCCCGGAGTTGGTACGCCTGGTCCCTGGTGATCAACTGGGGGGTATCGAACCACATCAGGCCTACGGGGCCGTAGTTGGTCAGCAGCTCGCGCACCTGCGGGATGGCCTTCGCTTCGAAATACTTCGCGAAGTTTTTCTCCGGGTTCGGCGGGAAGTCCCAGTTGTTGCCCGCGCCGTCGGGTTCGTGCCAATCCTGCGCGTGGGAATAGTAGAAGCACAGACGGATGCCCGCCTTCTGGCAGGCGGCGGCCAGTTCCTTCATCGGATCGCGCCCGAACGGCGTGGCGTCCACAATGTTGTACTTGCTCACTTTCGAGCCGTACATGGCGAAGCCGTCGTGGTGCTTGGACGTGATCACGATGTATTTCATCCCGGCGCCCTTGGCGATCTGGACCCACTGCTCCGCATTGAACTTCACGGGGTTATACTGCCGGGCAAGTTGTTCGTACTCGGTGACCGGGATTCTGGCCCGGTTCATGATCCATTCGCCGATGCCTCCGATGGGCTGTCCTTTCCATTCCCCAGCGGGAATCGCGTAAAGGCCCCAGTGAATGAACATTCCGAAACGGGCTTCCCTCCACCAGTTGATCCGCCGCTCGCGGTCCGGATCGGGCCGCGCCGCCGGAGGGGTCTGGCCCGGCAGCATTCGCGGTATGGCTGGTTCGGTTTGGGGGTTCGCCGGGCGTTGCTGGCTCCAGCCGGCCGCCAGCAGCAGGGCGGCCGCGCAGATCGCAAGAAGAATGGTTTTCGTTGGACGATTTTGCATTTTGGACTCCAATGGGTCACATCGCATAGGATTCGCTGCCTCGCGAGCCCTGGGCCGGGCGTGTCCGGCGGGGCGAGGCGCTGCCTCCCGCCTCGAAGCTCAGAAGGTCAGCCTCACCGAGACCTGCATGGTGCACGCAGCCCGCGTGCCGGTCACCTGCCCGAATTGGCTGTTCGTCTGGGCGCCGCTCGGGTCGAATCGCGCGGTGGTGTTTATGCCCGAATACTGGGTCTTGTTCGGAGCGTTGTACAACTCCCAGCGCAACTGCAGGAAACGCGCTTCGCTATCGAACGGGATCTTCTTGAATACCGTCATGTCCCAGTTGTTCCTGCCGGGGCCGCGGAACAGGTAGTTCCCCGCGTTACCGACGACCCCCTTGGCCGGCCGCGCGAAAACCGAGGTATCGAACCAGCGGTAGAACGACCGCTGGCTCTTATCCAGGGCGGTCTTTCCGTTGATGATGATCCGGTTGCCGTCCCCGCCGCCGGTGAGGTCCGCGCCGTCGGTAGTGCTGAAACCGACGCCGCTCGGGCCGCCGCTGGCGATGGTGGTGATGCCGGAGATCTGCCAGTCGTCGAACACCCTCCGCACGATCGCGTTCGGCGCGAGTTTGCTGGCCCTCGGCAGGTCCCACATGTAGTTAATTACCAGGTTGTGCGTCTGGTCGGCGCCGCTCATGCCGGTGTCGTCTTTTTCAGCTCCCCCAGGACCAATTTTGCCGCGAGCTTCAAGGTCTCGAAGACGCCGACTCCCTGGGTGGCGACGGCTTCGAACCAGGGGACATTGCGCGGATTCAGTGCCGCCTGGAGCGCCTCGACCGGGACGAGATTGGGAAGGTCCCGCTTGTTGTACTGCACGACAAAGGGCAAGCGACTCAAGCTGTCGCCCTGCTCCGCCAGATTCGTCTCGAGGTTCTCCAGGCTCTCGATGTTCGACTCGAGTCGCTCAATCTGGGAGTCGGCCACGAAGACCACGCCGTCCGCACGGCGGAGGATCAGCTTCCTGCTGGCGTCATAAAATACCTGTCCCGGTACCGTGTAGAGGTGAAACCGGGTCTTGAAGCCTCGGATGCTGCCGAGCTCCAGCGGGAGGAAATCGAAGAACAGGGTGCGCTCTGTTTCTGTGGCCAGGGAGATGAGCTTCCCTTTGGCGCCGGGATCTACCCGGGTGTAGATATGCTGGAGGTTCGTGGTCTTGCCCCCCAGCCCCGGCCCGTAATAGACCAGCTTGCAGTTGATCTCGCGCGCCGCGTAGTTGATGAAGGACACGCCGCAGCCTAGCCTGTGAAGAGGTTGTCGATGTCCGCTTCGGAGACTTGGGAGCGCTCCGCCTGGAACTCCT
>JAIQFU010000026.1 GCA_020073115.1 Terriglobia bacterium
GCCTGGACCGGCGCCGGCGCTCCCGTTCGGCGTCGGTGTCCTGATGAGAGTGGAGTCGACTCCAGATGGCCAGCTCGTTCCGGCCGCGGTCCCGGTGGCCCGAAAGCATCAGCGCCTGTCCGAGGCGGTAATGGGCCGTCTCGAGCCCGGGGTCGTCTTCCACCGCCTGTTGCAGCTCCGCGATGGCTTCGGGCGTTTTGTGTTGCTGGGTATAGAGGATGCCGAGCTGAAGGTGGGCTTCCGCCATCCGGGGGGCGAGCCTGAGGGCGGCGCGGAGCAGGCTCTCGATTTTGGCCGTATCCGGCGCGTCACCGCCGGTTGGCCAGTTCAGCAGGCTCATGGCGTAGTAGTAGCGCGCCTGGGCGCTCGCGGGTTGGACCTCGATGTATTTCTGGAAGCGAAGCGATGCCTGTGCGGCCACGGGCGCCGAGATGTTCCGTACTCGTGCGAGGAAGAAGTAGGGGCGGGCGTCCGCCGGGTCGAGGTCGATCGCGCGGCAGAACGATTCCGCCGCCGGATCGTTAAGCCCGCTCAGATACTGCGCGACGCCGAGCCCGACCAGCATGCGCCAGGAGCGTGGGTAGAGCCCTGCCCCGTGGGTGAACACCTCCCGCGCCGGATCGAGCGTCTGGTGCCGGAGAAGTTCCGCGCCCCAATCGAAGAGGTGATCTTCGCCGGGCTCCATTTGCGCAGCGCGCTGCAGTTCGGCGGCAGCCTCGACGAATTCGCCCCGCCGTTCCGAGATATCGCCCAGCAAGGAATGAAGCTCGGCCGTCTCCCGCAATTTCAGCAGCGCGCGAACCTGGCTGTCCGCGTCGCCGAGCATCCCGGATTTCAATTCGGCGAGAGCCAGATCGTAGCCGTTTGCGTATGCATCGGCGCGGACCTTCTGGGCCGTTTTCAGCAGCGGGACAGCTTTGGCGAGTTGGCCGAGCGCGATATAGAACTCGCCGAAGTTGTGATTGATCTCGTAATTCCCGGGCTCGAGCCGCAGGGCGGCGGCGAACTCGGCTTCGGCCAGCGGGTTCTCGTGGAGGCGCGCCAGGTTCGCGGCGAAATTCGCCCGCGCGATGGCGGACGAAGGGGCAGCCTCCGCGGCGGTCTGGAAGAACGAGCGGGCCGCGGAATCCCGGCCCTCCGCCGTGAGCGACAGGGCCATGATTTCGTTGCCGGCGTAATGGCGCGGAGTCTTCTCAAGGATGCCTTTGAGGATCCGCTCTGCCTGCCGGTATTGCTTCTGCTCGTAGCAGGCTTCGGCGGCACGCAAGCCCGATTCCGATTCGCCGGGCTGCGGTTGTGGAGGCGCGCCGGCGCCTGCAGGGGGGACGAAAACGATAAAAACAACGGCCAGACAGCAGCCTTTCAGCCAGGAGGGCGCCGCCATTACCGCAGGCTTAGCCCCTCTCCTGTCCGCGACGAGCGGCCATGACTCCATATTACCAATAGAGTTTCAAAGCGAACTGAATCTCGCGCTGGTCGTAAGCGCCGTCGCGGGTGGACGTGATCCTGCCGAAATTCGTGATGTTGGTGAAATCCGTCGCGCCGGGAGCGGCTCCTCCGGACCCCGAAGGTCCGGCGATGCCGGGCAAGCTGAATGCCGGGGTGTTGGTTAAGTTGAATACCTCGGAGCGAAACTCCAGGCGGTCGTGCTCCCGGAATGGGAAGTCCTTGAAAATCGACAGGTCCATCCGGCGCATGCCCGGGCCCCGCACCTGCGTCGGGGCGCCGCCGAGCGGCGTGTAGTCGGTCTGTCCGAGCGCTGTCGCCACGGGGGGCTGGGCGAAGGCCGCCGGATTCCAGAAATGGTTGACGTCATTCGGCCCCGCGTAGGGATCCTGTCCGGGAACGAGAAACGCATAACACCCGAATCCGCTGGTGGTCGGGACGGGGCATGGTATGGTTGTGGGCTGGCCCCCCTGGAGGGTCACGATGCTATTCACCTGCCACCCTCCCGCGATTTGGTTCACCACGCCCTTCGCATTCCTGAGGAAAGCGCGGCCCCGCCCGAAGGGGAGGGCATAACCACCGCTGATATGACCCACCTGGGTGATGTCGTAATCGCAAAGGGCATAATCGGCCCTCAGCCCGAAGCCGGGCAGGAATGGCGCGCGGTATCCCCCCACGTTGTTATTGAGGATGCTCCGGGCGTCGGTGCGGCACTTGGACCAGGTGTAGTTCGCCAGGAGTTGCAGGCCGCCGCTGAACCGCCGTTCGAAGGTGGTCTGCAAGCCGTTGTAGTCGCTCGTAGCCCAACTGGCGTTGTCGGTAATGCCGTTCCGCGCGAAATCCGGGAACGGGATGTAATTCTGCGGATTCAAGGCTGTGGGGACGATCTCCCGCACCGAATTATCGCCCACGTGGACTTGCAGATGCCTGCCTTGAGTACCCACATAGCCGGCCGAGATGGTTTGGTTGGTGGAGAGCTGGTATTGCAGCATAAAGTTGTACTCCATGCTGTACGGGGTATGAAACTGATACTCGGTTGCGGTGAACCCGAGCCCTTTGGCGTTGACCGCCGACGGATCGCCGAGGGGGGCGCCTAACAAGCCGTTTTCGAGGGTCGCCAGTAATCCGTTGGGATAAGCGATGGGGTGCGCCGTGTCCGGAAAATTGAACGTCGCGTTGTACGAAAAGGGATAGCTGATTCCGTTGACCAGGTCGTCGCCGTTGATCCTGGTGCCGTAGACCACGCCGAACCCGCCCCGTGCGACAAACTTCGGCGTGATCTGGTAGGCGATTCCGAATCGCGGGGCGAAATTGGCCTTGTCCGACCGGAGCACCGGATCGGCGCAGCCGATCGAAATCCCGTCCTTTGCGGTGAGAGACAGGAACGAAAGCGAGAGGTTCTTCTTGCACTGCTGGGTGGTCATGAGATATTCGGCCGTACCCGGCGGTCCCATGAGGAAGTTCGCCATGCGTCCGTCCGGCGCGAAGCCGTGGCCGAAGAAGTCGTAACGCAACCCCAGGTTCAGCGTCAGGGCGCGGGTCACTTTCCAGTCGTCCTGGAAGTAGCCGGCGAAGTAGTTGCGAGTAACGGCCGGAGCGGGATTGGCGATATTGGAGGCCAGGGCCTGGTTGGCGCCGCCGACCATGTCGAAACCGCCCGTCACGGCGCTGGGAACGGGAGTCAGCAGCAACTGCGCGCGTCCGGTATTGCCGCCGCTCGTATTGGGGACCTCGGTGTAAGTTCCGTTGTACGAGAATTGCCCGCGAGGATAAGCCGGCTGAAAGAACGTGATATTGACGCGCTGGAATTCGAATCCGGCCTTGAAGCTGTGATTGCCCGCAATCCTGGTGATATTGTCGTTCAGTTGGAACGTGTAGTTCGTCTCATTGGTCGGCAGCCACGGCGACGCTCCTAATTGTGTGAGGCCCGAGATATTGAAAGTAGGGAGTCCTCCCATATTCGCGCTCGTGGGGACTCCCTGAATGCCGAACTGCCCGGGAATGGAGGTGTCGCCGGCGAACGGCTGTAGCCGTGAAGTGGCGACGCGCGAGAAGCCGGCGCGGGCCTCGTTGATCAATGCGGGGGAGAAGACGCGGGTCCAACTAACGACGCTGTTCGTCGTGGTATTTAGCTGGTCGCCAGTGTTAAACGCGCCGCCGTTGGCGATGGTAGGAAACGGAACAGGCACGAAGGTCGGCTGTTCGGCGTAGCTGAAGCGACCGAATACCGTATCCTTCTGGCTGATAACCTGGTCAACCCGTATATCGCCCTGATCGTAGCGGTCCTGGAGAGTGGGATCGCTGGCATAGTTATTAAACAACCCCGGAAGAGTGGGTGTGGGATAGGCATTCAGGAGGTTGACCGCACTGGGGTCGAGACGCGACTGCGGAATGATGTTCCCGGCGAACGGTTCGCGCACGAACCCGTTGGCCGAAGGGGTCAAGCCGGTGAGCGGATCCACCTGTCCGGCGGCCACGGCGCGCGTGGTCGCGGGATCGAAAACCTGGCCCAGCGGAAAGGCGCGCCCCAGAAGGTCTTTGCGCGAACCGGTCTGGCCCGCCACCAGGTCGGAAAGGTTGGTGAAGTTGCTGACCCGCTCGGTCACGCTAGGGACGGTGGAGAGGTAAGGTATCGCCTGCCGGATCCGCAGGCCTTCATAGTCGGCGAAGAAGAAGGTTTTGTTCTTGAAGATCGGGCCGCCCAGCGCGGCGCCGAACTGGTTGAGGCGGAACTCTCCTTTTCCCTGGGAGTTGGCGTTTTCGAAGAAGTTGGCGGCGTCGAGGCTGCTGTTGCGAAGGAACTCCCACGCAGTTCCGTGCAGATTGTTCGTGCCCGACTTGACGGACGCATTGAGAACGGCTCCGGCCGCCCGGCCGAACTCCGCGCTGTAGTTACTGGTCTGGACCTTGAATTCCTGGAGCGCGTCCACCGCGGGTCTGTAGACGTAAGAATTGCCGTTGAGGAAGTCGGTCAGGTTGGAGTTGTTATCCACGCCATCCAGGAGATAGTTATTCTGGTCGGGCGGAGTGCCGTTAGCGGCGAACGTCCCGGAACCGGCCAGTCCGCGGGTATCCTGCTGGGCCACAGTGACTCCGGCGTTCAACTGCGCCAAAAACGTGTAGTTCCGCCCGTTCAACGGTAGATTCTCGATGGCCCTGGTTTCGACCACGCCACCCACCGAGGCGTCTTGCGTCTGCAGTTGCGGAGGGGCGGCGGTGACCTCCACGCTTTGGGAGACCGCGCCGGGGGTCAGCGTGAAATCCAACACCAAACGCTGCTGGATATTCAAGGCGACACCGCTGTTGGCGGCTTTGGCGAAGCCCACGCTCTCCGCGCTGACCGTGTAGTTCCCAATTCGGAGAGCGGGAAACTGGTACACTCCCTCCGCATTGGTCACGGTCTTGAGCGTGACATGCGTGCCCTCATTGGTCAGCGTCACAACGGCGTTCGGCACCACTCCGCCGCTCTGATCCCGAACGGTTCCAAGGATCATCCCGGTATCGACTTGAGCCGCCAATTGAAAGGCCGCGAACAAGGCGATGATTACAGTCAGGCTTCCCGCGAATGGGAAAGCCGCCCGAAGAGTTGGTGCGGACATGGACCCCTCCTGACTTCAGCAGGCGCTTTCAGACTATATCCCAGGCGCCCGCCTCTGTCAATCCAAGGGAGCCGAGTTACTTATGAGCGGTGTTTCTTTCGGCACACAAAAATAAGTGGACAAACGGCTCTGTTAGTATCTACTGCAAGCGTATGCAGACGCTCCGTTGACACGCGCCGGTTGCGGATGTATAAGAAGGGTTGCCTGTGCGGTTGAATCGATTACCCGTGACCAACACGGTGAAACGGCTGATGCTTGCGGCGCTGGCCGTTGCGCTGGCGGGTCCGCTGGCGCGAAGCAAGAACCTGACCAGCGAGATCAGACTCCGTGAAGGGATGCCGGCGCTGTACGTGAACGGCAAACTGACCAGTCCGATCCTGGCCGCGCCGTACCGTCCCGGGGAATCCGACTTCGAGGATTTCGTCCAGGCCGGGATTTCGATTTTCGACATTTATCTGCGATTCGACTGGACCGGCCCCGAGCAGTATGACTTCAAGAAAATCGACGAGAAACTCGATTTCTATCTCAAGCTAAAACCCGACGCTTTGTTTCTCCCCCGCATCCTGCTGACACCCGGTCCATGGTGGTGTACGCAGTTCCCGGCGGCGGTGTCGCTGCGGGACGATGGCAGCATAGCGGGAGTCTTTGGGGGCGGTTTCGGCGCTGCTTGCCACCCGTCGTTCGCCTCCGATAAATATCGGGAACTCTCTCACAAGGCAATGATCGCCTTCCTCGACCACGTCGAGGGCAAGTACGGCGAACACATCCTGGGGTACCAGCCGGGGAACGGATTTGGAGGCGAATGGCTGGCGTTCAATTCGTTTTGGGAGGTCCCGCCGGGCGCCCCTCCGCCGAAGAAATTCGGCGTCGAGGACTACAGTCCCGCGGCCCAGGCGGCGTTTCGCGCGTGGCTCCAGAAGAAGTACGGCAGCGTGGACCAACTGCGGCGCGCCTGGGGCGACCCGGGGGTCAGCTTCGCCACCGCCACTCCGCCGAACGAGAAGGAACGCTACAGTCCGACGCACGGGATCTTCTTCGATCCGGGCGTCAGCAGCCGCGTTCCCGATTATTTCTCGTTCTTCAACGATACGGTAGCCGGCGTCCTGCTGGATAACTGCCGGTGGGTGAAGGAATATACGCATCGCCAGAAGATTGTCGGCGCCTTCTATGGCTACCTGTGGTGCAATTTTCCGAATCTGAGTCCAAACCACACGGGACATCTCGGACTAACCAGGGTGCTCCGTTCGGATGATGTGGATTTCATCGCCAGCCCCTATACCTACGACAACAAGGAGGTCGGCGGTCCGGACAACTCCCAGAGCCTTCCGGAAGCCGCCGCCTTACACGGCAAACTTTACTTCAACGAGGTGGACACCGAAACTCACCTCCAGCAACGCCAGTGGCGGTGGGGCAACTCGCTGAACAATCCGAAGGACTGGCCGGAAACCAGGGGACTGCTGATCCGCGACTATGCCTATGCCTTCACCAAGGGCTTCGGCATGTGGTGGACGGACCTTCACGGCGGGACCTTTCACGACGACCAGATCATCGGACTCTTGAAGGATCTGGGCGATATCGACCGGCGGCATCTCGAGGACGACAAGCGGCCCAACGCCGAGATCGCAGTGATCCTGGACGAAAGCTCTTTCACCTACTTCGGCGATGGCGAGCCGTTGTTCAACGCCCTGCTGACGGCGCAGAAGCAGTGGGAGTTGGGCTTCCTGGGCGCTCCGTGGGAGCCGCACCTGCTGAGCGACATGGACAACGCCAAGCTGAGGGATTTCAAGCTCTACATTTTCCTGAACACGTTCCACGTGACGCCGCAAGAGCGTCTGGCGATCCACAACCGCCTGGCGCGCAATGGGGCCACGGCGGTGTGGGTCTATGCTCCGGGGTACATCGGCGCCCGCCTCAGCGTAGACAGCATGCGGGACCTGACCGGCATCCGGATCGGCGAGAGCGATTCCGCGGGGGAACTGCACGTAGACATCACCAACCGCGGCAGCCCCTATACAAAATCGCTGCCGGATCGAGTGTCTTACGGCACGGATATGAACGTGGCGAACATCATCCGCTGGTACGATCACCAGATCTACCTGAAGGACCCGCGGGATCCGGGGCTCCAGCGCGATCTGCCGGGCTTCCGCATCAGCCCGCGGTTTTACGGCGACGACCCCGGGGCGACGACGTTGGGAACGCTGGCCGGCGTGAATCGGCCCGGACTGGCCGTCAAGAAGCAGCCGGGCGGCTGGACCTCAATTTACTCGAGCGCGCCCATTTTGCCGGCGGCTCTGCTACGCAACATCGCGGTGGCGGCGGGCTGTCACATTTATAGCGACGCGAACGATGTCGTCTATGCGAATAAGAATGCGCTGGGCATTTACGCGCCGCACGGAGGTACGCGCATGGTCCACCTTCGAGAGAAGGCGAGGGTAGTCGATCTGCTCAGTCACAAAACCATCGCTGCCCAATCCAAGGATTTCCCGCTCGACATACCCGCCGGCAGCGCCGTACTGCTGGGCATCGAGCGATAGAGGAGACGGCTCATGAAGAAATGCCTGCTGTTTTGTTCTCTCATCGCTTGTTGCGCCCAATCACCGGCCGTGTTTCCAAGCTATCGCGCCGCCCAGGACCATGAGCCCGATCCGTCACCGGGGAGTTCCTTCTGGCGCGCGAAAGGAGTCGCTCTCGACAAAAGCATCCTCGGACAACCGGAGCCGGCGCTCGCGTCCGAAGCGCGGTCCCGGTGGACCGACAAGAACCTCTATTTTCTGTTCTTCGGACCTTACCAGGTACTGCACCTGAAACCCGATCCGGATACGGTCCACGAGACTTTCAAGCTCTGGTTCTTCGATGACTTCGAACTCTATCTCGGAGCGAATTTCGACAACATCAACCTGTACGGCGAGTTCCAGATTTCGCCGCAAAGCGAATTTCTGGATCAAGCCATCGACGCCACCAAATCCAAGCCGGGATGGGGGGATGAACACCTGTGGGACTCGGGAATGCAGGTGAAGTCGCGCATCGACCGTGTCAGGAAGATCTGGTACGGCGAGATGCGCATTCCCATCGCCGCCATTGACAAGCGCAAGCCGGCCGAAGGAAATGAGATGCGGGTGAATGTGTACCGGCTCCAAACGGTCCCGGAAGGCGAACCGAAGATCCACTTCCTGGCCTGGCAGCCCACCGGCGAATGGAACCCGCACCGCCCGGCGAAATTCGGACGGCTGAAGCTCGTGGGCGCGCCTTAGCATTGTGGAGTGGGCCACCGGCATGGCGGCGGGAGGGCCACTCCAGCGGTAGCAGAAAGGGAGCTGTATTCTCTTGAGCCTCAAGGACGCGCCAAACGGTTTGCAGGAGGCCGCCGGCCTGGCGGGCCGCAGCCGCCGCGATTTTCTGCGAGCGGCCACCGGCGCAAGCGTGGGGCGCACGCTGTTTCCCCTGGCCCCGGGGACCGCGCGGGGCGCCGCCCGCAAGACGAAAACCGTGGTGGTGACTTTCGGAGGAGGAGCCCGCGACCAGGAGACGTTCATGCCGGAGGGGCATGCGAATATTCCGCACCTTCTCCACGAACTGATCCCCCGGTCGACCTTCTTCACGCAGGTCGTCAATCGCGGCATCCTGGGTCACTATGTCGCCAATGCGAGCCTGGCCACGGGGGCCTACGAAACTTTCAACAACTTCGCTTCCGTGCCGCCGCCGACCCCAACCGTGTTCGAATATTTCCGGAAAGACCTGAATCGCCCCGCGGCGGACGTATGGGTGGTCGCGCCGAGCGCCGGATTTCAGCGAATCGGCCAGAGCAGCCACCGCCGCTACGGGGCCGGATGGGGCGCCAACGTCGTTCTCCCAAAGCGCCTGCTGGCGGCCGCGCTGCCGATGGGCAGCATCGCCGAATATGAGCGTCTGCTCCACGACAACTACGAGACTCCCTTGTACGCCCCGGAGGACGCGGGCGGCGATGCGGAGGTCCATCGCATCGCGGAGATGCTGAACCTCTCGGTCTCCGATTTCGTCGCGCATGCCGGCACGCTGACCAGTCCGGACGAGCTTTCCGTATACATCGCCCGCCGCCTGATGCGCCAGTACGCGCCCAGCCTGATCTGGATCACGCTCCACGACATCGATATCGCGCACGCGGGAGCGTTTTCGCTCTACGTGGAGGCCATCCGCCGGTGCGACCGCCTGTGCGCGGAGCTCTGGAACACGACTCAAACCGAGCCCGAGTACGCCGGCAAGACAATGATGCTCATCCTTCCCGATTTTGGCCGTGATTCCGATGAGGATGCCGGGGGGAACGGCTTCCAGCACCACCGGACCGGAGACGCCCTTTCCCGGACCACGTGGATGGCCGCACTCGGCGCGGGCATTCGGGAAAACATATTCGTCGATCGGCCGGCGGAGACCATCGACCTCACGCCGACGCTGGGCGCGCTTTTGGGGTTTGCGACTCCGTTTGTGAGAGGCAAGCCGCTCGAGGAGCTTTTTTAATTCGATGCTGCCCGGTCAACTTACGCCCGAACAGTTCGCCGGCTACCCGCCGGGGGCGCGGCGGATCGCCGCCGCCCACATCGAATTACTACGTAAGCTGCCGCTGGGCTTTGTTCCGCTGCTGCTTCGGGAGGTGGTTACTTACGATTGGAACTTTCCCGCCGAACGGCGGGAGGTGGACTCGCAGTTCACGTACCTCGAGTCCCTTTCGGCGCCCGCGCTCGAACAAATCATGGCCGGATTCGCCGGGTTGACGCTCTCGCCCAGGCTGGCGAACCTGGATTGGGCGGGTGCGCCGGCAGTCTTCTCCGAAGAGCTGTCGGCGCACTTGTGGAGCACGCGCCAGATCGACGCGTTTCGCGCGGCGGCAAAACAACTCGTGGACAGGGTCCACGCCGCGTCGCCTCCAGAGCCGCTGCCGGCCCGGCGCCTGGCCATGGTCGTCGTGGGCCGGGGGGTCACGGAGAACACGCAACCCTTGTTTCAGAAACTGCGCCCGCACGGAACGTACTACGCCGACCTGCGGGCGCCGGATGGCGTCCGTCTCCTGCTCGGAGCCGTGGCTGCCCGGGCCAGGAAGCACCCGATTCCGTTCGCGCACTGGTACATCGATGGCGCGGCCGGCGAGAAGCCGCCCGACCCGGCAGTGACATGCATCTCCTATGGCGCCCTGGAGCCTGTACGGGCCGCGGTATTGGGCAAATTGCGCGCGATGATCGTTGCCGGAAAAGGACCGGAGGCGTTGCGAACCGCTTTGGCGGGCATGAAACCCGCGGATCTCGGGCTCGCATCCGAGGGAGATGCGGAAATCATCGATCGCTTTCGGGTCAGGATCCTCACCGAAGGATCAGGCGCCCAGATCTTCAGCACGACGTTCGTTCAGTGGACGGCGCGCGAGTTGCTGCGCCGCGCCCAGCCACTCACCGTGCTGGCGCGCTTCGCTCCCCGGCAAAGCGAGCGGTCCATGTACGAAATGATCGCCGATGGCGGCAAGTCCGCTGCGTTCGACCCGGCAGGCTCGCTAATCGACGCCGATATGGGGGCCTGGTATACGTGGCTGAATCACAGACGGCTTCCCGAAGCGGAGCAGTCCGCCTTTCTCGCCTGGTTTGAGGGCCACGGCTCGGCCATCGCCATCGGGCCGGCCGTGGAACCGAATCGCGAGCATCGTGGCCCGGCCGACATGGCCCAGGTACTCGCAGCGCTTGCATAACCGCGCGCAGCGGCGCGAGCGCCGGGCTATCTCGGATTCGTGGTCATCGACGAACGATGGCCTGTCGATGTCTCCCAGTAATCCATCCACCGCAATCGAATGCCGTTGGTCCTGTCGAGCAGTTCTTTGCTGGGGGTCTTCCCGTGCTCCACGACGACCACCATTCCGGTATTGAAGTTCTTCTGCGCGTGGTCGACGTCGGGCAGGCGCGGCCCTTCCACCGCAATGACGTCCTGAATGGTCACCTTGGTGCGATCGGCTTTGAAAATCGGGCGCCCATTGGCATCCCTTCCCGCCGGCGTCAGGTTCCGCAGGATAAAGAAGTCGGGGACCTCGCTGGGCGCGATCAGGCCCATGAGGTAGAGATCCAGGTAGGACCATCCGGTCGCCGGAACGTAGTAGTCGTCGTCGAGCTGCGTATAAGTGCCGTCAAAATTGTCCTGCCACACTCCACCGCCCATGGCCGACGCTTCGACAGGACGCTGATAGGGGAACGCCACGGGCGCCTGCAATCCCCGCGCCCAATGCGTGGGAGCGAGTGGGATGGTCTGGTCGCCCGCCTTGGCGGAAACAAACGCCGACCAGCGATGGCCCATTTCATGGCCGATCTGGGAAATCGCATAGTCGTAGGGAGGTATTTTTCCATTGGATGTCCGCTCGGCGAGTTGGTGGGAGTAAGCCGCAATATTATGCGTGTTGGCGTCCTTGACTCCTTCGGGCGGGTACTCCTGCATCTGGTTGGCGCCCACGTAGACCGGCTGTATGAACTGCCACTGGAACCTGCCCTGGGTGCAATAACTCGCGAGATTCGCCTGGTTGGCGCCGATGCCGGTAACGGCGCCGCCCGCCGGCCCGCCGCCCAGGGGGCCGTTGCTGGAGGTGCCGGCCTCGGGGTTGTCGATGCGGAAATCCGAGTAGTAGGCCAGCATGTCGAACTTATCTCCGAGGGCCTTGATCACCGTGCAGGTCAGGTCCACAGCCCTGGGAGGCTTGAGGTAATGAAAGGCCTCATAGATTACGGGGAACGGACCATCTTCCTTCTTTACGGATGACAGATCCACTTCGGGGCTGCTCAGGCCGGCGAGGGTCACCGCATGCGGGCGGAGCCGGCCGGCGATCCCGGGAACGGGACCAGGCTTTTGAACGGCGGCGTATACGAACACCCGGCTACCCGGCTTATATCCGGCGGGAAGAGTTCCCTGCAGCGATATCGTATTTCCATCGATCTTTACTGCCGGGGAAACGCCCGTTCCAGAGGCGAAGTAGCGGGCGGGCGCCAAGCCTCCCCGGCCGCCACGCCCCCCTCGGCCTTGAACCGTCCAGACGGCGTCGGCTTGCGCATTCTGCGCACAGTCGCCCACGGGCATCTTCGCGTTCAGGCACAGCCGATAGGCAATGCCTGCCATTCCCGGGTCACCCGCCGGCAACACCGGCCCGCGGGTCTCGATTGTCGCTTTTAGAAACAGGCCGTCCACCGCCGATAGCTTCACGCTCTTGATATCGAGGTGAGCGGCGGCGCCGGCATTCTCCTCCCCGGCAATGGTCCCGATCTCCTTCTCAACGCCTTCCGCGACGACGGGATAGACGCCGACGATGGCATCCCTGGCGGCGACATCGTCATAGGACATCTCGATCGCGCCATCTTTTCGGAGCACGGCCTGGAAGCGGTTCACGGTCGGGACCCACGTCATGTCCTGGATTCCGCCCACCGGCTCGGTCAGGTCCCAGGTGACGACCGCGCGATCGTCAAGTTGCTTCAGATAACGCTTGCCGGACATTCGCGGCTTGAAGAACACGCTGATGGCCGGCATGGTGTTGACCAGGGTGGGGCCGGCCTGCTGTAACTCGGCGAACCGGTCGATAGAGATGCCGCCCCCCCGACCGCCGCCGCCGGCAGCGCCGCCCCTGCCGCCGCGCCCGCCGGGCGGCGGCTCGCCGAAGGCGATGGAGCCGGTTACTCCCACCGAAAACGAGCTCCACTTCTTGCCGGAGAAGGGAAACGCGAAGTCCTTCAAGGTTGCCTGGCCGCCGGTCATCTCGGGGCCGAACTCCGAATCCCACTGCCAGGCGGCGTTCTCGGCGCGGTACCCGGTTCCGTCCGGCGTAAAGCGCAAGGTGTGATGGACCAGGTCGAACAGGCTGGCCTTTCCGAGCGCGCCCTCATCCAGGGTCATCACGATCAGGTCTCCGCGAACGGAAATCGTCCCGATAGATTTCCCGGGCTCCTGACGCCCCTGAGCGTGCGCCAGGCCGCCCAGAGCGAGTACTCCGGGAACGATCCAAAAGACGCTCCTCCAAAACCGGCAGTTTTTCTTCATAGTTTTCCCACTCCAGCAAGAACAAGAATAGGTTATCGTTCCTTGAAGGAGAGAACAATGCACCGGAGAGAATTCCTGGGCGGGGTGGCGGCGGCCGCGGCGGGGCAATCGAAGCTTGCCGCACAGGCGGCGAAACCCGGGGCGCGCTTCAACGCAATCCAGATGGGGCCCCACAGCCTGTGCGACGAAGGCATAGACCACGCGCTCGATCTGATTCAGGACACGGCGTCGATCAATACCGTCATGGTGTACAGCCATATGTACCACGGCGGGTACGGCAAGCCCATCCAGATGTTCGCGCCCGACCATGGCGTGACTCCGCGCGACACCCGCAACCGCAAGCTGCCGATGGTCTGGGTGAAGTACCACGAGCAATCCTTCAAGAACACGTCGCTGCGGCATCCGGCGGCCGGCGCCGGAGTCGAGTACGCGAATCGCGACCTGTTTACGGAGATGCTTCCGGCTATCCGCAAGCGCGGCATGAAGCTCTATGCGCGCATTCTGGAAGGAGCGGGACGCGACGCCGCGGATCACATTCTCAACTATGCGAAGGTAGAGACCCGCGATGTGAACGGTCAGGCCTCCACCACGCCGTGCTGGAACCATCCCGAGTACCGCGCCTGGTGGACGGCAACGGTAGAAGACATGTTCCGAAGCTACGAGCTGGACGGATTGCAGTGGGGCGCGGAGCGGCAGGGGCCCCTCATGAACGCCATCCTGCCCTGGAACAACAACCCGCCGTCCTGTTTTTGCGAGTTTTGCCGGGCGCGCGGGCGCGCGAACGGGATCGACCCGGAACGCGCCCGGCAGGGGTACGCGAATCTCTATCGATACGTGCAAGACCTGATGACCGGCAAAGGCAAACCCGCGGACGGCGTCTTCGCGGAATTTCTGGGGGTGTTGATTCGTTACCCGGAAATCTTGTCCTGGGAGTACCAATACCGGCGATCGCGTGAAGAGATGCAGGAGGCGATCTACCGCGCCGTGAAAGCGATCAAGCCCGACGCCCAGGTGGGGTGGCACGTGGACCATCAGCCATCGAGCTGGGATATCGTTTATCGCGCGGAGATGAGTTACGCGGAAATGGCGCCGTACTCGGACTTCATTAAGTTCATCGCCTATCACGACGTGCTGCGTCCCCGGATTCGTTTTTGGTATCTGGCGCGCCTGCAGCGCACGGTCTTATCCGAACTTTCTCTGAAGGAATCGCTCGATCTGTACTACGACGTTTTCGGCTATGACAAGAGCAGGGAGCCAGGCGTTGATCAGCTCGCGACGACGGGGTTTTCGCCGGATTACGTATTCCGCGAGACCAGGCGAAGCGTCGCATCGGCGGAGGGAAAGACGAAGGTCTATCCGGGCATCGGTTTCGACGTGCCCTGGGGGGCGAACCCGATACCCGCCGATCCGGACAAGGTCTATGAATGCGTGAAGAAGGCGTTCGAGGGCGGCGGCGCGGGAATCGTGGTGTCCCGCGAGTATGAAGAGATGCGGGTGGCGAACCTGAAGGCCGTGGGACGGGCCATGCGGGAGATCGATCGGAATCGCGGGTGAACGCCATCCCGACAGCGCCTGCCCGAACTCCACCAGGAGTAAGGAAGCGTCGAACTCATCGCAGCGGGGTCCCGGCCGGCCAGGCCCGCTCAGCAGTCCACGTGGTCCGCGAAGAATCGGTCAATGGAGGCGCGCATTTTCGCCGAGACGCCGGCGGCAAGCGACTTCATCTCCTCGGGTGAGAGAGGGGTGAAGTTCCTGGCCGCGGCGAGGTTAAAATCCACGTGCGTCAATTGGGGCATGCCCACGGTGGCCGCAGCCACCGGCAGGGACATGGCGTAGCGCAGAAGGATCTCCGGCGACGCTTGTCCGATGAGCTTTTCCTGGGCGAAGACCTTCATCGCCGTCAGTCCCATCTTCTTTTGGAGCGCGACCGGCATGGCCACGGCCTCGAATCCCGAGGCTCCCGTCATGCCTTCTCCCGGCTTGTTGGACGGCGCATCGTTGCCGATCTGCGCCACGTTCAGCGCCATCTGAGTCGAGTCGAAGTCGTGGCGCGTGAGGGCCGTCTTCAGGACCTGGGGGTTGGCGTGGCAGGTGACCCCGATAAACCGGGTGATCTTCTGCTCCCTGGCGCGGAGCATGGCCTTAAGCTGCCCGTTCGGGGCTTCGATAGCGGCCAGGTCGCTCGCGTCGCCCAGAGCATGGATGTGCATCAGGTCCACCTGGCTCACTCCCAGGTTCTTCAGCGAGCGCTCGATTATCCGCATGGCCCCGTCGTAGGAGCGGTCCCCGCCGATCTTGGTCACCAAGAAGAAGTTCTTCGGGTGTGTCTTGAGGAACGCGCCGACCCACTGCTCGCTCTGCCCATCACCGTAGGAAGCAGCCGTATCCACGTAGTTCACGCCGCCTTTCAGGGCGCGGTCCAGGGCCGAGAGGGCCTTGTCGCGATCCTTATAGGCGAGCCAGCGGCTACCGCATCCGAAAGCCAGCAGGGATACGCGCTGGCCTGTGCTGCCGAGCATGCGCATGGGCATGCCGGTCTGCGCGTCGATTTCCGCGGTGACGGCGCAACAGGCGGCGGAAGCCAGAAAACCGCGTCGGGTGATATGCATCTTGAACCTCCTGGGCCCGAGAATCATCCTACCCCAGTCCGCGCCATCATAGTTTGGCGACGGGTTCGATGGCGGCGTCGCCGTTCTTGAGGGCTTCCTCGCGCAGCTCAACGCCCAGGCCCGGCGCCTCCGGGGCCGTCACAAACCCCTTCACCGGCACGGGCACGTCCTTGACGAAGTGCGGGTACAGATCGTTGTAGAGGTGAAACACGCTCTCCATGATGAAGAAGTTGGTCAGCGCCGTGGCCGTGTGAATCGAGGCGAACCAGAGGATGGGCCCGCCGCCGGTGTGCGGAGCCGTCGGGATTTTGTAGGTGTCCGCCATATCCGAGATCTTCTTGGCTTCCGAGATCCCGCCGCACCAGGTGACGTCGTACATCACCACGTCGACAGCGCGCCGTTCCAGCATCTCCCGAAAGCGGAAGCGGGTGGCGAGGCGTTCGCTGATGCACACCGGTATGGGCGTCTCGCGCGCCAGCGACGCATACGCCTCGAGATTGTCGGGCAGCATGGGGTCTTCCAGGAACATGATCCCGTAAGGTTCCAGCGAGCGCGCGATCTGGAGCGAACAGGGCAGGTTCCACTTGCTGCTCATGTCGATGGCGATTTCGATCTCGTCGCCCACCGCTTTGCGCATTCGCTGGACCGGATCCAGGCTCTGCTTCAGTTCCGCCTGGCTGATGAACGTCCCGCCGTGACGGGCGTACGCATTGACTGGCCCGCGGTCGTAGGGGTAGATCTTGACTCCCCGGATGCCCCTCTGGAGCAGGAATTCGGCGACCTTCTCGGGATCGTGATCGCGCATTCCGTAGATGGGCCAGCCGTTCATCGTGTTGTAGACCATCAGCCGGCTCTGGGCCTTGCCGCCGAGCAACTTGTAGACCGGCAGGCCGGACGCCTTGCCGAGGATGTCCCACTGGGCGATATTGATGGCGGTCAGCATCCGCGATTCGGCCCCGCCCCAGGGTTGGTAGGAGATCCGGTAGAAGACGTCCTGCCACAGGCGCTCGATTTGGGTGGCGTCTTTTCCCAGAACCGTCCCCGCGAGTTCCCTGAGCGCGCCCAGGTGCGCTTCGTCGCCGGGATAGGATTCGCCCAGTCCGATCAGTCCGGCATCGGTGTGCAAGCGGACCCAGAACCAGTTGGGCGACGTGTCCCGGATCCGGAGGTCCTGCCTGAAGCGCACGGCGTCGATGCCCGTGATCTTCAAGGGACCGACCAACTGGGCGGCGGCCCGCGCCTGCGGCGTCCATCCGCCGGCGCCGAGCAGGGCCAACGGCGCCGCGCCGGCTTGCTTCAGAAACGTCCTGCGCGTAGTTCGACGCATGCCTTCCCGTTTCCCGTCCTCACAGGGGCTTCGCGTTCCGCTCCACGTACTGGTCCACCTCCGATTGGGCCGGCGGACGGTGGTCCAGGTAGTAGAACCGCTCGGCATACTGGAGGCCGTGTTCTTTGCCGTATTCACGGCTGTCGCCGAGCAGAAACTGCCGCGCGTACTCGCGGTCGGCCGTTCGGTCGTCGTCCCCGAGAAGGGGGAGACGCCTGCCTTGCTTCGCCAACCGCGCCCGAAGCTCGGAGCCGCGGTTCCCGCCGCCCTGCGACCGGCACTCGACAATGGCATCGATCTTCTTCTCGATGTGAGAGCCGATATCGACGATGCGGTTGAACGGCTGCCCCGGCCGGGCGAAGAAGTAATACCGCTCGCTGACCGTGTGCGGCCGGTGGCCCGCCTCCAGGTGCTCGGGGAAGTCGTTGGGCATGCCCGCCATCCAGCAGGCTTGCTCCACCGCGCGGCCCGTCACCCAGTGGTCCGGATTCTCTTCGCCGGCGCCCCATGGGTTGAACGTGAGAACCGTATCCACCTTGAGCATGCGGAAAATCAGGATCAGACGGCCGCGGAGTTCGATGGGCGAGATGCCGTCCATGCGGTGGTTGCGGTAATAGAGGTCGAATCCGTCTTTGAAGCCGAGGGCCGCCGCCATCTTGCCGTGTTCCTGCTCGTTGCTCAGGATGTTCTCGGCCGTGGTGTGCCCGCCGCACTTCTCGTCGTTGCTGGTCCGGATGATGTAGCCGGCGTAGCCCTCGCTCATGAGCTTGGCGCACAGCCCGCCGGCGTAGTATGGAACGTCGTCCAAGTGCGCGTGAATCGCGGCGAAGACCTTGCCCTCGTGCGGCCGCCCCGGCTGGTCTCTCTCGATATCGATGTTCGTATCCATGCCTCTCCTCCTTCCCTGGCCGTTACAGCGGAACGGCGTTCCGCGTCACGTATTGGCGGATATTCGCGGCGTAAGCCGGTTCGGGACCGATATACCGGAACGCTTCGGCGTATGTCAGGCCGAACTGCTGGCCCAGCAGCCGGAAATCGTCCAGAAGGAATTGCCTGACGTAGGCGGCATTGGCGGTCTCATCGTCGTTGCCGAGCAGCGGCAGCCGTTTTCCCTGCCTGGCGAGTTCCCGCCGCAGGCTTGCCCCCGCTGCGCCGGCGGGGCCTTTCCCTTTGTTGGCGACGTTGGCGCGAACCTTCGTATCGATGTAGGAACCGATGTCCACAACCCGGTTGACGAGGTTGTGGCCTTGGGGAGAACGGGCATGGTAGTACTTCTCCCGCACCGAGGTAGTTTTCAAGCCGGCCTTGAGGTGCTCGGGATAGTCTCTGCCGCCGCCCGCCATCCAGCACGCGGCTTCCACGACTCGCCCGACTACCAGGTGATCGGGATTTTCGTCGTAATGGTCGTAGGGGTCCATGGTCAGGATGGTGTTGACCTGCAACAGCCGGAACAGGAAGATCAACCGCGCCCGGATTTCGATCTCGGAATCGTCGTCCATGCGGTGATTGCGATAGTAGAAGGTATACGCCTTCCGGCACCCGAGCGCTTTGGCGACTTCCAGGTTGTCGGTCTCATTTTGCACCACCCCGTACCCCAGCGTTCTTCCCGCCGCCTCGTCGTTGGAGAACCGGATGAGATAACCCGTGTAGCCTTCGTCTATTAGCTTGGCGACCGTGCCGCTGCAGTAGAGGGGGACGTCGTCGGAATGCGGCTGGATGGCGGCCAGCACCTTCCCCTGATGTGGCTTGCCGGGCCGGCTGCGTTCGATGACCAGGTCGTCCGCCCAGGTGTAGTAGTCCGGGATGGTGAACGGACTGTAGGCCGATCTTCGCGTGGCGTACGCCGAGGGCGTAAAGCGTGAGGGTAGGTCTCGGGCCTTTGTCTCAGCCGCGCCGGCCGGGCCCGGGGCCGCCAGTGCCCCGCCGAGGGCCGCGCCCGCCATGGACCTGCTGAGAAACTTCCGACGTCTCATGGGAACTCCTCCTTCTAAAGGACAAGGCCAGACCGGAAAGGGAGCAGCCTCGTGCCGGGTTCCAAAATAGCTCGAAGCAGGCGCCAGAACAAGCGCGAGCAGGCGCACGGGCGGCGACGCATCTCGGAACTCACGACGCAAACCCGCCATAGTACGTTCGATTCATTCCCAACGATAGACTTCCACAGCAGCGGAGGTTAGCAGCCGGCACTAGCCGAACGTCGGTATTGTCGAGGGCAGGGGTAGAGACTACTCTTCGCTGTAGGTTCTGATCCGAGGAGGTCTGAGATGGAACTGGCCAGCCCCGAAGCGATTCACTTATTGATGATGCGAGCGCATAGCGTGCCCGCCCGCGGCCTCCGCCGCGGCAGCGCCGCAGGCGGCCGATCTGGCCGGGGGAGGCGTTGCCAGTGCGGAGAGTGCAAACGGTGTCTGGAGGAGGCGCGCTGGGACCGGATCTTCGCCGAGAAGTTCGCAGACCCGACCTATTACTCCCGCCCCCTCGTGCAAGTCCGATCGCCACTGACATCTCTCTGACCGATCTTCCGGCCGCCACCGGCAGAAGCTCGATGCCATGCGGCCGTTCCGCCTGGTGGGGCGCCGCCCTACTTCGTCTCCCGAACGAGGTAATAGGGTTGGCCGGCCAGGGCCGGCGGGAAGCCGGGGTAGAGCCAGGCGCGATCCGGGGCC
>JAIQFU010000477.1 GCA_020073115.1 Terriglobia bacterium
GAAGGGGCTCGCCGCGGCGGCCGCGCTGCGGGCTGTGGCGTATCTGGCGCACGGACTCGGGGTGGCGTGGGCGGGCGCGCTGTTGGTCTACCGCTGGCTGGCGCTCCGCAGTGGCGAACGCGGCATGCCGGGCCTCCTCGGCCTCGCCGCCGGCGCCATCGTCGTGCTGCGCCTCGCGCTCGAGCTCCAGACCCGGACCCGCTGGTCTTCCCAACAGATTCTGGCCGTTACCGCGGCCGACCAGGCCTCGGTCTACGGCGCCAGGTACCTCGTCCCCCTCGCCGGGCTGCTGCTGTTGTGGGCCGTGCTGTTCATCGCGCTCCTCCGCCAGCAAGGCATTCGCAGGCTGTCCACCAGCCTCCCGTTTCATGTGTGGCTGCTCACCGCGGCGGGCATTTTCCTCATTCCCACCGCGGTCGAGATTCCCGGTAACCAGCATGCCCTTGTCGCTTTCATCGCGGACCGCATGTCGCTCGCGCTGGGCGTGTGCTACTGCGCGCTGCTGGCGGGCGCGCGGCCCCCGGCTTTTGCGCGCTATCTGGCGCTGGCTGTCATGCTCCTGTTCTTCGGATTCCTGTACCGGGACGACGCCGTCCTCAACCGCTACGAAGACAGGATGCGGGCGGCGGTGATGCAACTCAAAGATCAGCGCGTAGTCACGGGCATCAACGACCCGGCCCCGCGGGTGAACCCGTTTCCCCACATGATTGACCGCGCGTGCCTGGGAGTGTGCTACAGCTACGCCAATTACGAGCCTTCCTCCGGACATTTCCGCGTGCGCGCCAGGGAGGAGAATCCATTCGTGGCCTCTACCTATGAGCACTCGTGGCTGCTCCAGAACGGCATGTATGTCGTCCAGCCGCGTGACGTGCCGCTCTACCGGGTGGATCTCGACGCGGACGGCGCTATGGTGGTCCGCGCTGTTCCGGCCGGCGCTACAACCGGAATGACGAACTGGGACCTGCTGCAATAGAGCTCAGAACCCCAGGTCCCATGGCAAGGAGGCCGGATGCTCGAACACCCGCCCCACGAACAGCGTCAGCAAGGCGTTATTGGGATCCGAAATGGTTGCTCCGCCGGCTGAGAAGAAATCGGCGATCTGCAACTGCGCGCTCAGGCTTATCAACTGGCCTGTCTGGTCTGGGAGTTGGATCTGGCCTTCGGCCGTGCCCAGGAAGAACATCAGGAAAGCGTGCGGATTGGCCGGCAGAGTGGCATCCCTGGCGCGCGCCACTTCGTGCCGGTACAGCCACGCCGATGCTTCGAAGCCACCCGCCCGGATGAGCAGGCTGTTGGCCGGGTTGGGAACCGTCTGGTCTCCCCGGGCGAACTGGATCAGGGCTGGCTTGGCCGTATTCCCCGCCAGGGGCGCCAGGCGGATATGAGGCGCGTACGCCAGGGGATCGCCGCTCATCGAAAGCCATTCCACCGTCTCAAACGCGTTCTGGATGGCGATGGCGCCGGCCACGGTCAGGGTCTTCACCGGCTTCCCCGGCAGCGCGTAGTCGTCCTTGTATGTCGCTCCCTGGTTGAGCAGCGAGGGGGTGCGGAGGCGCAGCATGTCCGTGGCGAGCGACTGGTAAGAGGGGCTCCAGCGGACGATTTCGGCCGCCGTGGCCCCGCCCACGTTGAGGGCCGCTGCCCGCACCGCCGGCTCCACCGCGGTGAACAGGGAGCCGTACATGGCCCCCAGGGACTGCCCGGCGTAGTACATCCGGGAGCCGTCGAGGTCGGGCGTTCCGTCGCCGTCCAGATCCAGCCCCTGCCGGATGGCGCGCGCCAGTTGCATCAGGTCTACCGCCGTCTGGCGAAAACAGTCGCGCGCCCCGTAGGCGATGGGCGTAACCACCACGCAGCCCTCGTTGCCTTCGATCGCCCCGTCGCCGTTCAGGTCGAGGCTGCGTCCCCCGGCCGTCAGGGTGGTGCTCGCGCCGGTCTTGTCCACGAACGTGACCGTGCTCTGCTGTCCGTAGCCGTGCCCGACGGCGTTGATCGCGATGGTGGCGAAGCCCGCGCGCGCCAGCGCCGCGGCCACCGCGCTGGGTCCGCCAAACCGGCTGTCTCCGAATCCGTGCCCGAAAATCACCACGGGATAGCCAGCGGCGGGCTTGGACGCGCTGGGGAGTAGCGCGTTGAAGAACACCTCGTTTGTAGTGGACGGAACCGCCACGGCCTCCGCCGATGCGGCGGGCGCGATGGTCTGGTCCGCGCGGAGGAAGTTCGGCGAGCGGTACGAGCCGATCACGAGCCGGTCCAGCCCGTTGAACAACGCCGGATCGAACGGAAACGTCAGGTCCGTCATCCGCACGGGGTTGGCGCCGGTCTGGTTGTGG
This sequence comes from Terriglobia bacterium, assembly GCA_020073115.1. Classification (GTDB taxonomy): domain Bacteria; phylum Acidobacteriota; class Terriglobia; order Bryobacterales; family Bryobacteraceae; genus BOG-224. The sequence goes on from JAIQFU010000477.1 coordinate 2,334, forward strand.
AGCGTAATGCCGGTCAGGTCCGCGGCGCGAACCGACCCGGAAGGAAGCGGCATGGGCGCCGGCGGCACCGCGAGGATCGCCGCCCGGGCGTTCTCCAGCCACGCCGTGGCGCTCATGGTCGTGAACACCGAGGCCGCCACCACCCGCCGCGGGGCCGCCAGCGGGACGATCTGCCGCAGCGCGCTGCCCAGTGCCCGGCAATACGCCGATCCGGCGGCGGCCAGGTGCGGCAGGTGCGCGGCGCGGCATTGCAGGTAGGCGGGGTCGGGCCCAACCGGATTGCCGGCCGCGTCATGGACCGAGTCGGTCACCACTAGCGCGTAACGGCTTGCCTGGTCCAGCGGCGAAACGGGCTTGGCATAGAGGGTATTGGTGGAAGCATCGTAGACCGCCTCGTCGATGCCGATGCGGTCACCGGCCTGGTGCGCCCCCAGCGGCGCGAAGAAGACGCCGTCCGGCAGCGTGGCCGTGTTCACCGCGGCGGAAAAACGGACCTGGGCGCGGACCCGGATGCTGAATCCATCCAACTGATTCAGCAAAGCCGTCTCCTGGCACGAAGTCGGTTGAGACGAGCAATCGGGCAACGGCAGGTTGATCCGCAGCCCGGTCATCTGGGAGGAATCGCGCGCTGTGAGCGCGTCGGAGGGGAAGAGAGGCTCAAATAAGACCGTTACGGCCCCTAAAGTATTGAAAGAAAGCAGAATCACCCACAGGCGCTGCATGGGTTGATGATACTCCAGCCGCTGTGGAAACAGTGCGCCGGTTCGGGCGCCGCCGCTAAGTCGCTCATTATACGTGTCGCACGCTTCAGCATGCTCCTTGGCAGCCCGGAAGCGCGCCACTGCACGCTGCAGCGCGCGCCACGAAACGACGTCATGGGGAGGCGCGCGGGTTCGTGATCTTGACCGCGGGCCAATCGTCGGAGCGGAACGGGGCAGCCGGCAGCCCGGCTTTGCTGAACAGGCTGACCTCCGGGTTGTCCGCCCAGCCGGGTACCAGCCCCACCGAACAGGTCCGTCGCGCGGAGATTGCGTTCGCCAAAACTATGGCCGATCGCGACCACGCGTGAATCCTTGGGATTGATCCACATGACGTGATAATCGGAATGGCTGCCCTTCAGGTTTTCCCAGGTTTTGCCTCCATCCTTGGAGCGAAGGTAATTCAGCCCCATGACGTAAACGATGTCTGCATTGTTAGGATCGACTCGGACCTGTCCGAACACCCAGCCATAACCCGGATAAATGGCTTTGATCCTGTCGTTGCCTTCTACCAGTTTCCAGGTAGCCCCCTTGTCCTCGCTACGATAGAGGTATGCGCCGTCCTGGGTATTGATGATCCTGTCGATGAGGGCGTAGACGACATTCGGTTTGGATCTGGAGATGCTGATCCCTATGCGTTCGCTGTCCCCTTTGGAAAAATCCGGCAATCCGTTGGTCAGGGAAGTCCAGGTCTTGCCGCCATCCACGGTTTTGTAAAGGCCGGTCTGCGGGCTTTCCTTGGGATCGTTCCAGCGGAGGCGCAACCGTTCCGCCGTGCCGGCGTACAGAATCTCCGGGTTCTCGGGATCCATGGCGAGGTCGATGACACCGGTCTTCTCATCTTTGTAGAAGATCTTCTGCCAGGTTTTGCCGCCGTTGGTGGTCTTATAGATGCCGCGCTCCGGGTTAAAGGTATATTCATGTCCTGGGGAAGCCACGTAGACGATATCGGGATTGGTGGGATGAACCAGAATCCGCGCGATGTGCTGCGTGTCGCCCAGTCCCATATAGGTGAAGTGCTGGCCGGCATCCGTCAACCTGGTGCGTTCCAGCAATCCCCAAGACGAAGTCTGCGTGGTGAATTTCAACGACGAGTACTACCTCGACCAGGACTTCACCAACCAGATTCCGCAGTTGCAGGAAGCTCTGTCCCGCATCGAGTCGC
>JAIQFU010000478.1 GCA_020073115.1 Terriglobia bacterium
ACAGAACCTCGCCGCCGCAGAGAGCCTTCAATCCTGGACTCTTGTCCCAGCCCGCCGCCGTCTTGACGAAAACGAAAGGGTCCCCCCCATCGTTGAACACCGCCGCCAGCGGGACAACCACGGCGTTGTCCTTCGCGGCTATGATCACGTCGGCGCTGCCGGTCAGGTCCGGAATGATGCGTGGGTCGAGCCGGGCAATGGCCAACCGCACCGGGATCTCGCCCACGTAACCCGCGCGGAAGGTGCTGCTCTGGGCCATGGCTCCCACTCAGGTCACCGACCCCGGCATCTCGCAGTCGGAATAAGAATCCACGTGGACCAGGGCTTTCGCCCCCAGCCGCAGCCTCTCGGCGTCCACCTGATTGAGGAAAGCATCGAGAACCATCGCGTTCGGATCGATGATGTACATGAAAGGCTGCCCGGGGTTGACCTGGTCTCCCTCGCGCACCTGCCCGAGTTCGCCGTTGCGCACGATGGTCGCCATCACCACCACGCCGTCCATGGGCGCCCGGATCACCATCTTCGGCACATTTGCCTCGGCGCGCTTCAACTCCAGGTCGGCCTGGTCGTGGTTCAGTTCCGAGAGGCGGATCTGCGAGATCTGCTGTTCATCCACCAGCGACGACTCATAGACCAGTTGCTTGTAGGTCGCTTCGTTCTCCTCCGCCGCGACCTTCAGCAGTTCCGCGTCGATCGCATCGACCACGGTGGATTGCCTCAGGTCCTGGATGGACTTGTCCCAGCCGGCTTTCGCCGCGCGGACGGACTGGTCGTGGGCTTCCTTGTTGGAGGCCAGAGTGGCCGCCATTTTGCGGATGCTGCCCTCCAGTTGAACCACGGCGTCCTTGTAGTCGTCCACCCGCTGGACCTGGTTCTGCGGATCGAACTCGGCCACGATCTCCCCCGCCTTGACGAGCGCACCCGGCTTGGCCAGGCGCAACAGGACCAGGTTGAAATCCATCCCGCCTGACATGACGCCGGCGTTGTTGGCTACGCCTCCCGAACCGCCGCGATTCACGCCCGAGCGGTTGCCTTGGATGCGCGGCGCCAGCACGGTCGCACTGCGCAGGGCCCCGATGGTCCCGGTAATGCGCACCGTTTCGGTGATATTCCCGAGCGAAACGGCGGCGGTGGGCACGCCCGTCTCGCTTTGATTGGCCGGTCCGCGGGACGCTGAGTGCGCATGCCAGTAGTGGGTTATGCCGAAAAGGAGCGCCGCGCCCACCGCGGCTTCCACCCAGATCGCTCTTCTCCGGCCGGAAAAGAACAGCATATTTGCCTCCTGATTTCCGAGGCGAGGAAAGATAGCCGGCGCGTTACCGCGATGGCCCCAAAGAGTACAATCACTCCATTGTGAGGGAACGCCCCCCACGGGAATTACCGCCCCGCGTGGGGCGCATCGATGGTGCGGCAGAATACGTTCTCGGACGGAAGGGCGTGCTTACTTGGAAGGTGAAATGGGCGTAACCGTTGGAATACCAACCGAATCCGCTCCGGGCGAGCGCCGGGTAGCCATGGTTCCGGCTGCATTGACGGCTGCGGCAAAGAGCGGAGCGCAGTTCATCGTGGAAAGCGGGGCCGGCGGGCAGGCCGGATTCCCCGACTCGGAATACATGGAGAAGGGCGCTCGAATAGCGCAGCGGGAGGAGGTATTCGCGGCGGCGGACGTGATCCTCCAGGTCCGCGGCCCCGGGGCCAACCCGGAGGCGGGGCGCGCCGACCTGCGGCTTTTCCGGCGCGGCCAAACGGCAATCGGGTTCGGCGAGCCCCTGACCTCGCCCGACGCCGCCCAAGCCCTGGCCGAACACGGGGTTGATTTCCTCGCGATGGAGTTGATGCCGCGCATCACCCGGGCGCAGAGCATGGACGCCCTTTCGTCCATGGCGACCATCGCCGGCTACAAGGCCGTGCTCCTCGCCGCCGATGCCCTGCCCCGCATGTTCCCCATGCTCATGACCGCCGCCGGCACGGTCGCGCCGGCCCGCGTGCTCGTGATCGGGGCGGGGGTCGCCGGCCTTCAGGCCATCGCCACGGCGCGCAGGCTCGGGGCCGTGGTCAGCGGCTATGATATCCGCACGGCCGTGAAAGAACAGGTCGAGAGCCTGGGCGCGCGCTTCGTGGTTCTGGAGATCGAAGGCGCCGCCGCCGAGGACAAGGGCGGGTATGCCAAGGCCATGGGAGATGAGTTTTACCGCCGGCAGCGCGAACTGATGGCCGGGGTGCTGGCGGAGCAAAACGTGGTCATCACCACGGCGGCCGTGCCCGGTAAGAAAGCGCCCATCCTGATTACCCGCGAGATGGCGGCCCGCATGTCGCCGGGCTCGGTGATCGTGGATATCGCCGCCGAGCGCGGCGGCAATTGCGAGTTGACGCGTCCCGGCGAAACCGTGGAGGCCGGCGGCGTCCGCATTCTGGGCCCGCTCAACCTGCCCTCCACTATCCCTTACCACGCCAGCCAGATGTACGCCCGCAACATCGCGACGTTCCTGAGGCATCTCCTGGATAAAGAGGGCCGCCTCGCGCTCAACCGCGAGGACGAGATTGTCCGCGAAACCCTGGTGACGTTCGGCGGAGAAGTGGTTCACCCGAAAGTGCGGGAGTCAATGGGGTTGCCCGCCGCGGAAGTGGGCCAGACGTGAAGCCGGAATGTGGTGTGGGCATTTTCGCCCGCCGTGTCGGCAGTCTTGCCGACATCCGGGCCGGATGTGGGTACAACAGGAGCATCTATGCCATCTAACCTGGAACTGAGTCTTTACGTTTTCATGCTGGCCACCTTCGTCGGCCTGGAGGTGATCCGCAAGGTGTCCCCCCTGCTGCACACGCCTTTGATGTCGCTCACCAACGCCATCTCGGCGATCTCGGTGGTGGGCGCGATCCTGATCACCGGCAGCCAGGGCGCCACCATGCTCAGCAAGGTCCTGGGATTCATCGCCATTACCGCGGCGGTCACCAACATCGTCAGCGGCTATCTCATCACCGACCGCATGCTCAAGATGTTCAAGAGGCGGGAGGGGAAGCGCTAATGGCCCACCTGGTGAATTACATCTACATCGTCTCCGCGGCGCTGTTCATTCTCTCGCTGAAATGGATGAACTCGCCGGCCACGGCGCGGCGCGGCGTCTTCGCCGGCGAGATCGGCATGCTGATGGCCATCACCGGCACGCTGCTCGCGCACCAGGTCTTCAACTGGCAGTGGATCCTCGCCGCCTTTCTCATCGGGACGGCCGCCGGCATCCCTATCGCCTACATCATGCCCATGACGGCCGTTCCGCAACGAACCGCCATGTCGCACGCGTGCGGCGCGCTGGCCGCCGCGCTGGTGGGCACGGCGGAATATTACCGCGACCCCGTCCAGCCCAAGTACGTGCTGGTGGCCCTGATCGTCGAGACCCTTCTCGGTTTCCTGACGTTCACCGGCAGCCTGATGGCCATGGGGAAACTCCAGGAAGTGCTGCCGCAGCGCCCCATCACGTATCCCAAGCAGAATTTCGTAAACCTCGGGCTCTTCGCACTGGCCGCGGCGCTGGGCGTCCGCATCATCCTGGTTCCCACGGATATGTGGATGTTTCCCATCTTCGCGGCGCTCGCGCTGCTTTTCGGCGTGCTCCTCATTATCCCCATCGGCGGCGCCGATATGCCCACCGTCATCGCTCTGCTCAATTCCTACGCGGGTCTCTCGGCCTGCGCCATGGGTTTCGTGCTCGACAACAAAATGCTGGTGATCGCCGGCGCCCTCGACGGCTCTTCGGGCCTGATCCTTTCGATCATTATGTGCAAGGCCATGAACCGCTCGTTCGCCAACGTGCTGTTCGGGGCCTTCGGGCAGATCCAGAAGAAATCCGGCCCGGTGGAGCAGCGCCCCGTCCGCAGCGCCAGTCCGGAAGAGGCGGCGTCCGTCCTGGAGGCCGCCAGCAGCGTCATCATCGTCCCGGGCTACGGCCTGGCGGTGGCGCAGGCGCAACACAAGATCCGCGAGTTGTTCGACGCCCTGACGCGCCGCGGCGTGGACGTGAAGTTCGGAATCCACCCCGTGGCCGGGCGCATGCCGGGGCACATGAACGTGCTGCTGGCGGAGGCCGATATCCCCTACGACCGCCTGTTCGAAATGGACGACATCAATTCCGAGTTCCCGCAGTGCGATGTGGCGCTGGTGATCGGCGCCAATGACGTGACGAACCCCTCGGCGAAGACCGATAAAACGAGTCCCATTTACGGCATGCCCATCCTGGAAGTGGACCGCGCGCGCACCCCCCTGTACTACATGGACAAGACGCTCATGCTGTTCGGCGACGCCAAAGCGTTCGTGAGCGAGATATTGAAAGAACTGCCGGCGGCCAAAGCGGCGGCGTAGGCCGGCGTGCCGGCCATGCCCGGCCCCTACACTGCCGCCCCGTTCCGTAGGGGCGAGACATGCCTCGCCCGCGGCGTTCCGATTTTTTGCGGCGCTACCTTCTGCCCGCCCACGTCGCCGAGTCGGTCTCGCAAGACCACTTCCCGATCTGCAGGGCCTCCCCGTCCGGCGAGAGCCGGGCGGAGTAGCTGTACTTTCCTCCCGTTCCCGAGACCGCCCGGGGCCCCGGATTGTAGTTGCACGGGCCCCCAATGCCCTTGCCTCCCTCGGGCGAACTCACGCTGAACTCGCAATCCAGGCCCGCGTCCCCGGCGCTGATCTCCAGCGACCCGTTCCAGGTCACGCCGCTGTTGTCCTTCGCCCGCACCGTCCATTTGCCCATCACCGGCTCCGCGCCCCGAATGCTTCCCACGGAGGCTCCGGAATCGAGATTGTGGGTGGCGACGGCGCCGATGTTCCCGCTTACGCTGCCGCTGGCGCGCGGCGTCTCTGTCCCGCGCGAGCAGTTGATGTGGAACCGGACCGCTTCCGAGCAGATCGGCTGGGGGTAGGTGCTGGCGACGCAGAGTTTCACCGACTGTTCACCCGCCGCCGAAAACTCCCGCGTATCGGCGACCGCGTGCACTTTCTCAGCCCTCACCGTGTACATCTTCTTGTCAGTCTTGGTTCCATCGCTGAACTGCCACTGATAGTTGCCCACGTGCGGCCTGTAGGCGTCGAACACGCCGTTGAGCACAACGGTCGCGGGACATTCGCCGTCCCGCATGACTTTGGCTTCCGCCGCGACGTTTCCGAAAGCGTAATCGGCGGCCAGCGCCGTCCGCGCGGGCAGGAAGACAAACGCCAGGACAACCCCGGCCGACGCAAAACCGTTGCGGAACATGGATCGTCTTTTTCCCTCTGGAACTGGAGTGGTGAAATCCTGCCTATGCTATCACTCGGCGGCGAAACCCGCTCTGGCGCAAATACCACGCAGTACGATCCGTGAAAGGGCAAACCGGGGACAGGCACGAAGTTTCGCAAAGACGGCGAAATTCGAGCCAGTCCCCGCTTTGCAGCCTGTGCCGATACACGACGATATTTTCGGCGCGCGATGCTACCGCGAGAAGCACTCCCGGACCGCGGCGCTGACGGCCGTCGGCCTGAAGGTTCGGGCGTCTATGGGGCACCACACCGTCAGCGCCTTCGCTAATAAGGTCCGGTCGCCGGCCCGCAGCACCTCGGTGTGGCGCTCGAATCTCAGCCGGGTGGCATTCCCCACCCACGTCCGGGCGACGACTTCGTCCCCGGGACGCGCCGCCTTCTTATAGTCGATCTCGTGGCGCAGGACGACCCACAGTAGTCGGGCCTGGTCGGCGGCGGGCGCGGCGGCCCGCCAGTGCGCCACCGCTGCATCCTGCACCCAGCGGAGGTAGGTCACGTTGTTGACGTGCCCGATTTCGTCGATATCCGCCGGCTGGATGGAGACGGAGATCTCGAACGCGTCCGCTTGTCCAGGCATTGGTCAGGCCCCCATCCATTCCAGGCGCAAGCCCTCGGCCACCCGCGAGTGCATCTCCGGGTCGAACAGTATGGGCCGCGGCTTCGCCGCGCGCTTTCGCGACGAGGAAAAACCTCTCCAAGACATCCTAGCGCGCGCATGCAAGCTCAACGTTGCGTGCAATCCGCCTGCCCGCTGGCCGCAACGTTTATCACATAGCACCACCTCTCGGAGGTTGTTGTTCTCCCGGAGTTCTGTTATGTTAGGGGCAGTTGTTGGGTTCGAAGGAGGGTACCATGCCTCAAACTCTCTCCGCTCCGGGACTTACCACCGGACGCGCGCCGTTCGTCGAGGAGGCCCGTAACCGCGGCGAACTCTACATCCGCCAGGCTTACGAGTTGTATTCCGAGGCGAACCACGAATCCTGGCGCCTCCTGTTCGCGCGCATCCGCCCCCGTTGGGAGATGTATGCCAACGACCAGTTCCTGCGCGGCATCGAAGCCCTGAACCTGCCTCCGGACCGCGTTCCCCGGCTGGACGAAATCAACGCGCGGCTGCGCCCCCTCACCGGGTTTCAGGCCAGGGCGGTCAGCGGGTATGTGCCCGGATTCCTGTTCTTCGATTGCCTCCGCCGGCGGGAGTTCCCCACCACCATCACGATCCGGCCCGCGGACCGGACGGACTACCTCCCGGAGCCCGACGTTTTCCACGACGTCGCGGGCCACGTTCCCATGCACACCGAGCGCGCCTTCGCCGACACCCTGGTGCGCTTCGGCGATTGCGCCCACACCGCGGTGGAGTTGACCTCCGGGATCCGCGACCAGGGCGAAAGGAACCGGCGGCTGACGAACATCATCAAGGCCATGTCCCGCTTCTTCTGGTTCACCGTGGAGTTCGGGCTGATGCGCGGCGGCCCGCGCGGCATCTGCGCCTATGGCAGCGGTCTGCTGAGTTCCTACGGCGAGCTGGAGCACGCCATCGAAGCGGAGGAGACGCAACGCTATCCCGTCCGGATGGAATGGCTGATCAACCAGGGAGCGGAGATCGACCGCTACCAGCCCCTGCTGTTCATCGTGGACTCGTTCGACCACCTCTTCGATCTGGTGGACCGGCTGGAACGTTGGATGCGCGAGGGCAAGCTGGATAACGTCGCGCCGGGCCTGCCCGAAGTGAATCCGGGCGATCTCCAGAGCTTCCTGGACGCCGCGGAGTAGCGGCCGGACTCCGGCCGGTCGCGACAGGCTGGAGCTGTCGCGACCACCTGCAAGGCGGCGCTACTCCGCGTAATTCCGCACGAACGTATCCCTCGGCAATCCCTTCGCGCGGGCCTGCTTCCGCAGGCGTTCCGCTTCCTCCCGTGTCATGCGCCCTCCGAGAGCCACCATGTACGGCGGGCGGTTCCTTCCCTTGGGCGTAAAGACCTCGGCCCGCAGGGCCGGCCACTTGCCATTGACCCGCTCCGCCTTCCTCTCGGCATCGCGGTAGTTGGAATACGTGTAAACCACGGTGCGCCAGAAAACGCGTCCGTGCGGCTCCAT